>JAIDSM010000238.1 GCA_029061225.1 Muribaculaceae bacterium
CCCATAGTCTCGCGGAAATAGTTGATGTGGCTTCTCAGACGCAGTTTTTCCTCTGCCACGTCAAGCTTCTCGATGTAGAATATGAGTTCCTGTTCGAGACGTCCCTTGTCGTATTCTATCGTCGTGAGGCGTGACAGCTGCGTTTCAAGGCGTTCACGTATCTTATTGATCCGCTCCTTCTCGAATGGCTCCACTTTCTCAAGCAACGCGGCTATATTACCGGTCTTCTCCTCGAAGAAGGCATAGAGCTTCCTGCCCTCCGTTTCCCGAAAGTCGGTGAGTTTCTGCGCCGCTTCCGAGCATGCGTCGCGGAATGCCTTGATGTCGGCTTCGTCAAGGGTCTGAAGCTGTGTCTTCATAGATTCAGGCATGCGCATGAGGATGGCAAACCAGTCTTCCGGTGTCGCGACGCCGAGAAGTCCGGCAGCCTGTTCGATCTGGCTCTTGTATGCCGCCAATACTTCAGTGTTGACACTTGCCGGAGCCTCCGGAGCTGTGTTCTCGACCATTACCGACAGATCTACCTTCCCGCGCTCGAGTTTCTCAAGAAGTGAATTGCGTACTTCCACCTCGAGCTCCCTGAAATATCCGGGCACACGCATGCTCAGGTCGAGCTGCTTGGAGTTGAGGCTCTTTATCTCTATTGTGATTTTCTTAGTCGGGGCTGAGCAGGTAGCTCGGCCGAAGCCTGTCATCGAGTATATCATGGGTGCTGCGTATTATGTTTCATTATGCAAAGTTAACTAATATTCGCCACAAAGGCAAATAATATTTAAATTCTCTTGCCTTTATCATCAATTTTCATTATATTTGCGTTTGAATTTCAGGGTGCACATTGAAACTTATGTTTTGAGCATGCCTCATGAATATCGCCTGATAAATTAACTTTAAAATATAACCCTCAATATGGACAACGAAGAACTGTTGAAAACCGTAAAGGCCAAAGCCGAACAGTGGCTTGGCCCACAGTACGATGAAGAAACTCGCGCCGCTGTCAAGGCTCTGCTTGACGCCGAGGATCCCACCGATCTCGTAGAGGCGTTCTATAAAGACCTTGAATTCGGCACGGGCGGCCTCCGTGGCATCATGGGCCCGGGTTCAAACCGCATGAACATCTACACAGTAGGCGCTGCCACACAGGGCCTCGCCAACTATCTGAAAGACTGCTTCAAGGATCTTCCTCAGATTTCTGTAGCCATCGGCCATGATGTACGTAACAATTCCCGTAAGTTTGCCGAACTGGCTGCCGATATCTTCTCAGCCAACGGCATTAAGGTATACCTCTTCGACGCTTGCCGTCCTACTCCGGAGGTGAGCTACGCGATCCGCCATCTTGGGTGCCAGAGCGGCGTCATGGTGACTGCAAGCCACAATCCGAAAGAATACAACGGCTATAAGGCATACTGGAGCGATGGCGCCCAGATGATCGCTCCCCACGATGTGGAGACCATCGCCTATGTCAATAAGATCACTTCCGTAGACCAGATAAAGTTCACCCCCAACAAGGACCTCATCCAGATTATCGGCAAGGACATTGACGAGCCCTATCTGAAGGAAATACACGCGCTGTCGCTTTCTCCTGAAGCTGACAAGCGTCACGCCGACATGAAGATCGTCTACACACCGATCCACGGCACAGGCTCCATGCTGATGTTTGATGCCCTCAAGATGTGGGGCTTCGAGAATGTAATCCACGTGCCCGAGCAGGATGTGCAGTCGGGCGACTTCCCCACGGTTGTTTCTCCCAATCCGGAAAATCCCGAGGCAATGGCTATGGGTATCGCCAAGGCTCGCGAAGTGGGCGCAAGCCTCGTGCTCGCTTCCGATCCTGACGCAGACCGCGTAGGTCTCGTAGTTCGTGACAGCAAGGGTGAGTATCAGCTTGTCAACGGCAACCAGATTCTTATGATCTTCCTCTACTACCTCATGACCCGCAACAATGAGCTCGGTCTCATGAAGGGCAACGAGTATGTAGTCAAGACCATCGTGTCTACTGAAGCCGTAAAGCGTATCGCCGACAAGAACAACGTGCGTATGTTTGACGTATTTACCGGTTTCAAGTGGATCGCGAATGTCATGCGTGAGCAGGAAGGTACAGGCCGCTACATCGGTGGCGGAGAGGAAAGCTATGGCTTCCTGGCCGAGACATTTGTCCGCGACAAGGACTCCATCTCCGCAGTGCCCCTTATGTGTGAGATCGCAGCCTGGGCTGCCGACAAGGGAATGGACCTCTATGAGCTGCTCAAGGAGATCTACTTCGAGATCGGTTTCAGCCGCGAGCGTGGCGTAAGCGTTGTGCGTCCGGGCAAGAGCGGTGCCGAAGAGATCGTAGCCATGATGAAGAACTTCCGTGAGAATCCTCCGAAGGAGCTCGCAGGCAGCGAAGTTGTAATGGTGAAAGACTATCTCGACCTTAACTGCAAGGATCTCAAGACCGGAGAAATCACAAAGATGGACTTCCCGACCACAAGCAATGTGCTTCAGTTCTTCACTGAGGCCGGCGACAAGGTTTCCATCCGTCCTTCCGGCACTGAGCCTAAGATCAAATTCTATGTGGAGGTTCGCGAAGACCTTACTGACAAGGATCAGTATGAGGAAGTCGTGAAGAAGGCCGACGCCCATATCGACCAGGTGCTCAAAGACCTCAACGTATAATTTAATTGAGAATTGAGAATTGAGAATTGAGGCTACCGCAATCAATCATTCTTTCTTAATTCTAAATTCTCAATTCTAAATCATCAATTCGTATGAAGCTTTCCTGGAGACCGGGAACCATGATATATCCACTCCCGGCAGTGCTCGCCACTTGTGGGGCAACGCCCGAGGAGTGGAATATGATAACAGTAGCGTGGGTCGGAACTATTTGTTCCGACCCTGCTATGTGTTACATATCGGTTCGCCCTGAGCGCCACTCCCACGCGCTCCTTATGAAGAACATGGAGTTCACCCTCAATCTCACCACTACGTCGATGGCTCGAGCCACCGACTGGGCCGGTGTCCGCTCCGGACGCGACTATGATAAGTGGAAGGAGACAGGATTGCATCCGTTGCCCGGTGAAATGGTGAAGAGTCCTACGATTGAGGAGTCTCCTCTCAGCATCGAATGCCGGGTGAAAAATGTGATGCATCTCGGCAGCCATGATATGTTTATCGCTGATGTACTCAATGTCCGCGCAGATTCGCGATTCCTGAATCCGGAAACCGGCAAGCTTGAGCTTGAGAAAGCCGGAATGCTGGTCTACAGTCACGGACAATACTTCTCACTGGGCGAACTGATAGGCCATTTCGGCTATTCAGTCCGCAAACAAAAGTGGGAACAGAGATGAAGGTAGGCATTTTCGGAGGTAGTTTCGACCCGATTCACAACGGTCATATCCGGCTCGCACAATATGTACTCAAGCACTCAGACCTCGATGAGGTCTGGCTCATGGTGTCTCCACTCAATCCGTTGAAGCCTCAGGGATATGTGGCTTCTGACAGTGAACGACTTGATATGGCCAGTATAGCCGTAAAGGACATTCCTGGTATTAAGGTCAGTGATTTCGAATTCTCCCTTCCCATACCATCCTATACCTACAATACGTTGCGTCATCTGAAGGAAACCTACCCTGACATAGACTTCCGCCTTATTGTGGGTGGTGACAACTGGGCGCATTTCGACCGATGGCGTAACCCTCAGGAGATTCTTGACGAATTCGGAGTTATAGTCTATCCCCGACCCGGGGAAGAAATAAAGACCCCTGAAAACTCCCGATTGGTCATCGATAATTCATCCTTGATCATTTTGAAAGATGCCCCCGAGATGCCCGTCTCCTCAACTCAACTCCGTCAATTGGTAGGGACGCACGGTCCGTGCGTCCGCATGCCTGTTCTTGCCGGTCTTATCCCCGAAAAAGTGCTCGACTATATCCAATACTATAATATCTATACCAAAGCTACACAGCATCAAGGGTGATCACCGAGAAATTTTCTTATTCCTCCGGCGGGACTATTTCTACGACGTCCGCATCGACCAGTCCTGCGAAGGCAGATGCAGCGAGCCTCTTGAGCTGCTCCAGTTCCTCGGTGGAGAAAACCGTGGACAGGTCTATCCGGTCCTGTATTTCCTCGTTAAATATTTTCAGCATACGACCTGCGGGCCTCCTCCACTACATCCACGTTTGCGATGTCGTAACAGATTAGGGCATTGATCAGGCTCTTTTCCATACCAACTCCATAGCGGTATGCTTCCGCCAGAGTCTTCATATGGCTCCTGTCGCCGTTCTTCACCTCCTCAATAATTGCAGGAATTGAATCGGCGAAGCTTCCTATAGTTTTATTGTCGGTGTTGATACTTTTTGTCTCTTGTGCTAATGCCATCGCATAACTGATTATCAGAGACCCTACAAGAAAGCAGAATTTTTTCATTTCATAACGTAGAACTGGTTAGACAGATCTTTATCTTTATGGAAGAACATCGTAAATGTTGTCAGGATCAAAAGGGCGGGGCTCGAAGGTGGATCCCGGATCTTCGTAGACGTCTTTCATGTAGTCTGGAAGAAGGGTTTTGAAGGGCTCATAGAGATATCCGTTAGTTGTCACGATATTCTCGTTTATATCTCCCTTAAACAATGTCTGGTTCCCCTTCATTATCTCAATAGAATCCGGAGTGCCTCCACAAAGCATCATCGGATCATTTGGGTTAGGTTTTAATCCAAGTCCATATAGTCTGTTGAGGAATGTAGCATATTGTGTGGTTGAAAGGCGCTCGGTGTCGGAAAAGCATACCCGTGAATTATTGTAGATTTCCAAAGTCACGCTCTTAGGAGTGACTATAATATATCCCTGATAGGCATATTCAGGTAGTACCGTTCCATTGCCGAATCCATACGTTATCTTGGTAGCCGATTTCAGCATGGCGAGGGTAACTCCATCTGTCTTATTTTGTTTTTTTCCGGTTTTCCCAGGTTTTTGTGAATGCTCCTTTATGGCGTCGATAAATTCCTTTTTAGTTTTCTGTCCGAAGGCACCGGAAGGCAACATACCAAGGCCAATCAATATCAGTAGCGTTAATATTGTCCTTTTCATATCTTTCTTACTTATAATATGGGTAAATTTTTTTCATCAGTCGGTAGTATTCTGATTCCGAAACGATGAATGTGTGACTTCCCTTAAAAATTTTGCCTGTTTTTCTGTGGTGTATGTAATCAGGAACTTCCTTCATTTCACTATATGGCTCTTTTGATAAACAAAAAGACTCATTTGATTTTATTTGTCGGATGAATTCTATTCTTCCTTCTTGATTTGTTTTTTTACTGAAATCAACTTTGATAGCGTAAATTGGTTGCAAAGATTCGTTTTTTATATAAAAATGATTAAAAGATGCTTTCATGTTGTCATTACTGTCGTCAGATAATAATAAGTATTCGTTCACCGATTCATTATTATCAACAATGATGACTTTAGGGAGATACAATGACAATATCTCAAAAAGAAAGAAATATGCTATCCCGCTAAACACTAAATTTACCCATATTAGATTAAATATAGCTTTCTTTCTATTCTGCTTGAAGGGGAAATTTTTAGGATCATCCCTCTCATAAAACGGTTTTAGCAAAATAGTAGAAATTAGATAAAAAATAATAAAAGTTGGGATTATTAATCTTGATAATTCTACTTTCATATCTTAGTGCACTTTTTTCTATATTTACACGTCGAATACTCATTAACTCATTTTACGATACTCTTTATTTACACATTGTAATAACTGATGGCACTCAACACTATGAATAAATATATTCACATTATCTTCCACATCCGCTATTATCATTCAATAATTTCCTTTAGCTCGCTGACAGGGAATTGAATTGTAAAGTAATCTCCTGTGGTGTCTCCTACATAGCGGTACCCGACTCCCTTGTCGGCATTGACACATGTGCTCAATTCCATCTCTATGGCGGGATCTGATGCCGATAGGTTGGTCTTGATTGCCTTTCTTATGTTGCTCTTGTTCTTTTTTAGGAGATCCATATCAAGTACATCCTCATCGCATTCGGCGATGTAGATCACATAATCATCCTCAAGGAATACTTTTGTCATGACCACACCCTCTTCCATGCTTTGTGGAAAATTCTCGTTGGCCTGCTCTATCATGCTGGTGAGCCGACGTAGTCTTTTATCCTTGACGATGTCTTCATCTGCTACGACTTCTTCCACCACTTCCGCATATTCCTCGTAAGGATCATTGTCTCCGGCTTTTCTAAAGGCAACTAAGGTGAGAATGAATAGGAGGGCGATAAGAGCGCCGAAGATCCAGAAGAGTGTCTGGTTTTTCTTTCCGCCCCACCCGTTGGAAAGCTGGCTCCAGGCTGATACTCCGTTTTTCTTTATCTGGAGTATGGCCCACCACACAACAACAGCAAACAAGGATCCGATCATGACATAAGCTGCCATGTTCAAGACAAATATATTGATTGCAATGGCCATTATGGAGCATACTGCCATCATATAGAATCCCGGTTTGTTCCATCTTAGAAGCAGGATTGCACTCAGGACATTGACCATCGCTCCTACCGAGCACAGTCCAAATCCTAAGGCATCGTCTCTTGTATCCACACCGAACATTGCTATCCCATACAGCAACACGAGAAAGGCATTAGCTACCAGTGCAACCCAAAGCCATGCAGAGATGCATCCGTGCCTCTCCTTAAGGTCGGGTTCTTGGTATGCCTTCACTTGCTTGCCAGCAAAAGGATTTACGACTTCCTGTGCTACAGACCTATGACCTGCTGTATTTACTTTCGGAGGCCTCACAACTTCCGCACCCGCTACCGGAGGCTTTGGGCCAGAAATACGTGGATCGAAGACTGTCTTGACTTCTTCTGTCTTTGCATCTTTCTTTGGAAACTCTGGAGGCACACGGAATTCATTCTTTACTTCCTCGACGCTTTGTGGCCTGTGCCTCCATAGAGGATCCATTAGCCTCTTGACGAGGCTGCCGGTCTTTGGTGAGACGTTCTTGGCCATAAGTTCATCCTCAGGAAATCCGGAATTCAATATTTCCGATGCGATAGGGGGGCGGTGTCCGGCAAGCATCTTGAACATCGTCGCGCCAAGGGCATAAATATCCATAGTTGCGGACATGGCTTTTGACTGTGAGCCGGCACCATAGTAATTGGACTGCTCGATAGGGGAGTAGCCCGGTGTGCCGCCCCCAATCGAGGTTGTGGTCTCCGGATTGCCTGCTTCGTCATATTGTTTGGAAAGACCGAAATCGATAAGGATCGGCTCTCCTTGCCTCATCATTATGTTTGAGGGCTTGAGGTCAAGATGCAGCATCCCTTTTGAGTGCATGTGGCCAAGAGCATCGAGAATCCGGTCAGAGAGCCGAAGGGTTTCGCTCTCAGCGAGATACATTCTCTGACGTATGTAGTCGTCAAGATTTTCTCCCTCGATATAATCCATGGAGTAATATACGGTGTTGTTCGCCTCAAAGCATTCCAGCACCTTGACGATGTTGGGGTGATTGAGTTTACTTAGGTTGAGGGCTTCCTTGACAAACTTCTCCCTGTATTTGTCGAATAGCCCTGCCTTGCTGCTTGACGTCACGGTGTTTTCGCTTCTTCCGTTGACGTCAGACATGAAGAACTCCTTTATCGCGACCTTCGCATTTGCGTTGATCGATCCAAGTTCGCCGATTATCTGCAAAGAGGCAAGGTAAGTAATTCCGAAACTTCCTTGTCCCAGTACTTTGATTATCTCATACCGGTAATTCTTACCTTTGATTATGGTGCCCGGCGCCAGTACGTTCGTATATCCCTTCATGGTTTTGGCTTGCTACTTCTTTTTCGTGCTATCGTTCTTGAGATTCTGGTCGCTTTCTACGATTCCCTCAGTCGAGCCGGCCCCCTCTTTTTTCATATTCGAAAGAGCTTCCTTAGCTTTTTCTGCTTTTTCTGAACTCGGGGCAGGGGACGCGGCCGGAGCCTCCGTTTTAGCCTCCTGAGATTGATTTCTCGGAGCCTGGGAATCCGGTTTGACTTGGTTTTCTTTAGTTTCCTTTGGCTTGGCTGCCTGGTTTTCTGCCGGAGCGGGCGCAGGCTTATCTATTGGCTGTTCTATCGTGGCTTTTTTTGGTTCGTCTACCTTTACCTCCTTAGGGGTATTCTTCTTTTCCTTGATCACTGGTTGCGTATGAGGAACGGAGTCGGTCGTTTCTTTACCCGAACTATATGCCAAGTATCCTACGACGCCGATAAGTAAGACAATGATACCGATGCCGCCGCCTATCATCACCTTTAGACTTGTCAATTTCTTCTTAAGCTTGTCTGCCGAGGCGGTTGCTGACTCTTGGTTAAGTTGCTTTGTGCGCTCCGGGGAAGCGGTCTCTTCCGGCTTTACGGCTGTTGGCACTGCCATTGGCATGGCGGCAGCCCCGGGATCGGAGACATCTGAAGCCGGCTCTTTCGCAGGTCCGTCTTCTAATTGGGCTGAGAAGCCGACAGTAGGGGTAGATTCGGTCACTTCCGTGATCTGTATCAGGAAGGCCGAATGGTTGTCTCTGTTGTCTTTGGTGACGTTTTTAAGTATCTGGGTCTTTTTGGCGATGTCTCCCATCTTCTCCGAGAAGATGTTTCTGATGAGAGAACCGTCTTCCATTTCCGGATCCTCCAGCATACCGTCGGAGCAGAGATAGAAGTAATCGCCGACCTTGATGTCGGAAGTCTGGTACACCTCAGCCTTAGGCCTGCGGTCCATACCGGGCTGCATGGCTCGGGTGATGACGTTTTTCTGCTTTGAAGTCCTTGCCTCCTCTTTTGTTATAGCCTCGGCCTTAAGAAGGTCGTTGATCAGGGAATGGTCGGGAGTGACGTGCAGGATCTCTGTGTCGTCTCTTGTTTCTCCCGGCCGTATGTGGTATACTCGGCTGTCGCCCATATGGGCGATGTAGGCTCCTTTGTCGTAAAGCTTGAGGAAGGCGAGGGTAGTGCCCATCTTCTTCTCGGCACCGGTATCCTTAAGGTCGAGTTCCCTGAAGGCGGCGTCGATTGCGTTCTCGAAGTCTTCTGTGGTAAAAACTCCCTCCTGGTTGTGTCCGTCGCAGAGTATCGAACGGCTCATTGCGTCACATACGGCCTTGCTCGCCACTTCGCCCGCGTCGTGTCCTCCCATGCCGTCGCACAGGATGAAAAGTCGGGCGTCATCGCTCAGATTACTTTCGGAAGGGAATATGTAGTCCTCCTGATGCGGATTGCCAAGGGCATCCTTTCTTTGGCCGTCCTCGTATATGCTTGTCGCTTTAAGTTTAAATTTCATGCTTTTTGCTTGTTTCGTTTTTTTACAGAAGCTTTCCGGGTTCTGAGGGTCTAAGTCATGCAATGCTTCAGATTGATGTTCGCTCCTCGTCGGGAATATCGAATTTTAAAACTGCATCAGGAAGCTTAATAATATGTCCCGGCTGCAGGATGATGACATCTCCGGGCAGGAGCTGCTCGCTGCCTACGAATGTCTTGTTTACCTTTTCTTTAAATAGCGACAGACAATGTATTATTCCGTTGGCAGGATGCCTCTTGACATCAATAACTATGTGCTCGCGGCTCATGGATCTCTTGTCGCCTGTCTCGATCTGGAAGTCGGCTCCGGAGTTGGAGGATTTCCTTCCAACTACATTTCGTCCCGGTTTAAGCTGAAAGGTCGTGTTGCTTCCGGCCAGTCGGAGTACCCCGACAGTCATATTGCGGTTGAGGCCTTCACCCGTTCGGGTCTTTGGATCCTGCTGCTGATATTGTGTGTGTTCTTCGGAATGCCTGTACTGAGTCTTCTCTTCTGGCTGCGGGCGTCTGTGTCCGTATCCGTAGTCAGTGGGAGGATCCTGTTCAGCCTTCTGTTGAGGAACTACTTTTCTGAATTTGACGAATGGATTTTTAATTTCGCAAGATGGACAGGTTATGAATTTCGATTCCATTCCGGGCTGAGCCTTGATGGTGAGAACCGCTCCGCATTCCGGGCATTTGAGACTGAGTATATCGTTCATGTTGATTGTCTGAGTTTATTGGTTACCTACCATTTCATTACCGGCATGTTGTTGTCGAAGTTTCCCCACATGACGGGATGCTGCTTCTGTCTCGAGTCTGTAGACACACCTGAGTGGACAAAATCGAATATTTCCTTTGCCGTAATCGTACGGTCTTTATTCGCGTCGGCTCCCCCCTTAAGACCTTTCTGAAGGAATGTGGTGAAGAGTCCATTGGTCATGCTTGGGCGTTCGATGGAATCCTCGTTGTTGCGCGATGACAGGAAAAGCATCACGTTGGATGATTTCGCGCTGTTTGTCTCGCTTTCGGCAGAAGATGATTCCACCCTCATGCCTCCAGCCCGGCATGCATCGACAAACATCATTTTGTTCTTGCATTTGCTTTCAGCCATCGCTTCCCTTACCGCTTTGTAGGTCAGGTTGCCGTCGTAGGCGCAGAAGCCACCGGGATAACCGTGCCCGCTGAAGAAGAAGACTATGATGTCGTCTTTGCCGGCTTTGCTGTAGACTTTCTTCATGGCCTTGATTATTCTGGATTTAGTAGCTTTTTCGTTGAGCAGAAGCGAGTAGTCTACCGATGTGTTGTCTGCGTAGAGGTTCGCGATGGTTTTGGCATCGGCGGTCGTGAGCCGGAGGTTATTGATCTTACCCGGGAAACCGGAATAATCGGCAACACCTACCGACACCAGATAGGTCCTCGCGTGGAGTCCGAATGCCAGTGCCAGTAGGATCGTCGAAGTTAGTAGTCTGAGTAAGTTGGTTTTCATCCTGCGAAGTCGGCTGTGTAGTCTATGGTGTCATTGTTGTCTATTCCGGCCATGTCCGTTGCGCCGGGATCCGGCATTCCGTCAAGAGAAGGCTGTCCGCCTATCACGGCTGTGACACCTCCAAGGTCGTTGACGGTAAGACCGGCATCTCCGATGTAGGCTTGTTCATTGACCTGGGGCTGCCCGTCGTCGTTAAGGTCGACTGCCAGAAGGTCGAAAGTCTGGTCTCCGTCTATGTCGATGACCACTGCGGCGTGTCCTCCCACATTAAGCTCACCTAATGTAATGTCGTTGTCGGCGTCATAAGTCACTCCAAGCACTTCTATATCCATGTCATCTGTGACGACCGGTTGTTCCTGAGCCGTTATGGTCTGAGTGTGGGTGCCTGGTCTGTCAACGCTGATTACCTCGATGTCGTCATTTCCCTCCGTGGTCTGTGCGGTAGTATGAGTGCTGGAGGTGTGCTCGCTGTTTGTCGTCGTATGGTGTGCTGTGTGGTCTGTGTGATGGCTGCCTGAGCGGCCTGTCGAGGCATAGTGAGTGTCTGATGCAGAGCTGTGTTCGTTCCAGCTGAAATGGCTGCCGAATTCATTCCTTTCCTGCGGGCTCATTGCGTTCCATTCGTTGGCGTAATAAGTGCCGTAGACGTTGCCGTGCCATTCGAAGGCTCCGCCCGGTCCGACTTCAGCTCTTGCTGCGGCGAATGCCTCGTTGAAGCTCATGTCGTCGTTAACACCTGTGGCCACAGCTATATCGCCGTCGGCCCATGCGGGTTGGGTTGCTTCAGTGGCATTGTCGTCTACTTTTCCATCCTTGTCCGGCTCGATTGGATCGTCAGCTTTCTTCATTCCCATGAGGAATGTTGCGGCAGTGCCGAGGAGTATTCCGGTTGTCCCTCCGACGGCCACCTGTTTCCATCCGAACTTCCCTGTGGAATCGGATGCCTGCGGCTGGTCCGCGCTGGCGCTCTCCTCCGTGTAGGCAGCCTGATCTGTCTCGTAGGTTGTATCTTCGCTGTTGTAAGCGGTGCTGTCGTTGTCGAAGATGGTCTTTTCGCTGTTTGTCTGCTGGAACTGGGTAGCTTCGTTATCGTTGGTATTCATATCTGTGGAGTATTACGGGTTAATTTTTATGATGCAAATTTAATACATCTGTTTTTATCCTCAAAACTTTCCGGTCTCTATTCCATGAAATGCCGGGGTTTCTGTATCAAATTATTTTTTATTGTTTTTCTTGGGTTTTCTCTCCGGTTTTGCGGAGTTGGGCTGGACACTGTCGGCCGGAGCTTGGGTCTGGCCGTTGAGGAGCTGGTTGAGAGGCGTTGCGATGACCTGTGAGCTGACTGGAGGTGTGAGTTCCTTGATTTCAAGCGTGACGTCAGTGAGTTCTGAGCGCAGGGCAAGGCATATTGAATCCTGACGGTCGTTCATTTCCTCGAGTCTTTCGGGAGATACTCCGGGTATCTGCTGGTTGCGTTTGGCGTCTTCTGCCTTGATGCGTTTCTGAATGTTGTCACGTTTCCCTTGAAGCACCTTGAGCTTAAGGTTTGTAGTGATTGAGTCGGTAGTCTCTATGGAAGACTGTGCGAATGTCTCAAGGGGAGAGAGGGAGAAAGTCTCCGGAGCGGTAATGATCGCCATTATGGCGGTCATGCTCATTATGATAAGTTTCTTCATAAGGCTCAGTATTTGTCGAAGTTTTTCACACCCTTTATGTTCTTCTTGTTAGGCAGCTGGTCGGCAGCTACAATATATGGAATGCCGTCAGGCGTCTCGCTGTATTCACCCGCATCAGTGGCAAGGTTGCTTACATAGTCTTTCTGTGATGATGCCGCGACGATGATCTGTGTATTGTCTGATCCAAGCTGGAACAGGAATTTGCCTTTCCCGTCGAGATATCCGGTGGAGATGGGCTTCTCGTTTCTCATTACTATGTATTCAAGGTCTTTCATCCTTGAGGTTTCCCGGAAAGGCAGAGTCTCTACAGAAGCCGGAAAGTCGAGAGCTGTGATGCTTGTGCAGTCGATGAGGCTTCCTTCTGAAATCGTCTTAGTGCCGTCATTGACCGATACTCTGCCTTCAATGGCTCTTGGACATGCGAGGAGGGTGTAGCCGTCTTTGCTGTAAAGTATACCGTTGTAAGATGTGAACGTGGTATTATTGGGATCTACCGAGATGGCGCGCAGTGCTTTGAGTTTCTTTATTCCTTTGATCTGTTCTGTCTTCGCCGGAATCGTTATCTCTTTAAGGTCGCTGCTCCATCTGAACATAGTAAGGTCGATCGATTTCCAGTCACTGCCGACTGTTACGTTTTCTATTCCCTTGCAATTGAAGAAGGTTCCCTGCCCGAAAGTGACAGGATTTCCCGGAAAGACCACGCTGGCAAGAGAGTCGCAGTTCTCGAAAGCGAAGTCTCCTATCGCCACGACACCTGAAGGAATCACTATCCCATTGAGCCCATTTGCGTTAGCAAAGGCTTTTGGCCCGATAGCGGTGATTTCGTATACTGTGTCTTCATGCTTCACCTTTGCGGGGATCTTTACTGTGCCTCTGACTTCAGATCGGTTCTTATCTGAGATGTTGCCGTTATATGTCACTTGGGCTGTCTTCTTAGCCTTGTTTGTGATCTCGAAGAATATCTGTTGTCCGTCTATTGTCGCGGAGAAGTCATGGGCGCTCATTTGCAGAGAGCAGAAAAACGACGCTCCGATTATTAGGTGTCTTATCCTCATCTCTTTTATCTGTATAGGTTAGAGTTAAGTAGGGGCTTAAGCCATGAAGTTGTCTACGTCTGCGTCGTTTACGTAATCGGGCATGTCGTTCTGTGCGTACAGCGGGTTATATCCTACTTCGTTCTGGAATTGTTGCATAGCGATATTTTCTCCTACCACCACTTCCACCTCGTCTTCTTCAATCTGCTGATTGTCGTTTAGATCCACCCACAATAGATCAGCCTTTCCGTCAATATTGGCATCAAGCACCTCGGCGTGGTGTCCGTCGACATTGAGGACAGCGATATCCGACTGGCTTCCGTCTTCATTAGTGACGCGTTCATAACCGAGTACTTCGATTTCTGGCTCCGGTATAACGGGCTCCGGCTCAACGGGCTCCGGCTCAACAGGTTTAGGTTCAACGGGTTCTGGTTTCTCCGGCTTCACCGGTTCGGGTTTGGGCTCCGGTTTAGGTTCCGGCTTGGGTTGGGGCTTTGGTTCCGGTTTGGGTTCGGGAGCTGGTTCCGGGGTTTCTATCTCCTGGGCGTTGGCGGTCATTCCCTTGATGGCAGTAGCTGCCGCTGTGCCTGCTGCTCCACCGATTACTGCGCTTGCGCCTGTTGCTGCCACGTTGTTTCTGATATCTTTCTTAGCGTTGTCGTTCATAATGATTTCGTTTTTAGTAGTTGTTTAAGTTTTACGATGCAAAGTTAATGCTTTAAGTTTTCCTTTGCAAGTTTTTTGCCGCATCCTGTATGAAATGGTCGGATTTATCCATGAAATTAAAAAAATGGCATATGCTATGCGCCCGCATAAACCCATATGAAGTCTTAATCAACAGATTACTATTCTACAGCTTCCACGATAGCGACCGGCCATACCTCAGCTTCAAGTTTGGTCTCGCAGTTTTTGGCCGTGCCTCTCCAGTTGCCGTCATCATAAGGCTCCAATGAGATGGTGAAGTCGCATCCTCCGGCATTGCCGCTGAGAATCATCCTTTCTCCTATGAAGTTGATTTTCATTTTCACCTTGGCCTTGTAATCAACATTTTGATACAGACAACTTGTTGGCAGGTAATTCTGATTGCAGTCAAACGTAAGTTCAATGGGATAGTTCTTTTTTCCGTCGTTGAAATCTCCGTGGAAATATACCTTATAGTCAGAAGTGACAAGAGACCGGGCAATTTGCCTGAAGTTTTCTTCCGCATCAGTGTATGCTTCTACTGCTTCCATCTCCCCCACGACAGAATCCACTGCGTCAAGGTCTTCGTAATATTCTACCGGTACAGCTTCCTCAACTACCACAGTGTCTTCATCGTAGTATGATTGATTGGATCCACCGCTGTTAATACCCTTCCAGATAAGCCATCCGACAAGTACAGCCACGCCGATTATGATTATTGTCAGCAACGCGGTTGATAATCCCGATTTATTCGACGCAGGTTTCTTTTCATCCTTAGGTAGATCAGGTTTTCTCGGTTCAGGGACGGGTGGCACCTTCGGTGCTTCTTTTTCATTGTTTCCCGATTTTATTAAAGTGTCTTCATTAGCTTCAAAGAGAGTTCTTTCATCTCCTTGCATCGAAGATTGCCTCTCCTTTATGTCTAAGTCTTTTAGGAATTCCCTGACGCTCTGGTATCTGTTTCTATAGCCGGGCATCATAGCCTTCTGAAGTATCGATATTGTCTTTTCCGATACTCCGGCCTTCCTTAGCTCTTCGGTGGGAAATCCTTCATTTAGAAGAATGCTCGCTTCCGATGGACGTTTCCCTGTGAGCATTTTGTACATAGAGGCACCAAGAGCGTAAATGTCAAGAGTTGCGGGGAATGAACCGTCCTGTTTGAAGGAACTTTGCTCTAAGGGCGCATATCCCGGCGTACCCAGTCCTATCGATGTGCTTGTCTCCGGAGCTCCGTTATCGGAGAACTGTTTCGATAGTCCGAAGTCAATCAGATGGTGATGGCCGTCCGGATCCCTCATGATGTTGTTGGGCTTGATGTCGAGGTGCAGCATCTTGCGGGAATGCATGTAGTCTAAAGCCCGTCCGATTTCAGTTGTTATAGCTATAGCTTCGTTTTCGCTTAGACATCCCTTGGCTTCTATGTAGCTGTCGAGCGATTCTCCGTCGATGAAGCGCATGGCGTAATATGAGGTGTTGTTTTCGTCAAAGACGTCAAACACCTGCACAATGTTGGGGTGGGAGAGGTGTGCCAGGTTCTCTGCCTCTTTCCTGAATCGTTTCCTATAGTTTGTGAAGACATTCCCGGTCGAACCCTCCACCGTGCTTCCATCGGCTTTCCTGCCGTTTACGTCGCTCATGAAAAACTCCTTGATGGCGACCTTGACGTCGACCTCCATCATACCGAGCCTTCCGCTGACCTTCTCCTTCATCGTAGCCAGATACGTGATGCCGAACGTCCCCTGTCCGAGCACCTCCTCGATCCGGTACGTCGCTCCCTGCAATGTCGATCCTTTCTTCAATCCCTGTGCCATATGCTTATATTCTGTATGATAAGTAGGAATGCATAATTCATAATTAATAATGCATAATTGTTAGTCTCTGAAATTCAGAAGATAATGCTTTTATGATATTATATATTTAATTTGAATCACTACTTATAACTTAAAACTTAAAATTTATATCTGTAATTTTGGCAAAGGTAAGCAAAATATTTGGATTCTTAAAATTTATGACAGGATTTTACAGTAAATATTAGTCATTGCACACTCTCCTCAAATTGCGAAAGCGGGATTAGCTCCGGATCAAACATCACGCGGGATCGGTTGTCCCATTTCAATTCGCGTTTCAATACTTTGCCTGTCGATCTGTCAATTGTCTCCCTATATATCTTAGATACTCGGTAATATCGTCCATCTTCCTCCTTGCGGAAATGATGTCCTTCTTCTACTATCCGATAAGTTGCGGGAAACTCTTTTTCAGAACGAAGCTCCGCCACAAGGTTATCTCCTTCACAGCGAGCGCATATCTGGACTGCATTGTCTGTGTCATTGCGAAATCGCAGATCCAGATAATTATAATTAACCGATGTCCCGGCACTGTATGGCACACGCACACCTTCAGGGTCTGGAGCAAGGGCATCGGAATGGTGATGAAGTTCTGTGATCTTCATGGGACTGTTCATTATAAGGATATGCAGTGTATTGGCCAGATTACATAGTCCTCCTCCGGATCCGGCCACAAGGTGTCCGTTGACTAAAATTCTCCCTTCGCGGAAGCCGTTTCGTTTGGAAGTCTTCCCCACCATCTTCCAGAAGGAAAAGCTTTCGCCCGGATTGATGATCAGTCCGTCGATCCGGCTGCAGGCCAATCTGATGTTATGGGCTTTGTTTTGCTGGAGGATGGGATCGATACCCGGACCTCGCTTTATCATATTAGATGTATGTTGCCATACTGTCACAGGAAGAAGCTCTGAGCTTCTTCCTGAGGCAAATCTACCTTTATCAAGTAGATCTTGAATCTTTCTCTTCACTATCTGCCTGTAAGTCGATATGGCGTAGGCCACAGGCCCCAATTCGCAAAACAGTCTTTTCCTCTTCATTTATCGTTATTTACGCCTTTTTTGACCAGCTAATCAACAGACAAACTAAGTCTTTCTTTAGCTTTGTGTCTATTCATATATAGCAGGATCGATTGCTAATATGACATGTGTCAAGTTCTTTAATTTATCCCTGTTGTCTGTCCAGCTTTTTCGATATTTCTTATCCAAACATGATTCTCTTTCATCTGGATCTAAATAAAAGAACGGATAAATTTTGGCCTTAGAGTAAAATTTTTCAGAAACATCAATGTTTTGGTCCTCAGACCATCGGATACCTCTTATATATCCGGTCAGCTTTTCAAGACCCAAATCGATTCCCTGCAATAAAGAAATATTTTTCATCGTTTCTAAGAGATCTCCTTGAGAATATCCTAAACTTTCGATGGCTGTATCGTGACCGTTGTCATCAGTATAAAACCTGTAATACTTATTTGATAAACCTGTTTCTTGTGAAATCCTTTCACTGCCAATATCATTTTTCCAAGGTATTTCCGGAAAATATTCAGAAACTCCAAACTTTAAGCTCCCATTGCTGTAATCATACAGCTTTATGTCTCTACAGATTGACCGGCCATAAGAGAATATCATCATTTTTCTTGACCATTGGTCTTCGTTTTCAGTTGTTTCGAAAACTGTGGAATAACGAATAGAGTCAGACAGCAAAGGAATGGCAGTCAAAAGCCGCAGTTGTGATACTCCTAAATCTCCTCCAAGAATGAAGTTTCCGATATCGTCAACTTTCTTTGGATGGTTAATGTCTACAAGTTTCTTTCCATTGCTGACCCATTGTACGTTATTAGTATCAGGAGACCATGACAACTTATATGTCATTTGGCTTTCAAATGGAGATCTGTTGATTTTGGCCTGTACTATAGTTTCCACAGCGAGGCTGCCATTAAGGTTTTCATCCTCGAACTTCCAATTGATCATCATGGAGTTTGAAGAATTGGAATCATTGTCTATAGAGCACAAAACGAAGTATTGACCATCCGAATTATAGTATTCTTGTGAAATTTTGATAGAGAATCCTTCTTTGATAGCTTTATAAATCACTGCATACTTTTCAGTCTCATCATCTTGTTCGACTTCTGCGTTATACTCTACATAGCAACCCTTGGAATGAACAAACGAATAGATTGCATTATTGATTGCGGTAAGTTTTGCCACATCGCCATCAAACGAAGATGCCGGAGACACTCCGACATACATTCCTTCTTCATGAATATTCCACCATTTTGGAAGAAGAGGCTCTCCGTCCTTACATATTGCTATCGGCTTAAGTTGATCAGAAGCTCCATAAAGAATATCAGGAGGCAGATCGCTTTTCAAATTCAACTGGTAGGTGGAATGGGAGGTAAGTCCGTCCGGAAAATCCTTGTTTACATGTATTTCTAAGGGAACGTGGTGAAGGGTCAGTATCTTGAAGCGTTTAGTTCCTGCCGTCAGGTAAACCCAGTATTCATTGCTATGGTTCTCGGATTTTATCACATTTCCTTGCACACCAGTCACTTCATCATTACATATTATCTTGACAAGTGCACAAGGCACACCGTTGTTGTCTGAGACTGATGAGGTGCGAGATGAAAGGTCAAAAGGGACTGAGATAAATTCCTCAATAGAAAGATTTTGACTCCAGATATAAGGATTGAATAAGATTAAGCTTACTAACAGTATGCATAATCTAAAATTCTTGTGACTATTAAGCATTGATGGTAGATTTATCGTCGTTTTGTGTTTCACGGATTGACATTATGATTTGTGTTGAGATGAAGCTGCATCGATTTCGTTTTGAATGTTGTCGATGATTGAGTCGCATCTGTTCACCTCGTTTTGATCGCCCGTAGCTTCGCCGAGGGCGCGAAGGTATTGCCAGTACATAATCTTGACGTCTGGTTCAAGATCCATCTTCTCAATACTTTTTTCGGCTTTTTTGAGAAGATTATAAGCTTTTTGGGGATTATCCATTCCATGTCCTGCAATATAAGCTTTGGCATAGATCAAGAGAGCACGAAGATTATCATATCTTTTATCTGACTCGGTTGCTGTTTTTTCATTCAGATAATCTATATCTCTTTCAGCATTTTCGATTTCTGTAGGATCTACCGTCATCCACAAGGCTATGTTATAGATTAGAAAGTCTTTTGTGATATCTTCAGATTTTCCATCATCCTCTTCAATAGCTGTTAGTCCGATGTGAGCCATAGAACTTAGAATTTCCAATTCTTCTGAATTAAAATCCGACATATCACTCCATTCAAAAGTAGACAGCACGCTTGAGTTCGGGAAATATCTTTGCATTATATCTTTAAACAGCATGGAAGCTGTTTCGATAGGCCGTTCGCTTGTTTCGATGACCCAAAAAGCCAAATTATCGTCTGTTGGATTCTCTACGAGATTATCATAACTAAACCTATAGAATTCCTTAATGTTCTCCGAATTACGGTCAATGCCGGTATCGCTTTCCTTAATTGAATCTTCCCTCAGCCTGAGATTCTTTGGGTCAGGTAAGCTAAGTTTTGGTAGCGACGGGATTTCAATATGAGGTGCCTTAAACAAAGAATCATGTCTAAACTGATTGTTGAATGTTAAGGTTGGTAATGTCGGATTAGCAACCTTTGGCCTTACCTTAGTGATTGGCTTCTGCCTTGCGTTCTGAGCGTTTTTAGCGGCTTTCAGAGCTTCTGAAGTAAGTATGCCGGTCGTCATTATTCTGTTCACATTCTTGATGGTCTTTCCGAATTGGCGCATCTGGGCAAATCCGGACACTGTGAATATGCAGATGGCAGTCAATGATATAAGTTTCTTCATAATATTTTTATTTAGGAATATAAAAAATGTAGAGTTGTGTAAGTAGTCAACAGGCCTTTTCTCAGTTTTCCTGTCCGGTCTGCAAACCAGCCGAAACCGTAGCTTCAGGTTCTTCAAATGGTTCTCCAAGTGATTTCAAAATATCAATGCATTTCGGATTATCAAGTTCAGCCCCCTCTTTAAGGTATTTTACCGCCAGAGAGTAGTTGTATACGTCTTTTCCCCCTTTAAGATAAATCAAACCTAAAATCTTGGCTGACTCTACCGTGCTAAAATACTCATCTGCGGTTTCATATGCCTGAGTAGCCCATAGGAGTGCCTTCTTTGGATTACGGTTCATATAATATTCTGCAATTTGGCATGCTCCCCATGGATCAATATTCTCCACACCAGCATCTTCAATCATTGCGATACCTCTTGATTCATCTTTGGCAACTCCCTTTCCCTCGAAGTATAAAAATCCCATTTTGATTTTGGCTCGTAGATTGTTATTGTCTGCTGCCCTTGAATACCATTTCATAGCTTCAGAATAATCCTGATCTACACCGGCACCTTTTTCATACATATAACCGATATTACATTGAGCAGGGGCATTCCCCTGCTCAGCAGCCTTCTTATACCAATACACGGCTTCGGAATAGTCCTGATCCACACCATAGCCATTATTATACATATAACCAAGATTGCATTGAGCTCTGGCATAACCCTGTTCAGCAGACTTTCTATACCATCTCACAGATGCGGAATAATTCTGGTCCACACCTTCTCCATCACAATACATATTTCCAAGATTGTTTTGAGCGGGAGCATATCCCTGCTCAGCAGCCATTCTATACCAATTCACAGCCTCGGAATAATCCTGAGCCACGCCGTATCCATTTGAGTACATATTCCCAAGATTGTTTTGAGCTGTTTCATTCCCCTGTTCAGCAGCCATTCTATACCAATTCAAAGCCTCGGAATAATCCTGAGATACACCAATGCCATTTTCATACATATAACCGAGATTACATTGAGCATAGGCATTCCCCTGCTCGGCAGCCTTCCTATACCAATTTATGGCCTCGAAATAATCCTGAGCTACGCCTTCGCCATTTTCATACATTACTCCAAGGTTGAATTGAGCTTTGGCATAGCCTTGCTCCGCAGCTTTCCTATACCAACTGACAGCCTCATAATAATCAGAATTTTGGTCAGCTTCATATCCTCTCTCAAACATTTCAGAAGGAGTCATTTCTCTATCGCCTTGACTCAAATTTGAATTTGATGTTTGGGCAGGAGAGACTTCTTTTAACTTAAGTTTATATGTCATCTGCCCTGTCAATGTTGGGTAGTTGTAGTCATTGAAGGTGATAAAGAGCGGCATATGCTCTTTGAAGAGAAGCTCGACCATCTTTGCATCATGAGATACATACACCCATTTTTCCATTCCTCTGTCAACAACCTCACCGATCGCAGGTCCGCTCGTTCCGGTTATAGCATCCCTTACATAGACCTTGATAAGCCCACACTTCTTTCCGTTGTTGTCCACTCTTGAGTTAGTACGAGCTGAAAGGTCGGAAGGTACAATGTCAAATGATTCAACTTCGTATTCTTGCCCTTTGGCTAAAAAAGGGAAAATTAGAAGAATGAGCAATACAAGTCTATTTTTCATTATCTTAGTTTTTTCGTGGTTGTTTAAGTTTTACGAAGCAAAGTTATTTATTTCGGAATCCACTTGCAAATTTTTCACAGCATCCTGTATGAAATGGTCGAATTTTTCCACCAAATATCCAAGTCTTAAGATTATTCAACTTTCGTAAGCGAAAGTTGAGGGTTAGAAGGTTATTAGGTTAAAGGGTTATAAGAAAAATTTGAATATTTACTTCAGAAGGGCTCTATACCACGTCTGATATAACCCTATAACCATTTAACCTATAAACCTTAAGTTGAGTTTGCGTAACTTAAATTAAGATTACCAAATGCTCTCGTTGATGAATTCAGACATCTGGTTCTCATAGTCCTGTGGAAGTCTTGTTTGTGCTACCGCAATTTCAAGGGCCTTTTGTCAGCGCATCCCGAGACTTTCACTTTCCGAAGCTTGAGCCGTAATAATCGAACCAGCATCGCTGAAGGTTTTTCTCATCGCTGATATATTTCCCCAGAGTCTCGTCCCAGATCTTTATCACGGCGGCGTACTTATTGTTGCCTGGTAAGGGGTCCAGTCGGTCGCTATATATGCCCAGCCAGTTGCCGTCGTCTGTCCATGTTGTCTCGTCATACTTGGCCTCGTAGTTGGCATTTGATTTCCATTCTACAGGACTGCCGTCGTGATGTTTATGTGGAGTGCCGTCAGCTCTCTGAATTATTATGACGGGCTTGAGTATATGACCTTTGGCTCCGCTGCTTTTCATATTAAAGGAGACCTTGATCATTTTCCTTCCGTCCGACATTGCGTCCTTATCTAATTTCAGATTATAGGCTGTCGCTAATGGATCTCCTGTATAGTTGAACCACATTCTTTTGACATCGGACTCGTCTGTAATATATTTTCCGAGGGTCTCGTCCCAGATCTTTATCAAGGCTGCATACTTATTGGTTCCGGGTAAGGGATCCAGTCTGTCACAATAGATGCCCAGCCAGTTTCCTTCTGTCCATGAAGTTTCGTCATACTTGGCCTCATAGCTTGCATTTGATTTCCATTCTATGAGGCTTCCGTCGGGATGTTTGTGGGGTGTCCCGTCTGCTTTTTCAATGATGATTACGGGTTTAAGGATATGTCCTTTGACTCCGGTGCTTTTCATATTGAATGAAAGCTTGATCATTTTCCTTCCGTCTGACTCTGCGTTTTCATCAAGATTGAGATCAAAAGCCTCTGCATGCATGACGGGCTTGTTTTTTGTAGGTGTTGAAGCTTGTACTTTAGGTTTGTTAGATGACGAACTTTGGGAAGCGGAGCCTCTATCCTGTTTCTTTCCGGTGTTCTGTTTCTTTCCGGGCGTTTGTTCTTTCTGAGGCTTAGTCGGCCTTGAGATCTGCTTCTGAGCAACGGCAGCCATCGGCAGAAGGATTGCTAAAGCCAATGTGAGATATAATTTTATCTTCTTCATATCGAATTAATTTATATTATCATTTTCATGCGTAAATCATCATATAAATGCATCATACACGGTCCGGTTAAAGCTGACAACTTACATCTTAGAGTCCCGGCAATTAACCAAGTTACATCTTATATCCACCGGATTCTAACGAATATCCCTGAAGTTTTTCCTTAGCCATCACATGACCTTTACTGGCTGCTTTACCAAACCATATTCTGGCTTCATTCAAATCTTTAGGAACGCCGTCCCCGTTTTCATACATTACTCCAAGATTGAACTGAGCATTCATTTCTCCTTGTCCTGCAGCTTTCTTAAACCACTTTACACTCTCATTCTTATCCCTGGTGACCCCGGTACCGTTTTCATACATCCATCCGAGATTGCATTGAGCACCTGCATGTCCCAGCTCTGCCGCCTTAAGATACCATTCAGCAGCTTCCGAGTAATCGTTGCGCTGGTTGGCAGCTTCTCCTTTTTCAAATAGCTCGGAAGCTGTCATTTCGATTCTTTCAATCTGTTCGTTAGTGTTAGACTCTGTATCATCACCAATAAAAGTCCTTCCTATTATCCAGCCTAACAGAATCAAAATGCCCAGAATAGTCGATGCGATTACCGGTCTCATCCAGTGCCGTTTCTTCTTTTCATGAGCTACCGTTGCATATGTTTCCGACTGAATGTCTGTTTGGGGAGTGGGAGAGTTGATTGGCTTTTCTGTTTGATGTTCGATCTCTATATCCGCAAGGTAAGATGTCTTTTCATCCTCCTCGTACGACATTGAGTTGTCTGTTGAGTTATTCCCCTCTTCAAGATCTGTCAGGAAATCATGCACATTCTGATACCTCTTCTTATAATTCGGCATCATGGCTTTCTCTAAGGAGTTGATGGTCTTTACTGAGATTCCGTATCTCATCAGTTCATCTTTCGGGAACTCTTCATTCAGAATATGTGCCGCTTCGGGCGGTCTCTTTCCGGTCAGCATCTTGTACATGGTGGCTCCGAGAGCGTACACATCCAGAGTGGCTGGAAATGTTCCGTCTTTCCGGAAAGTCATCTGCTCGATTGGAGCGTACCCCGGTGTTCCCGCTCCGATAACAGTACTGGCTTCCATATTACCGACATCAGAGAACTGCTTAGAGAGTCCGAAGTCAATCAAAAAGTATCTTCCATCAGCATCCCGCATCACGTTTCCGGGCTTTATATCAAGATGCAGCATCCTTTTAGAGTGCATGTATTCCAATGCCTTCCCGATCTCGATGATAGCCGCTATCGCCTCCTTCTCGCTCAGATGCCCCTTGGCTCCTATATATCCGTCGAGACTGGTTCCTTCGATGAAGTCCATGACATAGTAGGTGGTGCCGTTCTCATCGAAGATATCGGATACGTTGACGATATTGGGATGTCTCAGTTTAGCGAGGTTTTCTGCCTCCCTCCGAAACTTTCTGCGGAAATCAGTGAAAACTGATCCAGCGGCCCCCTCCACCATAATGCAGTCATCATTGCGGGTGTTAAACTCGCATAAGAAGAACTCCTTTATGGCGATTTTCTTATTGAGCCGCAGGTGTACGGCAAGATAAGTGATGCCGAACGCACCCTGCCCGAGCGTCTCCTCGATCCGGTACGTCCCTCCTTGCAACGTCGATCCTTTCTTCAATCCCTGTGACATATCCCTAAATCTGTCTGTTATATCTTAAAACTGTAAAATCACCCATTTCCACCCTACCACTTATCTAATTATTATTTCTGCGCCCTTCTGCCAGTTCCCGTTGGCGTTGGAGAATAAATAATACTGCGCCTCTATTTCTTTCAGAATTTCTGAACGTTTACACACTCAGAGTAGCAAGAATACTCTGTGTGCGTCCAAGCACTTGTAAGCTAACCTTTTCGATGACTTTGCCGTAGTCCATTCAAAATCAAATTCCCTTAGTGTCGTAATTATTACAACTTACAAATTCTCCAAACATTCTTTTGCATTCTTATTCCCATGCGCAGCAGCCTTCTCATACCATTTTCTTGCCTCCGAAATATTCTTTTGTACGCCATTCCCATTTTCATACATCCATCCTAGTCTGACTTGGGCATTTGAATTTCCCTGTTCTGCAGCCTTCCGGTACCATTTCAGTGCCTCAGTGTAATCCAGTGTAGCACCATTCCCATTTTCATACATCCATCCTAGTCTGGCTTGGGCATATAAATTCCCCTGTTCCGCAGCCTTCCGGTACCATTTCAAAGCCTCAGTGTAACTCCGTGTAACGCCATCCCCATCTTCATACATCGAACCAAGATAGTATTGAGCAGTATGAACTCCCTGTTCAGCCGCTTTACGATACCATTTCACGGCCTCTGTGTAATCCCGTGTAACACCGTAGCCATTGTCATACATCCATCCAAGATTGTTTTGGGCAGCGGCATCTCCCTGCTCCGCAGCCTTCCTATACCATTTCACAGCCTCGGAGTAATCCCGTGTAACACCATTGCCATTTTTATACAACACTCCAATATGAAATTGAGCAGCGGCATCTCCCTGCTCCGCAGCCTTCCTGTACCATTTCATCGCATCAAAGTAATCTTGAGATACACCGTAGCCATTTTCATACATCCATCCAAGATTACATTGAGCTTCAGCATAACCCTGTCCAGCCGCTTTCCGGTACAATTCTGTCGCTTTAGAGTAATCCTGAATAACACCTTTACCAAGATAATATAAATCTCCAAGTCGTAATTGAGCAACTCTTTCTCCCTGCTCCGCCGCCTTGCGGTACCATTTTACAGCTTCTTCATAGTCCTTGTTATCAGACGCAGCTTGCCCTTTTTCAAGCATCTCTTCAGGAGTTAGCACTATATTCTCCTGATTTTGTTGATGCGACACTATAACACCGTTGGTAGTGTCAGAAAGGTGACCTTGATTTGAAATTGAGGCTTGCATCTCCTTATCTTCCTTCAGCTTCAGCTTATAAGTCATCTGGCCGGTAAGTGTGGGGTAATTGTAGTCATTGAATGTAATATATAGAGGCATATGCTCTTTGAAAAGTAACTCCACCATCTTAGCGTCATGAGATACATACACCCATTTCTCCATTCCACGATCAATGACATCGCCGATGACTGGACCGCTTGTAGCCGTAATCGCATCCTTTACATATACTTTGATAAGTCCACATTTACGTCCGTTATTGTCAACTCTTGCATTAGTCCGCGCCGTAAGGTCGGAAGGCACTATCTCAAACGATTCTACAGCGTATTCCTGCCCATTCACTATGAAAGGCAATATCAATAGCAAAATAAAAACAATTCTCTTATAATTCATTTTTCTAAAATTCAAACTTATAACGTACAACGAACAACGTATAACGTATAACTTACAACTTACAACCGTTCTCTTGGCAAAGGTAAGCAAAATATTTGGATTCTTAAAATTTATGACAGGATTTTACAGAAATATTTCTCTTCCGAATAAAACGGACATCCCGGATTCCTTGTGGAATACGGGATGCCATAGATGAGCGCACTCTTTTCGTCGCATTCTATTACTCAAGTTTTGTTTTTGGTGTTTTCTCTGCCAGAGTAGTTAGCGCAGTCCCTGCGCGCCCCAATCCGCCCCCCTTACTTTTTCGATAACCTACCACTACATTAGTTACCATCAGCCGCGACTCGTAACTACTCTCTCTGCCCCTATTGCTTACTCCGTATGAGATTTACGCTCATGTGAAAGTAAGGCTTACAAATTTTTCAAGCGTTCTTTTGCCTCCTCGTCCCCTTGCGCAGCAGCCTTTTCATGCCATTTTCTCGCCTCCGAAAGATCTTTATCCACGCCTTTACCTAATTCATACATTTCTCCAAGATAATATTGAGCAGGAGGATATCCCTGCTCTGCAGCCTTTTGATACCATTTCACAGCTTCTGAGTAATCCTTAGTAACACCATAGCCTTCTTGATACATATATCCAAGCATAGTTTGAGCCTCATCATATCCCTGCTCTGCAGCCTTTTGATACCATTTCACAGCTTCTGAGTAATCCTGAGTAATCCCATGGCCGCCATAATACATATCACCAAGATTGTTTTGAGCCATTGCTATTCCTTGCTCTGCAGCCAACCGATACCATTTAGCTGCCTCTGAATCATCCTGTTTAATACCGAAGCCATTTTGATACATGGCACCGAGATTATTTTGTGCCCAAGCATATCCCTGGTCTGCTGCCTTTCGGTACCATTTTACAGCCTCAATATAATCTTGTTTCACTCCGTACCCGTTTTCATACATCCATCCCAGATTATTCTGTGCTACGTCGTATCCTTGATCTGCCGCTTTTCGGTACAAATTTACGGCCTCTGAATAGTCCTGCGAGACACCTAATCCGTTTTGATACATTGATCCAAGATTGTTCTGAGCCCTTGAATTTCCTTGTTCTACTGATTTTTGATACCATTTCAATGCCTCTGAATAATCCTGATCCACTCCATAGCCATTATCATACATATATCCAAGATTGCATTGTGCCTTGGAATCTCCCATTTCAGCTGCTTTCCGATACCATTCCACTGCTTCAGTGAAATCATTTCGTTTGTGTGCATCCTTTCCTTTTTCAAACATCTCAACAGCTGACAGTCCGTTATTTCCTGAACCGAATGAACCTCCGTCTATCAAAGACTTGCCGATCAGGAAGACTAACAGAATGACTGCCGCTGCAATGGCAGTGGCTATCACGGGCTTCTTCCAAACCGGTTTCTTCTTTCCTATTGTTTCTGTTGACACAGGACTGTCATTTATATCAACTTCGAAGGCAGGGGAGGGGTCGGGGGATCCTGCTGTATTTACTATAGCTTTTTCCGTTGAGAAAGAAGTTTTCTCATCCTTCTCGTATGTCATTGAGTTCTCTATTGAGTTGTTCCCCTCTACAAGATCAGTTAGGAAATCATGTACGCTCTGATACCGGTTTTTGTAAAATGGCATCATGGCTTTCTTAAGTGTGTCGATGGTCTTCTTAGAAGTCCCGTATTTCTCCATATCCTCTATCGGGAAACCTTCATTGAGAATATAGGTTGCCTCAGGTGGTCGCTGTCCTGTGAGCATCTTATACATCGTCGCTCCAAGCGCGTAGACGTCCAGAGTTGCGGGAAAGGTCCCATCCTTCCTGAACGAGCTTTGCTCTACAGGAGCGTAGCCGGATGTTCCGAGGCCTATGGATGTACTTGATTCAGCCTCACCGTTTTCGGAAAACTGCTTTGAGAGTCCGAAGTCAATCAAAAAGTATCTTCCATCAGCATCCCTCATTACGTTTCCGGGCTTTATATCAAGATGCAGCATCCTTTTAGAGTGCATGTATTCTAAAGCCTTCCCGATCTCGATGATAGCCGCTATCGCCTCCTTCTCGCTCAGATGCCCCTTGGCTCCTATATATCCGTCGAGACTGGTTCCCTCGATGAAGTCCATGACATAGTATGTCGTTCCATTCTCATCGAAGATGTCGGATACGTTGACGATATTCGGATGCCTCAAGTTTGCCAAGTTCTCAGCCTCCTTACGGAACTTCCTGCGGTAGTCGGTGAAGACAGATCCTGTGGATCCTTCGACCGTCATGCTGTCCACATTGCGGCTGTTAACCTCACCCATAAAGAACTCCTTTATGGCGATTTTCTTATTGAGCCGCAGGTGTACGGCAAGATAAGTGATGCCGAACGTCCCCTGTCCGAGCACCTCCTCAATCCTGTAAGTCCCTCCCTGCAATGTCGCTCCTTTCTTCAATCCCTGTGCCATATGCTTATACTCTTGAAGCACATTTAAATTTCGAATTTACCTACTTTCAATGATTCGGTAAAAATTACTGAAGTTGTTGAAAATTAGGTTAATATATCAATTTGTCAGATACAAATGAATC
>JAIDSM010000239.1 GCA_029061225.1 Muribaculaceae bacterium
CCTTTACAACAATATCTATCAGAAATAAAATAAATTTATTTAAAATTGCAGATTAAAGGGACTTTTTGTAATTTTGCAGTATGTTAAATGCATCTCAGAAAAAAAAGGAAAATATAGCGGAATATCTGCTCTACATGTGGCAGATAGAAGACCTCATCAGGGCCTTCGGCCTTGACATAGACCGCATCAAGGAAAATATTGTTGACCGTCATGAAGGCCTGAGTGAAGAGCAGCGTAAGGAGATGACCGAATGGTACGAATCCCTAATAGACATGATGCGCCGTGAAGGTGTTATGGAGAAGGGACATCTGCAGCTCAATAAAAACGTCATCATCGCACTCGATGATCTGAACGCGCGGCTGCTTAAAGATCCCCGATACTCGAAGTATTCTGCGGAATACTATAAGGTGTTGCCCCTTATCGTAGAGCTTCGGGCTAAGGCCGGCGAGAACAAGGCAGGTGAGATTGAGACTCTCTTCAATTTCCTGTATGGAATCCTTATGCTCAGGATTCAGGGAAAGGAAATTTCGAAGGAGACCCTTGACGCTGCTCAGGAAGTGTCTCATTTCCTCGGGACTCTCGCACATTATTATAAGAAAGACTTCAACAACGAGCTTGAACTTGAATAAACTTAAGCCATGTCGGAAGAACTGAACAAGGAAATAGCGAGGCGACGCACCTTCGCCATCATCTCACACCCGGACGCCGGAAAGACAACACTGACCGAAAAGCTGCTGCTTTTCGGCGGCGCTATCCATGTAGCCGGCGCGGTGAAGAGCAATAAGATAAAAAAGACAGCCACATCAGACTGGATGGAGATTGAGAAGCAACGAGGCATCTCGGTAGCTACGTCTGTGATGGGCTTCAACTACAAGGACTATAAGATCAACATTCTCGACACTCCCGGCCACCAGGACTTCGCGGAAGACACGTTCCGCACTCTCACGGCGGTCGACTCCGTTATCATCGTGGTCGACGTGGCGAAGGGTGTGGAGACCCAGACAAGACGCCTGATGGAGGTGTGCCGTATGAGGAAAACCCCGGTGATTATCTTCGTCAACAAGCTCGACCGCGAGGGACGCGATCCTTTCGATATCCTCGATGAACTTGAGCAGGAACTTAAGATAGCCGTCCGTCCACTCACCTGGCCTATCAACATCGGTGAGAAATTCAAAGGCGTCTATAATATATATGAACATGGTCTTGACCTTTTCACTCCCTCCAAGCAGACCATCAGCGAGCGTGTCGAGATCGAGGATGTCAACTCTCCGGTTGTAGACGAACTCGTAGGCGAAGCCGATGCTGCGAAACTCCGCGAAGATCTCGAACTCATCGAAGGCGTCTATCCGGAATTCGACAAAGAGGCATATCTCAAAGGTGAGGTGGCTCCGGTATTCTTCGGTTCAGCTCTCAACACATTCGGTGTAAAGGAACTTCTCGACTGCTTCTGCGAGATAGCCCCCGCTCCACTGCCTATTGATGCGGAAGAGCGTACAGTCGATCCGAAGGAAGAAGGATTCACCGGATTCGTCTTCAAGATCCACGCAAACATGGACCCCAACCACCGGAGCTGCATTGCTTTCGTAAAGATATGCAGCGGCAAGTTTGAGCGCAATGTCAACTACAAGCATATCCGCCACAACAAGATGATGAAGTTTGCCGCTCCTACGGCGTTCATGGCGCAGAAGAAGAATATTGTGGATGAAGCCTATCCGGGCGACATTGTGGGTATTCCAGATACAGGCAATTTCAAGATCGGCGATACATTGACTTCCGGCGAACAGCTGCACTTCAAGGGACTCCCGTCATTCTCTCCGGAGATGTTCAAGTATCTCGAGAATGCCGACCCGATGAAAGCCAAGCAGCTTGACAAGGGCATCAACCAGCTGATGGATGAAGGCGTTGCCCAGATGTTCATCAACCAGTTCAACGGACGCAAGATCATCGGCACAGTCGGTCAACTCCAGTTTGAGGTGATCCAATATCGTCTTCTGCATGAATACGGCGCACAGTGCCGATGGGAACCCATCAGTCTCTACAAGGCTTGTTGGATCGAGAGTGACGATCAGGAAGCGCTCGAAGCCTTCAAGAAACGCAAATACCAGTACATGGCAAAGGACAAAGATGGCCGCGACGTCTTCTTAGCCGACAGCAACTATGTCCTACAGATGGCCCAGAACGATTTCCCCAAGATCCGCTTCCACTTCTCCAGCGAATTCTGAAAGAACCCTTCTATATTAAAACAGCGTGCCCCACACTGTGTGGGCGCGTATATTTTTTTACTCATCTGTAAAATTTATAATTTTACTGAAAAAATAACCAGAAACGCATTCATCAATGAGCAACACC
>JAIDSM010000024.1 GCA_029061225.1 Muribaculaceae bacterium
ATATCATATCTCGATTATTTTTTGTAATTTTGTACGCAAAATTAAGTGATAATGAGAGGCTAAGCAATAACTTACCAGATGGTTTGACACTTACCGAAAAGTTTGTTTTGCTTATTTTCAATATTTTCTGAGAGGTCAGATATGGCAAAAAAATTAGACTATGAATACTGCAAGGCAGCCCCGATGCTTGAATGGTTTGGAAACAAATGGGCTCTGGTTGTTCTCGTGAAAATATCCGAGAATGAGCCGGTACGCTTTAACGAACTATATAGAACCATACCAACTGTATCAGAGAAAGTCCTTTCGCAAGTGCTTCGTCAATTGACTACAGATGGCTTAATCCATCGAGAGTTGTTTCCAGATGTGCCTCCCCGTACTGAATACTCTGTTACTGAGCTTGGCAATACACTTTTACCCCATGTTGAAGCGTTAATAGAATGGGGTCAGGAGAATTTTGAGCAAATTATGATAAACCGACGAAACTGTAAGTGAGTATGTTTGCACTTTATCCTAGATGCTTAAATAGGATACATAACAAACTTATTTAGCAGAAATGAAGTATGAAAATGAGAACAAAGTTTGATGACAGAATACTCAAAATATCTAATCCGACCTTTGATAAAGTTGGTTGTTTCGCCACAGCTAATAAGATTACATTCACAACAGATTGCGAGTCAAATGGTAATATTAAAGTTAACTCTCTAGTTCTTTCTGACTTATTTGGTTTAGGGCATTCCCAAAATAATGATTACAGTACCGTTAGTATTGACAACCTTTTTTCAGAAATAAAAAACAAAGGATATATCAGTTTTTCTAAATACAATAACACTCAAATAAAGTCCTTATTTGAGAAACCAATAGTAGTCACAATTATCAAGAATAATGAGTTATATGAACTTGTATGCGATAGAGTAGTTCAGGTACGAGGAGATGAATTAAAATTATATCTAAATAACTCTATAAATCCATTTTCAGGTGAGTCTTATCGAATTTTGAATAAAAAAGAGTTAGAGAAGTTGGGTATAAATGAGCATTGGGAAGAAATCCCAAAGAAGCATTACTGGGATAATGTAACTTTTTTTTGTTATTATGTGGAATTCTCAATGAAAGATGTATATTCGATTGAAACTGTCGGTAAGACAATCATAGAAGAAAGAGAATTTACTGAATTTGGAGAAAAGTTTTGGACTCCAGATGGTATAGTATTTAAGTCATTGAATTTAGTTATAGATTATGATAAAAAGATGATATCCGGTTCTTATTCTGACACATTTGAGGGAATGGGTGGAAGACGAACTTCAAATGGTTGGGAAGATAAATATATTTCACAATATGGTTTCTTTTATCGATCTTTTGATCTGATATCGTCAATGACTACATACATTAAAGATTTATGTGTGCAGTTCTCTGACTTAGGCGCAAAGGTTGAGGTGGGTAATAATTCTATTGACTCTTCTCAATCATTATTAACTAATCATATCTGCATATGTTTCCCAAAACCGTTACCATTTAAGGATATTAACGAAGTTTTAAGATTTAACGTAAGCGGTTCTACATATGATTATTATGTTTAAAGTCACCCTATTCTAGTACCATAATAAATATATTTATCTATTTCAAGAGAGGAATAGAAATAACAAATGACATGGATAAAAGGCGTAGAAACTGTATTTGGCGACGGTGCCTTTGATGTTTCCACGTGTGCCATCATAAAGGAAGATGACGATTGAGGCGAGGATTGCCCCGGCAATGCCGTAGTGCATCATCAGAGGGAAAGTGAAAAGAATCTGGATTATCGCCTGAGAGGGGAAGCAGATGTGATGGTGACTGAGCCAAGGAATAATTGTCTGATGTCGTAGCATATAGAACATTGCTATCATCAAGATACCGCGCCACTCATAATCTACGCCTGACCACCATGCCAGACAACATAGAATAAGTATCGAGAAGCAACACAGTGGCCCGTGTTCACATAAACGGTCAAACACAGCAAGTGTGGCCACTCCAAGAGAGAGGGAGAACATGACATTGTGGGTTCCGTCATAGCCATTGAGCAAGTTCCATGGAATCTCACTTAACAGTGCGAATCCAAGCAGAGTAAGGAAATAACGTGTCCGGCTTCGGGTATGGGCGAAGCCTTCCGCAATTAGGAACGCGAATACCGGGAATGCGATACGTCCGAAACAACGGAGTACATTATATAAAGGAGTGTCCGGCTCCATCAGGAAATAAGCGCAGTGGTCGGCAGCCATCGACAGCACGGCAATAATCTTCAGTGCGCTTCCACTCATACGGAGTGAAAGCGGCACTGAAAACGATTTGGATATAAGCGTATTCTCCATAAGTAATATATTAAGCGATACCAAGAAGTTCCTTGACCATTGCTTCCACCTCCTGATTGACACGCTTGAAATTGCGGTTAAGCATGATTTCCTTTTCGCGGTCGTTCTTAAATTCATAGATTTTGGGAAGATCAACATAGTGACTTTCCTCGTCCTTGATTTTTTTCATGTCAAAGTTCGTCTTACAGAAGTACTTGGTAGTTTTGAACTCCTCGGACTGCTCGATGTCGAAGCTCGACAGCATCTTCTTGTCAGTGGCGGTGAAATCTCGTGCCGCCTGACCTGCAAGCCAACCTGTAGCCATGTCAGCAATCTTCGCCGCAGGAACCAGATAGTCAAGTTTTTCTGAAATCGAGGTTGAAATTTTGCTGTCGTTGATAGTGATAGATGTGCTTGTCTGTTTAGCCTTTCCAAACACGTCATTCTGCGCCCATTCTAAAGTCTCCTTATTCCTGGCTGCTCCCATAAATATATTACCGCAAGTAGTGATAATCTTCTGCATACCCACTTTCCCATAGTCAGCCTCCAACTGAGGAAGTTCCTGAAAACCGAGAGTTACGGCAACCTTGTTGCTACGGGCTGTTCCTATGAGTCGGTCAATCTTGTGAAAGTACAACGTAGGTAACTCGTCGACAATGATGCTGACCGGGAGGTTTCCTTTTGAGTTTACACGGGTAATAAGACGGTTGAGCACAAGAGCGTTGAGCGAACCGATTACCTGTTCCTTCTCCGGGTCGTTGGCAATGACGAGATAACTTGGTGCCTTCGGGTCTGAAATCTTCAAGTCAAAGTCGTCGCCTGTGAACACCCAATATGCCTCCGGAGATACCAGACGGGCAGCATTGACACGCAGTGTACCGACCATACCTTCCAACTGGTCGTTGGCTTTGTTCTCGTAGGCACTCTTGAAGGGAGCCATAAGGGAGGAAATCTTATCGTCCATCATCAGGATGTCGAATACTTCCGAATACTTGCGACCGAGGAAAGAAAGGACATGCGGCATATCCGAATATTCGCCGGTTATTGTATCGGGTTCAACCTCATTCCCGGCTTCGTCCTCATACCAGCAACGCTCAATCAGGATTCTGTTTCCTGCGCGGTCAAGATAAGAGAAATTGTTAAGGTCAACGAACATATGGTCTTCATCAGTCGAAACATCCCTGCCTGTACTATCAACGAAATCGAGAATTACGTTACCTTTCTCGTCGATAGCATTGAACTCGTCCCAATGCCGTATCACCAGCTCCAGTTTTCTCCCTTTATGTGAGATATAGCGTTTCAGCTTCTTACCGTCCTTGAATCCAGTTGGACGGAAGTTGACAAAGAAATAGATGATAGCAGCCAGAAAGTTCTCCGCAGAATTGGTGAAAAAAGCCTCTGAACCACCTTTTTTCTCCCCGCCTCCTTTATTGAGGGAGGCGAGGAGAGTGGCGGCGGTTTCTGAAGCCGCAGCCAAGTCAGGAATATACTTTCTCTGAATCGGATTTATGCGGTTTGAGTACTCCACATTGGTAAAGTTGACCTGTCTGAAACCACAGTTCTCCGGTAATTTTCCTGCCTTGCGGTTTTTACAGAACTGATAGAAAAGTGTCTTTGCGAGTGTCGGCCACTTGTAATCATATACCATCATGGCGAAACCCTTAGCGGCATGTTGTCTAATGAAAGGATCGATGATACCGAAAGACTTACCCGCACCCGGTGTACCTAGCACAATCGTCCCTCGGAACGGGTTGCCTATATTGATAAACCCTTGACGTAGACGGCGTTTCCAATAGTAGAGCATGGGGATATTCACCGAATACGGTGTCTCGGTAATCTTCTCCGACTGCTCGAATGATTCATTCTCAAAGTTAAATCTGTCTTCTCCGACCTTGTGGTTGTAATACTTGGCGATACCGTCAAGTCCCTGATGAAATAGCATTGTGCCGACAACTGAACAGAAAGCATATAGTATGCGGTTTGCAGGAAATCCCATCCATCTCATACCCCAATCCATTCCATGGAAGATGAAGCATAGTCCGACAAGGGTGACTCCGGCAAGAGCCGGGTAAATCACCATAGTCTTCAGGTTGAACTTCAAAGCCTTCTTCGCCTTGGTGCCGATAGCCACCACACAGATACAGATCAACTCACATATCTTGCACCCGGCAACCGAGTTGAACACCTTGAAACGTGCGAACAAGTCAAGGATGAACTGAGTGATCTTATCTTATTGTCAGCCGTGATAGGCAGGTTCATCACGATCTCGATTATCAGGAAGAAGTAGATGCAGCTGCGGAAGTAGTTATACATCTGCTGCTGTTCTTTGGTTTCCTCAAAAGCCATAGTGAAAATGTTTATTTCAATAGCAAATCTCTAATCTCAACTTCCTTTGCCAGACGATTGACGAAATCTAAAAGTTTCTCCTGACCATCGGCCATCTCTTGGAATAACACTGCGTTTGTTTCCAGTTTATTTAAATTTCCACTTCCGTATTTCTTAATATACCATACATAGGAGCGGAGTAGATCCGATGATAATGATGAGATAGCATCAAGGGCGTTAATGAGCATTAGTATAGAAGCATTTGAAAGCTTAGATTCATCTATATGCGTCATTGCTTTGATCATAACGTCAATCCGCTCTTTGACGTTATCCAATTTGTTTTCGTTGAGCATTTTTATTAGTATTAGAATGGAATTTTTAAGCCGATTAATAGACCGTTTCGGAACGTATCTCCGTGAATGAAATTGACATTGTTCTTTTGGATGAGCGAAAACTCCCAGCCGTTCTGAAATACATAGTTGTATTCAAACCCTCCCTCGATACCGAGGAAAAACTTACGCTCGACGGCACCGAACTCCGGACCGAAACGGAAGCGGAGCATTCCGTTCTTAGATCGGACAAGACGAAGCTTGTAGAGAATACCTCCGTCCCAATAGTAGCCTTTCCAGAACTGCCCCTCTCTGGTTTTCCAGTGGTCGCCCATCTCACCGAAGACCTCAACGGCTTTACCGTATGACAGGGAGTGCTCATAACCTACGGTGGCATTGAGGGTTGAAGGGAACAGGAAACCTGCATTGACAGTCAGTTTACCCTGTGCTGACGCGCCGAGAGTCACCACGGCACATACAAGTGCGATAAGAAACTTCTTCATGGCTTATCTGTAAATATGGAGGTTATAGTGATAGGGTATCTTTTTGAGGATGTCGGCATCGAAACCGTCCGCATTGAGGATATCGTCATACTCGATGGTGAGGGTGATGACACGGCCTGAAATCTGATTTTCAGAAATCTCCAGCCTTAATACTTTCTCATCAGGGAAAGTGAGCTTCGGAATGACAAGCACATTCCGATAGTTCTTCTTGAACTTCTTGGCGAGATTGAGGGAGAAAGCCGGTGTCAGCTCGATAGTCTGTGAGTTGGTGGCCTTGACTTCCTTTTTGTCAGTCAGTTTCACACGCAATTCAGCAATATCGTATCCGATTTTTGTCTTGTTCTTCAGCGAGTAGTCGATGAAGAAATAGTCGCCGATGGAATAGATGTTGTTCACGACAGCCTTCATGCCGTTGGCATTGGAGACGATCTGATTGAACTTGCGGTTGCTTCCATATACAGCCCAGGCATAACGCGCCATCTCGGACTCCGGCATGGAGACCTCCGGATTGACGTAGGATTCAGTGTCACGGTAAGGAACGTGATGGATCGAGGCGGCAAGACGTGGGATAGCAGTAAATATGATGTCATATTGTGCCATGTGTCGCTCCCCGATAAGCGTAAGGGTAGCGAGTAGCTCACCATCGCGGTATTCAGTCGCAGGAGCCTCCGGGTCAGACTCGATGTATGGCTTCACGCGCACGATATTGTCAGCACACTGGTTACCGATGAGCTTGGTGGTCGATATGTCAACCATCTTGATGTTCTCGGGCATGACGATATGGGTCGTAACTTCACTGTTGACATAGATCTTCTCCTTTGCGCTCGCGCTGCCGACAATACCGATTGCACATAGGGCAGCCAAAAGAATCTTCGATTTCATATTATGTGATTTGATGATTTGTAAGTTATCCAAATTGTAAGTTAGATTATTTGTATTATCTATTACTTGTAATATAGTTTACCTATTTATTGACTATCTTGCTTCGTCGGAATTAATAAGGTAAACGATTGTGTTGTACTTGATTTTCGCCTTGTTCTTTCGGATATTTGCCGACAATGCGGAAGTAGCCGAGTTGTACATGTTCTGAAGTGCCTGCAATGCGATAGCCTCCCCGGATATTCCTGAACCGTAGCCGCTTTCAGACTCAAAGCTGATGTTCTGCTGGACAGTACTTGAACCTGCATCTTTCATAAAGTCACGGAAAGCGGACTCTGGAACATAGAAGCCTTCCATACCGTCGTTATCGAACACTGATAGATTCACCTTCAGGAATCTGCTTCCGACAAGAATACTGGTGATGGTTGCACGGACACGCTGCTGACCGAATCCGGCGACTGTTCCATAGAGGTAAGTGCCTTTGGGTAATCTCACATCCCTGATAGTCACATCATCGAGCAGCTTGAAACGGAGACGAGTGCCCTCATGCGCCTTTGTGGTCTGGTCAATCATGGCACGGATAAGCGGTGAATCATCAGAGGCGACATCATTGCCTACGGTGTTGAACTTCTCCGCATTGGTGTTCTGAGATTTAAGCACAAGCATCGGGCGGTTCTTCTCACGCTCGATCTCCTTTGCCTTGGCTATAGAGTCTGCACGTTGCTTCCGGGCTTCTTCCTCTTGATCAGGCTGACCGATACCCAAACCGGTCTCAATGGCTTTCTGACGCTCATAACT
>JAIDSM010000240.1 GCA_029061225.1 Muribaculaceae bacterium
ATATATTTTAGTGTGATATATACTTTAGTGTGATATATACTTTAGTGTGATATATATTTTAGATTGTGATACATATTTTTCAGCTCGGAGAGCTGAGATTATGCTGAAACCCAATGCTTCAGCATGGGGGGAAAGCCATAAACCCTGGTAGCCTCGGAGAGGCACTTTATGATAGAGCCTTTATTTTAGCTCCTAGAACTGACCACCCAAAAAATTAGTTTAGTGTATAGGCGGAAAGAATTGAAGATGAAAGAGTCGTGGGAATGAGATAAAGTTTTTTTGGGGAAGGAGTTTGCAGGAAAGAATATTTTTTGTAATTTTGCAGATGTTGATTGAAAGATCGACAAAACATAGAGCTTTAGAGTAGGCTCACAAAATATATTAGCGTTTGCTATTTGTTCCATCCCCCTGAAATCGCCAAATTTTTACGGAATGAGACGAACAAGTTGCAGATGTTCGCATATGCGAGCATTTGACCTTGCTTCATTCCAGGCTTTGGCGAGCCACAGGGGAGCCCCAATCATTTTTCTGGGTGGTCGGTGCTCGTTTTTTGTGGCTCAATATTGCCTGGGAAGTGGCATTCGCAAGTTGTGTAACTAATCGAATGTCATTCAGCAGTGGATAGAACATCACTTCGTCATACCCATACAGCATTGGCATTCCGCAGTTCTTAGTCATACGTCATGGCTGAGAACGGTATCGGAGTACCTGTTTCCGTTAATGGCCTCTTGCCAAATGGACAAGAGGGAGATAATTGTGTCCTTATGTCTGGAAATGGATATAATATAATTGATCTTGATCTGGATATTTTGGCGGTATTGCTTCGAGACCATACCACTCAAAGGAATATTTTCTGGGGAACCAATAGCTATGATGAATTGGGCGATGGTTACCGGTACAATGATCAGATTTCAGTCGAAAAAGTAAGCGGTGACAATGGCGGAATCGTTATTCCGAGGGCTTTCAAGACTATTGAACAACAACGCCAGCGCAGCCGTGAGATGGCTGAGGTATTCACCCCGGTCTGGATATGCAACAAACAGAACAACCTAATCGACAACGCCTGGTTTGGGCGTGAGGGCATTTTCAACTCAGAAATTGACAGCGATGACGGAACTCACCAATGGAAGATCAATAAGCAACCTATAATATTCCCCGACGGCAAAACATGGAGGGATTATGTCAATGAAGACCGCCTTGAGATCACATGTGGAGAAGCCCCGTATCTTGTTAGCCGCTATGATACCGTGACCGGTAAGGGAATTCCGATAGAAGCGCGCATCGGTCTTATTGACAGGAAACTAAGGGTAGTCAGTGAAAATACTAAATCGTCAACCGAGTGGCTTAGAGCCGTCCAATCCGCTTATCAAAGTATCTACGGCTATGATTGGCAGGGTGACAATATATTCCTTGCGCGAAAGAACCTGTTGATGACTTTTGTGGATTATTACCGGGATAAGTTTGGCAAGAATCCACTGAAGAAATCCTTGCAATACATAGCATACATAATATCATGGAATATCTGGCAGATGGATGGACTTAAAGGGGTGATACCCAACTCCTGCGGAGAGCGACGGACTGTTGTGGCGGATTTATTCGGAGAGACTGAGACAATTGCTCAATGCGAGGGTTGCAGAACAGGCAATATAAGACACCATAATGGTATCTACTGCCTCGTCAAGGACTGGAACGCACCCAAAGACAAACAGAAGATAAGATTCATTGACCTTATAAAATAGCATGTCATGGAATACTTTTCAAATCTAAAAGCAAAGCTTATCTATGTGTTCCGCATACCGGATGCGGCGCATAAGGACTGTATCAAGATTGGAGAAGCCACTTTCGAGGACGGTAACATTACGCTGCCTCCCAACAGCAACGCGCTAAATAAAGCGGCAAAAGCTCGTATTGACCAGTATACGAAGACTGCCGGAATACATTACGAGCTTCTTCATACTGAAATCGCTATCTTTGTCCGCAATGGCAAACTTGGCTCCGTCAACGACAAGGAGGTGCATGACGTGCTGTTAAGAAGCGGTTTTAAACGAAAGAAGTTCCAGCATGTCAACGGTGCCAACGAATGGTTTGTCTGTGACCTTGAGACAGCTAAGAAAGCAATTTCTGCTGTCAAAGAAGGACGAAAAGCTTTGCAAGGGCATGAGATTTCTATCGGAAAGTCGCCAATAGTGTTCCGTCCGGAACAGAGAGAAGCCATAGACAAGACACTGAAACAATTCGAAAAAGGCACTCAGATGCTCTGGAATGCCAAGATGCGTTTCGGTAAAACTCTTTCTGCTCTTCAAGTAGTGAAGGAATATGATAGATTTCGTAGGGTCTTGATTCTGACGCATCGTCCCGTGGTCGATAAGGGATGGTTTGAGGATTTTGGAAAAATATTCTACGACACTGACGAATATGCCTACGGGTCTAAATCAAACGGAGACACATTTCGTTCACTTGAACGAAGAGCAAGACGTGGAGATGGCCGATACATATACTTCGCATCGATGCAGGACCTAAGAGGTTCGGAACTTGTCGGCGGCAACTTCGACAAGAACGATGACATTTTCTCGACCCCATGGGATCTCATCATCGTTGATGAAGCCCACGAGGGGACTCAGACCGAACTGGGCAAAGCTGTTATGAAGGAACTTATCAAAGATAAAACTAAAGTTCTTCGACTCTCGGGCACTCCGTTTAATCTTCTCGATGATTTCAAGGAGGAAGAAATATATACCTGGGACTATGTGATGGAGCAGCGAGCTAAGGTGCAGTGGGACATAGACCATCCCGGAGATCATAATCCGTACGCAGGACTTCCTCGCTTAAATATATATACATACGACCTCGGGCGGCTGATGAATGAGTTTGCCGATGAGGACATCGCCTTTAACTTCAGAGAGTTTTTCCGTACAAACGATGCAGGAGATTTCATACATAAAAGTCATGTTGAAAACTTCCTAAATCTACTGACTAAGACTGATGAGGTAAGTATGTATCCTTTCGCCAATAAACGCTATCGTGATATATTCAGACATACACTTTGGATGGTACCCGGAGTCAAGGCAGCAAAGGCTCTTGCCGAGATGCTACGAAATCATCCTGTTTTCGGACTTTTTAAGATTGTCAATGTTGCAGGTGATGGGGATGAGGAAAGAGATTATGACGATGCGCTCAAAGAAGTGGAGGACGCTATCGGTAAAGATCCCGATCAAACACGTACTATCACACTATCCTGCGGTCGCCTTACAACAGGTGTGAGCGTGAAGCCTTGGACTGGAGTATTTATGTTATCTGGCAGCTTCAATACAGCGGCATCGGCATATATGCAGACAATCTTCCGTGTTCAGACTCCGGCAACAATAAATGGCCGGGTCAAAGAGGACTGCTATGTATTTGATTTTGCGCCTGACCGTACCTTGAAGGTACTTGCCGAAACCGCAAAGATATCTACCAAAGCGGGGAAACAGTCAACAAGCGAGCGAAGACAACTTGGAGATTTTCTGAATTTCTGCCCGATCATTTCCATCGAAGGCAGCCGGATGAAGCAGTTTGACACTGAACATATGCTTCAGCAATTAAAACGAGTATATGTGGAGAGGGTAGTACAGAATGGATTTGAGGATGGGTATCTATATAATGACGAGTTGATGAAGCTTTCTGATATAGATATCAGAAAGTTTGAAAATTTAAAGGCTATTATTGGTCAAACCAAGGCAATGAAGAAAACAAACGATATTACCGTTAATGATCAAGGTCTGACTAATGAGGAATATGAGGAGAAAAAGAAACTCGAAAAGAAAAAGAAACGTGAGCTATCTGAAGAAGAAAAAGCACGTCTCGCTGAATTAAAAGAGAAGAAGAAAGGGCGCGACACCGCTGTTTCTATTCTTCGCGGTATTTCTATTCGTATGCCGCTCCTTATCTATGGGGCTGACATTACGGATGAAGATCGGCAACTTTCCATTGATAATTTCACCGAATTGGTAGATGATTTATCATGGGAGGAATTTATGCCCAAAGGCGTAACAAAAGTGATATTCAATCAATTCAAGGAATATTATGATCCTGATATTTTTACTGCAGCCGCCAAACGAATTCGTCAAATGGCTCGTGCGGCTGACAACCTGACCGTAGAAGAACGAATTGAGAGAATCGCAGGTATATTTGCCACCTTCCGAAATCCTGATAAGGAAACGGTTCTGACACCATGGCGTGTCGTGAATATGCATATGAGTGATACTATTGGAGGTTACACTTTCTTCAATGAAGACTTCTCGGAAACAGTCGAGGAACCACGTTTTGTCGACCGAGGTAATGTCACTGCCGATGTATTCGATGTGGATAGTCACCTTCTTGAGATCAATTCCAAGTCGGGTTTATATCCGTTATATCTTGCTTATAACATATATCGCTCGCGACTTCGGAACGAGATGTCCTCTCTGGAAACTCTCGAAGAACATCAGTCAATCTGGAATATCACCGTTGCGGAGAACATCTTTATTATCTGCAAGACTCCTATGGCAAAAGCCATTACACGCCGTACGCTACTTGGATTCCGTAAAGGGAAGACGAATATGTGGGCTCCTGAAGACTTAATAAATAAAATTAAAAACCAACCCGAACTTTTCATCAAGAAAGTCGGTGATTTAGTAGGAAAGAACGTGAAGATAAAAGCTATTGTTGGGAATCCGCCGTATCAAATAATGAATGATGGTGCTGGTGCTAGTGCTTCTCCTGTATATAACTATTTCGTTGAAGTATCAAAAAGATTTAATCCTAATTATTTATCATTAATAATGCCAGCTCGTTGGTTTGCTGGAGGGAGAGGTGTTGATGAGTTTCGAAAAAACATGTTACTGGACCGAAGAATTGCACTTATCCATGATTTCCAGGATGCAAAAGATTGTTTTGCTAATGTAGAAATTAAAGGTGGGATAATGTTCTTCCTATGGAATAATGAGTATTTAGGTGATTGTATGATAGTTTCTCATAATAAGAATAATACATGTTCTTCTATTAGACCTCTTTTGATGGAAGGCATGGATACTTTTATACGTCAGAATCAATTAGTATCTATTGTTAAAAAAGTTAAAGGCTCAACAACATTCTCTTTTGATAGTATTGTCAGTGCTCGAGATCCATTTGGATTGGATATCAGGGCTGAAGGTACATTTATTCAGGTTAAGCCTAAGTTCTCTCTTGAGAAAAAAGAGATTGATGATGTAGCCTATTATTACTTTGGATGGAGAAAAAACGGCGTAGGCTATATAAACCGAAAAATCGTGAAGGAAGGAAAAGAATGGATTGACAAGCCAAAAGTTTTTATTCCTTGTGCGTGGGGAAATGGGAGATTAGAGGACGATAGGGTTAATCCGTTTTTACCCGAACGATGTTCTGTTTGTTTTGAAACTTATTTAATGGTTGGCCCCTTTGCCTCTTGGAGTGAAGCAAAAAATGTAGAAAAGTATATAAATACTAAGTTCTTTCATGTATTAGTCTCTCCCTTAAAAATCTCTCAACACGCCACCAAAAATGTCTATAGACTTGTTCCGATGCAAGATTTCACACACAACAGTGATGTTGACTGGAGCAAAAGTATAGGGGAAATTGATGCACAACTATATGCCAAATACGACCTATCTGATAAAGAAATTGCTTTCATTGAATCTATGATAAAGCCAATGTGAATATAATAATATATAAGCGACTTCTAAAGATGCTATCGTAATGATTGCAAAAGGAAGTGATTCATTTTACCTGAGCATTTAGATGAATTTTCATTTACATTTGTATATATCGATTGATATCTAATAATTTATCATGAAAACTTCTGAAATGTTGTACACAGTTGAAAGTATCAGAGCGTATTTAGAGGATTATCAAACCAAGGATACGACATATAATTTATTTTCGGACAATAAATCCGATAATAAAGACGTTTGTAGGGAAATTGGTTATAATCGATTTCTTCTAAAAGAGAACTTTAAATCACAATGGACTATGACTGCCTTGGAAGACTCGACTCAAGAAGATGTTATCGCTTACTCCAAACAAAGATTAAAGCATACGGATAATATTCATTTAAAGGCAAGATATAGTGAGGCTCTCTTGGTAATGACGAAGAATAATCAGTACGCGAGCCAGACAATAGACGCTTATCTTCAGATCGCATACTATTATCTTGAAGAATCCATAAAGGATGTAGGTATATGTTTTGAATTCTTAGATGTAATTGAGAAAGTTATTGTCCTATGTTCCCGTTATGATAAAGGTAGAATTGCTGGATTGGCGTCTTATCTAAAAGAAATCATCGTTAATAATTATCCTTTACAACTTAAAACGGGGATACTTCGTATCTTCTCAGAGAAGAATGAATTCAAAGCAGAGATTTTCAAAGGATTGACAGATGAATGTTTGGTTATTTATAATCTTATTAAAAATAGGAACTGGAAAGAAAATATATTAAAAATAGGAATACGATTAAGTGAGAGATTAAATGATAGAAAAGGAGTTCAAAAGTTTGCAGAACTCTTAGGAGATCTGATATTGCTTGATATTCAAGAATATGATGATACTAATATTGCGATCTCTCATATTAATGAAAATACCTATCAGCGAGCCATAAAATATTTTAAGTTGGCAGGAAATAATGCAAAAATTTCTTTGACAACATCTAAATTAGTGGAAAATAGAACACATCATCAGTATTTAAGAATACCCATATATGACAAAATCATAAATCCAGATGTATTCAATCAGAAAGTAAAAGATACGATTGAAAGTAGCCTCGTGGAAATTCTTTATCCGATTTGTCGAATTAACTCTTATTCGTTCATTCCTTCATCGGAACTAATCAATAAATTAGTTCCTAAAAGTGAGGAAAGTTATGAGATTGACGGATTTCCTGCTGTAAGTGTTGACCACTGGGGAAACACACATCCTACCACAGCAAAATCCATGCTTATACGGGATACTTTCATCCATATTTTCCAACGTTTTGCACTTCAATACATCCCACTATTATTATGTAACTGTATGATCTATAAAAAACAGAAAATAAGTCAATTTCGGAGTTCTTTAAAGAAAGCAGGTTTTTGTGTGTCTATCCCTATAAAACGTAGAGGGGAATATGTGCTTATCCCTTTATATGATATCGTAGGTAAGGGCCTAGAAGATTTTATTAGACAAACAAATGAATCTTTTAAAAAGAACCCAAAAGTTGATTGGAGATTCTGCGTGGATTTTTTAACTCCTAAATTTGAGTTGATTATACGTAGTATAGCAAATGTCTTATCAATACCAGTTGTTAAACAGTTGAGGAATGGTGAGACCCAATTTATTACTTTAGAAAATATTTTAGCTAATCCTAAGCTTAAAGTTATATTCAATGAAGACGATATCTTGCTTTTCAAACAAACTTTTACTAAGGATGGGTTGAATATTAGAAATGAAGTTGCACATGGGTTACTTCTTCCTCAAGATTATAACTCTCTAATAGCATTGTATGTGTTCCTAAGTGTCTTGCGTCTATGTAAAATAGCAGATTTTATGGTAGAGCAATATAATAAACAAGGTCACTGACTTTACGTATTACGAAACCCATAAAAAGGAAATCACAAGACGCAATATTTGTATACCTTGCAGTATAGTAATCATTAATAGCAGTATAGTAATCATTAATAATAGTACATGTTACAGATGAATCATATCTAAGCCTTGGTAACAATTTGATTGAAGATTAGCTGTTGTATGTCAAATACAACTGTAGTTTTATATAATACTGGGTTGATAATGCCATTTCAGAGGCGGAGAATCGAGCGGGAGGGTAAGAGTAAGCTGGCTAATGAATCTATGTGGCAGGCTAGAGAGTATTGGAAGCTGAACGAAATTCAAGCCCCTTGATCTTGACTGCCAAACCGCAAACACTGATGACAAATTGGACAAAGCAGAAGCTTTGAGCTGGGTCGGCTTCGCTTCTTAGAGGGACGGGGTGGGATTTTCATAGCGATTTATTGGAGAAAAATTACAATAAAGGGTGGAGGTGTCGGCTTTTTTTCGTAATTTTGCGATCAGTTCAGAGAAATCTATATGGATAGCGGACAGATATTATTGTTTCAGACGCAGGGAGGCGAGACGAAGATTGAGGGTCGGCTTGCCAATGAATCAGTGTGGCTTACTGCTGACCAGATGGCGGAGTTGTTTCAACGTGACCGTCCGACCATCCAACGGTATGTTAAAAAGATATATGAGGAGGGAGAATTGAAACCTGATTCAACTTGTGCACTTTTTTCACAAGTTCAAACTGAAGGCAGAAATTAATGGAATAAACACATAAAATACTCGTGACATGGATACCAACAACGACATATACCGCCGGATTCATTTCGCTGTAATGGCGATTGAGAGCGGAGCATGTAAGTTGGGTATCTCCGGCAAGGAGATGCACGACCGATTGAGCAAACAAGGCTTAATCCAAAACAGGCTTATAAAAAGGTATGAGGAACTTCATACGCAAAGCCTCGATTGGGTGGCCGACGACATTAGCGAGACACTTCTAAACTGGGAGGCCGGATTATGATAACATTTATTCGAAGATTATGCCGGAATAAATGGTTATAAAGTATGAGAGACAATGTACTATGGCGTAAGCAAAGCCGAATAATAATGCTCTTGGCTGATACCCTGAAAATTTCGCCTGAGCGTGCCCTTGATCTTTATTACAGCACAAAGATATATGAGCAAATGACAGACCCGAAATATGGTCTGCAACTTATGAGCGACGATTATATCCTTGAAGAATTGATAGAGGAGCTTAGAGAGACTCAATGACAAGAGTAATTTCAGTTCGTTGTTGTCGACTGGTTTGGGATTTAATGCGTAAATATTTTGGGAATGCAGACAAGCGATACATAATTTATTTTTTTGAAAACTAAACAGTGGATATCGAATAGTTGGTACTTTTTCAGACGCAGGGTGGCGAGATGAAGATTGAGGTGCCGCTTCCTAATGAATCTGTGAGGCTTACTACGGAGCATGTGTCGGATCTGTTTCAACGTAACAAATTAACCATTTCAAGACATATAAAGAATATTCTTAAAAACGTTGTACTACATTGTAATTCAGTTGTTGTAGAATCGGAAAAAACTGTGATAACTTCTGGCATATAAATAATATGGTCCTTGCCTCTACATATTAAACAAATCTCTAAAATAATAAAAAAATGAAAAAGAAATCTCACAACATAATATGCCTTGAAGCGGAATGGCTCTATAATTCCGGAAGAAAGGGAGAACGGTTCAATCTTAAGACTGAACCACTTCTTAATTGGCTAAAGGAGTTCCATCAGTGTGATGTAATATATCGTCACATTCTTCATAAAGCAGATCTCCAGCACTATCTGGATTATTTCAAACCATCGAGACGGGACTTTAAGAATCACGAGATAGTCTACATTGCATGTCATGGTAATGAAGCCACTATACATCTTGAAGATGGCTATATAGACCTTGACACTCTTGCAGATATGGCGAACGGATGCTTTGAGAATCGTATAGTGCATTTCAGTTCTTGTAGAACATTAGCAGATCCAGAAGTAGCTTTGCGTTTTAAAGCAAGAACCAAGGCCCGACTTGTTAGTGGATATACAAAAAATGTTGACGCAATGAAAAGCGCTATTGCCGACATGGCTCTTTTCAACGATTTGATGTACATAACAACAAAATATGGCATCATCTGTAACGCAGAGCGCAGTACCTTTAGAAAAACTTACCGCAGTCTACTGGAAGAACTTGGATTTGAAGCATACTGATAAATATAGAAGAAGGAAAAGAGGTGATGCATGACAGAAAATTATGACTGGATGTGAGAATTTGATTAATTTGGTGAGTTAATTAATCAGTGTTCATTGGAGGAAGAGGATTTAAACAGGATAAAATTACAAGAGATAAAATATGGTTACCGCTGAAGAAATTAAGAGTCTGATCAAAGGAGGCGAAGGCCTCCATCTTGAGATGAAAGCCTGTAGGGATAAGCTTCCTAAAGATATTTGGGAAACTTACTCTGCTTTCGCCAATACCCGGGGAGGAGTTATTCTCCTTGGGGTAACAGAGCATAAGGATAAACCTCTGGACGAACGTTTTGAATTTTCAGGCGTATCAGATTACTATAAGGTCATCACTGATTTCTTCAATATTGTCAACAATAGGCAAAAGGTCAGTCGTAGTGTTCTGGTGGACAGTGATGTGCGCCCGGTGGAGGTAGACGGTGTCACTATCGTATATATTAGGGTGCCGGAAGCTGACTACCGACAGAAACCAATCTACATAAACAATGACCTGCAGTCTGGCACTTACAAGAGACTCCATGAAGGGGACAGACACGTGACGCAGGAGGAACTTGCCATGCTCATACGTGACAGTTCCGACAACGCTGACAGGCAGATCCTCAATAAGTATGGTTTCGAGCATATAGACTTGGAGACTTTGCATGGATATCGCAACGCCTTTAACGGCCATAATCCCGGCCATATATATGCCAACCTCTCAGACTTGGATTTCCTGACAAATTTAGGAGGATATGGGTCAAACCCTCAAATGGATATTGAAGGCCTTACTGCTGCGGGACTTCTTATGTTTGGTAAAAGCGTTACCATACATCAGGTTTTCCCAAATTTCAGGTTCGACTATCTTAATCTCATTGGAATCGAGCCGGGAAGCAGCATGAAATGGAACGACCGTCTGACAGATGACGGACGGTGGGTAGACAACATATATAATTTCCTTACCTTAGCCTTGAACAAATTACTTCTGACCCTTCCATCGGAAGGCAGGCTCAAGGGCGTGGTCAGGATTGACGGAGGTGAGCTTTTTGAAGGAGTCAGGGAAGGATTCATCAATACCTTGACTTACTGCGACTATTGGCTTGGGGGAGTACTTCGAATTGACCGCCGAACAGACCGAATTGTAATGCGGAATCCCGGTACATTACGAATTTCACCAGAACGAATATATGACGGAGATTATACTCAGGCCCGCAACAGCACTATCCAGAAGATGCTGCGAATGGTCGGATTCGGCGATAACATCGGCTCCGGATTCCGGAAGATCATGAATGCATGGAAAAACATAGGCTTCCCTCATCCGGATATCCACGAGGAAGAAGAGGTGAACGAAGTATGGTTGACTTTGCCTCTTGGTTCTCTTGCTGAAGATAATAATGATGAAGAGATAAGTAATGGTAGCAGCAATGTTGCAAGTAATGTTGCAAGCAATATTGCAAGTAATGTTGCAAGTAATGTTACAAGTAATGTTGCAAGTGATGTTGCAAGTGATGTTGCAAGTAATGTTGCAAGTAATGTTGCAACCAATGTCAATGAATCTAACAGGAGTCGAAAAAGCTACGATAAGTTATGTAAAGAAGTGGTGGAATTTTGTGTAGATTGGAAAACTCGTTATGAGATAGCATCTATTTTAGGATATAACCCTGACTATTTCCGCAACAAAATTATTCCGAGACTAATTGCTGATGGTTATCTGGAAAGATTTGATAAAGAATCTTCCAGGAGCCCGGAACAAAAATACAGGGCTACCCAGAAAGGAATGGAGCTTTTATCATAAGTTGACAGTTCTTAAATGAGTGACTCAAGTTAATGAATATATTTCGTAAAGTATTAGAAAAATTACAAATGATTGGATTAGAGCTGAGCCCAAAGCTATAATAAAAACTCTAAAAGGAACGTGAATATGGACAGCGGAGAGATCATATTGTTTCAGACACAGGGTGGCGAAACTAAGATTGAGGTTCGCCTTGCTAACGAGTCTGTTTGGCTTACTGCCGACCAGATGGCGGAGCTGTTTCAACGTAACAGATCGACCATACAACGGCATGTTAAGAAGATATATGAGGAGGGAGAATTGAAGTCTGATTCAACTTGTGCATTTTTTGCACAAGTTCAAACTGAGGGTAAACGTCAGGTAGAACGCCAAATCCCAATCTACAATCTCGACATGATTATCAGTGTCGGATATCGTGTCAATTCGCATCGGGGTGTACAGTTCCGTCAATGGGCTACTCAGGTTTTAAAGGAATACATGATCAAGGGATTTGCCCTAAATGATGACCTTCTTAAAAATGCCGGAAATGGGAATTACTTCGATGAGCTCCTTGCGAGAATTAGGGATATACGCAGTTCGGAGAAGGTGTTCTATCGGAAGGTGCTGGAAATATATGCGCTCAGTATCGACTATGACCCTCGGACGGAAACGACCCAACGGTTCTTTAAGACGGTGCAGAACAAGATGCATTTCGCGGCGCATGGCCATACGGCAGCCGAGGTAATCTACGACCGGGCGAATGCGGAGAATGACTTTATGGGACTGACCACTTGGCGGGGATCTTTACCGACAAGACATGAGGCAGAGATTGCCAAAAACTATCTTTCCGAGGAGGAAGTTGATATGCTTAACCGTATCGTCAATCTATACCTTGACTTCGCAGAACTTCAGGCAAAGAGCCATGTGCCGATGTATATGAAGGACTGGATAAAGAAACTGGATGACTTCCTTAAGCTGTCAGGTAAGGAGCTTCTAAATCATGCCGGAACAATTTCGGCTGAGAATGCCAGGCTAAAAGCCAATGAGGAGTATGACAAATTCCGGGAACGCATACAATATCAGCTCACACCGGTCGAAATTCATTTCATCGAATCCTTCGAAGTCGAGCAAAAGAAACTCCGAGGAGGTGGGAAGTAATAAAAAAGATGGCTTACCTAACCCAGATTGTATCTGATGAGGCCTCCGCAATTGTCGGCTACCTGCTCAATCAGCTGTGTGCATCGCGCCTTCGAGAGCCTTATCCGTCTGCCGACCTCAATGAAATCTGACATTTTGGGATGTCCGGTGCCGTTGACAGATGTGGCGTGCTCGCCGTTGTAGCCTTCTGTGTTGAGTGTAAGGTCGTATGCGGGGGCAAGATGCCATCGCCATTTCCCGTCGGGAGATTTAAGTACCATGAAGCTGAAATTCTTGCAATGGTCGTCCTTGTTGTCCATCAGATAGTTGAAGACCATCCTCCTGAACATTTCCTCGACATCGCTTTCATTCTGGGTCAGGAAGCCGGTAAGTGCAAGCAGATTGCTGTAGTCAAGCACCGGATTACCCAGAGATATCCCGAGCAAACCTCCTGATGTTGCCGTGTGAATCCTTTCTCCAGAGGGTGCGATGTCAAATCTTTTAGTTGCAAAGTATTTACCATTCACGAGTTTGAAGTCCGGAACATTGAGCCCGCATTTTCTGGCTGTCTCGTTGTACAGGAATTCTTGCACTCCGATATCTTTCGGATCATAGTAGTGGCGGAACTTTATCAACCAATGACCTTCTGAATCTGAAAAAACAGCCTTGGGTCTTGCTCCTCCACTGTTACCGCTATTGAAGAGTAGAAGCTCAGCATCGTCATCCTGACGTTCTTTAAGCACTTCAAGAGCTTTCTTCTGGAGCATGTCAAAGTCGTCAGTCTCAGATTCGGTGATGATACTGTTGATTGGAGAATAGGTCAATGCTCCCATGCCATTATCTCCGACAATACTCAGCCTGTCTAGCGCGGAGAGGTCGGATTCCCTTATTCCTTCTTTTCGGAGGGTCTTCATAAGAAGGTATCTTCCGTATCCGTCCGGAAGACTATCCTCGAATATACCGAAATTTCCATTGAAAGGCATTGGTTTAGCGAGAAATGCGCCTTCTTTAAGCGGGAGTTCGAGTGGAGAAATGCTGAAGCCATTGATTCTCCATTCATTATCGTATTCGAACACACATAGGAGCCCCTCCGGATCAAAGGAAAGTGTGCCGACATTTCTGCCATGGTAATTTACGGATAGCTTTTCAATTTTTGTCATGACTTTTGTTTTCTGCGTTTGTAGGCTTTGGTCTTGCCTTTGTTCTTGTGGATCTGGAGCAGTTCCTCCATTGTGGAGTATTTGGGAGTGGCGAATATATTCTTGATCTCGAGGTTATAGCCCAAAGCTATTGCAAGCTCTATTAGATTGTTGAGGGAAATAAGTGCTTTCTGCTCGAATCTTGTTATGTTAGCAATAGAGACCCCCGATTTCCTTGCGATGTCGGTGCGGGTCAGCCCCTTTTCGACGCGACGCTGCCGGAAATCGTCGGCAATCTTGCGGGCTACATCCTCAGCCGGTTCCGGCATAAGACTCTCCAGAAGAGACAACATATTATCATCTGCACCCATAATATCTATTTATCTGCGTATATATTATCACTTGCAAATATAGTGAAATAATCCCATATCAGCAAATTTTAAAAATAAATTCGTGGGAAAAGTTTCGGGTATAGGCTGAAGAAATTTGCGATTTTGGGGAAAGTTTACGGGTATAGTCGAAACTTTCTATGAAATTTCTTGGCTGTTTCGGTTCTAAAAGTTAACTTTGTAGAAAAATAGTTCTTTAATATCATAACCAGTATTGTATCTCCTAAAAACAGAAGAAAGCCATGAAGATTATAGAACGGCCAATTTACCTTGATCGAATTATCCGGCAGCTTAACCGGGGAATGATGCTTGTACTCGTCGGGCAACGACGGGTAGGAAAAAGCTTTATGCTTAAATCTGTTGCCGAGTGGTTATATCAAAATAAGCCTGATGCCAATGTCCTTTTTATTGATAAGGATTTCAACAGTTTTGATTTCATAAAGACAGCTGATGATCTTTATTCTTTGGCTGTCGATAAACTTCCAGTGGGCGGAGAAAACTATCTTCTTATCGATGAGGTGCAGGATATAGAGGGATATGAGACTGCTTTAAGGAGTCTCTATGCAGAAGATAGATGCCAGATAATCGTCACGGGAAGCAATGCCTATATGTTTTCCTCCGAAATCGCGACAAAGTTTTCGGGAAGATATATTGAGATTCCCATACGAAGTCTCGGATACGAGGAATTCCTGGTCTTCCATAATATTCCTGACAGCCATGAAGCGTTGCTGAATTATCTGCGTTTCGGTGGCATGCCGGGACTTGCGAATTATCATTTTGAAGAGGTGGCCGAGATAAAGGCCTATCTACAGGGAGTCTACAATACTGTTGTGCTAAAGGATATTGTGGCACGAGAGCAGATCAGAAACTTCAAGTTTCTTGAGAATCTGATCTACTTTCTTGCTGACAATGCCGGACAGCTCGTGTCTGTCAATAGCATAGCCAAGTATCTTAAGTCTCAAGGGTCTAAAGTCACAAATGATATAGTCTCCAAGTATATTAAGTCCACTTGCAACGCACTGATAGTAGATTCCTTGTCACGCTATGACATACACGGCAAGAGGATATTTGAGTTGATAGAGAAATATTATTTCAGCGACCATGGCATCCGAAACTGTATCGTCAATGAGATGCCCAATGTGTTTGGAAGTATCGAGAAGGTTCTTGAGAATGTAGTGCGGCATCATCTTCTGATACAAAATTTTGACATATATGTAGGAGTTCTCCCTTCCGGAGAAATTGACTTTGTCGCTAAGAAGGGAGAGCAGGTTTTATATTTTCAGGTAGCTTACAAACTATCCGGTGCGGATACGATAAAGAGGGAATTCGGGAATCTTCAGGCCATAGGGGATGACTATCCGAAGTATGTCGTCACGATGGAAGATATTACCGGGCCGTTGAAGGAATATCCGGGAATCCAACACATACATCTACGAGATTTCCTCAAAATGGAATTTTAAGTTCTGCGACAGGCTTGCAAAAACATCACACAAAATCGGTTTCTTTAGGAGCGAGGTTTCGAAAATAATTATTAACTTTGTGTAGACTTAGATAAGTAGGATTCATTTAAAACGCGAATTAGAGTCTTTAAAGATTAACATAAAACGTAAGGAAGATGCAAGGAAGAGCAATGCCGCTGCAGACAGTAATGGGTAACGGAAGCACCCAGCTTGTAATACCTGTATATCAACGTAATTATTCGTGGAAGATCGAGAACTGTAACCAACTTCTGGTGGATCTTGTGAAACTTAAGGATAGTAATAGAATTAGTCATTTCTTTGGCTCGGTAGTTACCGCCCCTGCCGGATACGGTATGGACCGAATTATAATTGATGGGCAACAACGCCTGACGACCACTTCTTTGCTCATGCTTGCTGCAATCAAAGCCGTAAAGGATGGTAAAATGACAATAGAGAAGGAGTGGATGATTGAACAGGTGCACGATAATATGCTATGGTCGAAATATGGTTCACATCCTACTTGTAAGACTAAGCTGATACCTATAGAGCAGGATCGGCTCGCGTATGAACGGCTGTTTACTTACGATGAGGATCAATTCATTAAAGGATCAAAGATTACCAATAATTTGGAGCATTTCTACGAAAAGCTTACCTCATGGCCTCTCCCCTTTACTTTTGAAGAGTTGTGGGATGTCGTAAATCGTCTGCAAGTGATATGTATTGACCTTGATGGAAATGATGATCCCCAGCTTATATTCGAGAGCCTGAACTCAACGGGTCTCGCACTCGAAGAGGCAGATAAGATAAGGAATTATCTGTTAATGTCGCTGTCCGCGGCTGAGCAGGAAGACTGCTATAAAAAATACTGGGAGAAGATCCAGATCGCCACAAATGATTCACCAACAATGTTCTTAAGGGATTACATAACGATATCCGATAATCTTCTGCGTCCGGTAAAACTCAACAACCTCTATTTTCATTGGAAGAAATACATGGCGGAGGAGAATCGTGACAGAACGGCGGAGCTTGCCTCGATGCTTGATTATGTAAGGTTTTTTAAGATGATAAATACGGCTGAGATCTCTCTGCCACATGATGGCAAATGGACCAAAAGTATTAGATTAAGTAAGAAAATGGCGCAGCTGCGTAATCTTGATACGGACGTGATAAACGTTTTTCTGATCTCTTTCCTCAAGTATGCGGTGGAAAATAAATTTGCCGAGGAGGAGATATGGAGGGTGCTTGACTTAGTGGAATGCTATTTTGCGCGTCGTATTATATGCAGGCTATCTTCTAACTCCCTTACCCAGACTTTCTGTGTGCTTCATCGTGATGTCTTGCGTTCCATTTCTGAGTATGAGAAGGCCGGGCAACCGTTAGATGTACCCTATCATGATATTCTGGCTTACCATATTCTTCGTCGTGAAGGAAACTATCTTATTCCCAACGACCAGTCTTTCGCTGAGGGTATAAAGACGCGTAATGTCTATCAGATGACAAAAGCAGCTCAGCATTTCTTCTTTGAAAGACTGGAGAATTTCAACCATACTGAATTTCTCGATGTCAAGAAGCAAATGCAGAACGGCGACGCAACCATCGAGCATATCATGCCCCAGACCTTGACTCCCGAGTGGAGACGAGAATTGGGTGAGAACGCGGAAGCTATTCATGAGCAATATCTACATACATTTGCAAATCTTACTCTTACGGGTGTAAACTCAGAACTCAGCAATAATCCGTTTGAGGATAAGAAGAACGGTAAGATGGTCGATGGGCAGTTTGTCAACGGATATAAAGGCTCCATCTATCGGCTGACACAGGAGCTTGTGGGTTACGATACTTGGGGGCTAAATGATCTTGAAGACAGAGCAAAAAAGATTAAGGATAAGTTATTTGCGCTATATCCTTATCCAACAACAGAATTCCACCCGCTTCCAAAAACTATTGAGGAATTCTCACTTGAAGACGAGGACTTTAATCCCACAAGTCGATGGCTTATAGGCTACCGGCTTTTTGGAGAAGAACATCAAGAGACAATATGGACTGACATGTTTGTCGATACGGTAAAGGAACTGTATACGCGATATCCAGACGCTATAATGGATTTGGCGAAAAAAGGTATCTGGGTACACGAGACCGACGATTACGATCCTAAGAAATATGAGAAAATAGCTGAAGGATGTTATCTATGGAAGAATTCAAGTAATCGCAATAAGCTTACCGGACTCAGATTCCTGTTCGATGAACTGGATTTGGCATATGAGGAGCTTGTTCTGTTGATAGAGCCAAAGGTTACCAATTCAGAGATTCAATCAGATGGGAGTGTGGATGAAGAATAGCTGCAATAAAGTCATGCCTTTCAAGGCATGACTTTATTGTATTGGTTTTCCCTGCGATAGACCTGCTGTGCGAGGTGGAGACGATTGGGGGAGCGTGGGGTGATTGTCTGATGGTTTAATTGAGCCATGCAGGTTTTAAGAATAATTATGTGTTTGTGTGCTATTGTGTTAAATCAAAGTTAAAGTGATATGACCGAATAAACGGTCGGTTGTTATAGTAGTCAAAGATTGCGTAAAACGAAAGAACGCAAACAATTAAAAACACATAAAAAACAGATTAAAAACGATGAAAAAGAAAGTATTAGGTTTAGCACTTATGGCCATGGCTCTTGTAGGATTCAATGGTATGGCACAAAATAATTCTCAGAAAAACGCTCAGGGCTGCAAGTCTCAGACAGAATGCGCAAAGGGTGGCAAGGGGATGAAGAAAGAAGCCCGTGAGATGAAGAATCCCTATGAAGGCCTCAATATTACTGATGCCCAGAAGAGCAAGCTTGCAGAACTTGACAGCAAACGTATGGCTGACCGCAAGGCAAAGATGGAGGCAAGAAAGTCTGACAACAAGGGTCAGAAAGCCGACAAGAGCAGAAACGAAGCTGACAGGAAGGCCCGTATGGAAGCCCGTAAGGCTGACAAAATGGAATACCTGAAGGAAGTGAAGGCTATCATTGGTCCGGATCAGTACGTCGTTTTCCTTGAAAACTTCTATGTGAATGGTGGTGGCAACCACGGAGATAAGAAGGCTTTCCAGCAAGGTAAAGGCGGGAAGCAACGCATGGCTCACAACAAAGGAATGAAAGGCCAGCGTAAGGGTGGCGACCGTAAAGGTAACGGCAAAGCGACTGCCAACAGTGCCCAGTCATAAATTAAGAAAGACACACATCTTAAAAGGCTAAGTTTTTAATAATTACAAAGTGAGTGCCCGATGGAATCAAATTCCATCGGGCACTTAACATTTCCTGCAGCCGAAAGTGTTAGAGGGTGGAGATAAGGGGGTAGGGGAGTGTGTCGATGGGGCCGTCGTAAGCTATGGCTCC
>JAIDSM010000241.1 GCA_029061225.1 Muribaculaceae bacterium
TTTTGGGTGGTTTTGCTCCGGAATGAATGGGTGGTTTTCATGTCAATAAATTGGGTGGTAATGCTCCGGTGCATCCACCTTTCATTGTCTGCTTGCACCTATCGAAGTGATGATATTTCAGATAAGGGCGAGTGGGTAAGTGTGCCAGTCGGTGAATCTGTGGGAGGATATAACAACATTAATGGACAGATTTATTGGGGATATATTGTTGGTTTGGATTTTTCGGAAGATGAGAATGTCGGCGCGGATATCCAATCATTCCGCGTATGCATAGGCTCTGAGTATGCAAAAGATAAACATCATGTATATTATCTACAAGATCAAGTTTGTTTTGACGGGTTTAAAGAGGATGAGGAGACCGGTGAATATGAGGCATTCGGTGGTACAGTTGCGAAAAAGATGATTCTCAAAGGGGCAAGACCCTCTCAGTTCAAATACATCGGAAATGGTTATGCAGTTTCGGGGAATAAAATGTATCATAACGGAGAGGTTATCGAGTGGAATGACAGTATAGCTAACCTAAACACATATAATGGAGTAAGAAAAGAGAGATTATGAAAGGTATTGGTAGATATATGGCATATACAATACATAATTATATCCGATAATTGATAAAAATAATGTAAAGCCTGATTCCATAGTTATTCTACCTTATTATAATCCTCATGGTGAATTGATGATGCAGGATTATGTCACATATCAGATTTCATCCTCGAATTATGATAAGGAATTTGGTTAATGGGATATTAGGATCTTAAACGTAATACCAAGCTCAAGGAATGGTTAAATGAAAAGTAATATGACGATAAAAAGTAAAATATTGATAAAAAGAATCTCTCTTAGCTTATGCGCCTTTATGTTGTTGGCGATTGCCTTTACTATATATGCAAACCTTAAGGTGGAGAATGCAGGGAAATCCAGAATTTACTCATCTGTAGATTCAATCCCTCATAATAAAGTCGCTTTATTGCTCGGCACAAATCCACTGAACAGGTGGGGAGGCCCTAATTCATATTTCACCAACAGGATCAACACTGCGGCAGAACTGTATCATGCCGGGAAAGTAGATTTCATAATAGCGAGCGGCGACAACCATACGAAAGAATATGACGAGCCTTCCGCCATGAAGGATTCATTGATTGCCCATGGAGTGCCTGAAAACAGGATAATATTGGATTTCGCGGGGTTCCGCACATTGGATTCTGTCGTGAGGGCTAAGGAAGTTTTCGGATGTGACTCACTTACGATCATCTCTCAGGCAGATCATGATGCGAGGGCGTTGTATCTTGCCGAGGCAAATGGGATTGAAGCTGTGGCTGTGGTCGCCCCTTTGAGAGCAGGAAGATGGGTCCGCACCCGGCTTGCTGTCCGCGAATGGCTTGCAAGGAATAAGATGATGCTCGACATAATGTTTGGCAAAAAGCCTCATTTCCTCGGAGAGAAGATTGATATTCCGGACATTATGCCTCAGAGAAGTTATTCCACAGCATCAGGTATGTCTATGAGAATAGTGCAACCGGACATTATTGAATCATCCGTAGATTCAATAGTGGTGGAATTAACAAACAGTAGATTGGAGGATGCCACGACAGGAGAGTGGTTCGAGATTGAAAGCCTTTGCGAAGACAGTGTATGGCGCGAGCTTCCTTTTAATAGAAAATATGAAGATACGGATGGGGCAGTGTATGTATATTTCAATGATCTTGGATATTTAGTGTCTACGGATCATCCTTTGATTATGACTATCAAGCCATGGTTTTATGAAACGCATTGGAAACATGGCAAATATCGGATTGCCAAGAAGTTTCACTATCCTCCAGTTCCTATTACGAAAAGCGACACCGTGTATGTCGAATTTGAAGTCAGGTAGGAATAGTGAAGGTAATTAACTTTGCATTATGGAAGCTATGAAAAGATTTAATTGTTTATTGCGTCATATGGTTGTTTGTGGCTTTGCTCTGGGAATGGGGCTGTCGCAACTATGTGTCAATGCTGATGCGCAGGTGAGTTTTGGAAAACCTGAAAAGTTTAACGACGGATGGCGGTTCCAATTAGGTGATGAAGGGGATCCCTTTAAACCGGAATACGCTGACTCTACATGGCGACAACTTTCATTGCCACATGACTGGAGCATAGAGGGAACGTATTCTCCAGATCTCGCGAGCGGGACCGGCTACCTGCCGGGAGGAATCGCTTGGTATCGCAAACATTTCAACCATAATGCATCCGGCTCATCGGATAAAACATATATTTATTTCGAGGGTGTCTACAACCGCAGCGATGTGTATGTCAATGGTCAACACCTCGGTAACCGTCCTAACGGTTACTCCTCCTTCATGTACGACCTTACGCCCTATCTTAAAGACGGCGACAATGTCATCTCGGTACGTGTAGACCATAGCCGATATGCTGACTCCCGATACTATACAGGATCGGGAATATACCGCGACGTGTATCTGGTGAAAGCTCCTGAAACGCACATCGCCCAATGGGGTATAGGTTTTGAGACTGAATCCGTGAAGGGGAAAAAGGCCAAAGTAAAGGTTGGCGTTTCGATTGAAAATCCTGTAAAGGGAATTACAGTCAAGTCCTCGCTGATTGATGACTCGGGGAAGACTGTAGCTCATGCTACCAAGAAGGTCTCTGACGGAGGCAGCCTGACAATGGAAGTGCCCGATGCGAAGCTTTGGAGCCTTGACTCTCCTTATTTACATACACTGCGGACGGATCTCATGAAGGATGGAAATGTGATAGACTCATCTGAAATACCTGTCGGCATCCGAACTCTCGGTTTTGATCCGAATTCAGGCTTCTCACTGAATGGGAGAAATATGAAAGTAAAGGGAGTGTGCATACATCACGATGCAGGGGCTCTCGGTGCCGTAGTGCCGGAAGAGGTTTGGGAACGTAGATTGAGAAATTTAAAGAAACTTGGCGTCAACGCTCTTCGAATGAGCCACAATCCGCAGGCCCCGGTAGTTTATGACATCGCCGACCGTATAGGACTTCTCATCATGGACGAGGCGAGCGACGAATGGGAATTCCCGAAACGTAAATGGATCAAGGGATGGAACAAGGGGGAACCAGGATATGACGGCAGCTATGATTTTTTCGAGGAATGGATAGACCGCGATGTAGCCGATATGGTACGCCGCGACAGGAATCATCCGTCGGTTTTCCTTTGGAGTATCGGCAATGAGGTCGATTATCCCAACGATCCTTACTCACATCCTATTCTCGATGGCAACAACTCTGCTATAACTCAACCCATGTATGGAGGGTATAAACCGGAAGCACCGGATGCAATGAGGATAGGGGAGATCGCTAAGAGACTGACTAAAGTAGTTAAGGAAATAGATACTTCCCGACCCACGACTGGAGCCCTTGCAGGTGTGGTGATGTCGAACGAAACAGCGTATCCCGAGGCTGTCGATGTAGTAGGGTATAATTATACGGAAAGCCGATATGACATTGATCATGAGACATATCCTGACCGTGTGATATACGGCAGCGAAAACAGGTCGGATTACAACGCCTGGAAGGCGGTACGCGATAAGGATTTCATTTTCGGACAGTTTATATGGACAGGCATAGACTATCTCGGCGAATCAGGTGCGTGGCCTTCACGGGGCCTTTACACCGGATTGCTTGATTTTGCAGGAGATCCCAAACCAAGAGGATGGTTCAGAGCATCACTCTGGAGCGATACTCCCGTGACATATATCGGAACCTATCCAAGACCCCGAAGAGGCGACTGGCTTTCGATCGATGCATGGGACAACTGGAACTATGAGCCCGGTGAGGACATAAGGGTAGTGTGCTATACAAATTCCCCTAAAGCGCGCCTGCTGCTTGACGGTGAGGTTGTGGGAGAAATAAAGGATATGGACGACGAAACCGGTATCATACTCTGGGACATTCCGTTTACGCCCGGAAAACTAATGGCTGAAGGAATAGGAGAGGACGGGAGTGTGGAGTCATCCTATACCATATCCACTTCGGGGAGACCCTACGCGATAACAGTATCTTCAGACAGGAATTCATTCGAGAAGGCAGGTGATGTGGCTCACGTCTATATCAACATTGTGGATGAAAACGGAATTCCTGTGAAACTTGCCGATAATGAGGTGACAGTAAGGTTATCTGGCCCTGCAGAACTGTTGGCGCTTGAATCAGGCGACAACTTTGACATGGGCAATTACCGCGATAATCGCCAGAGGGTAAACCGAGGTAAATTATTGGGATATGTAAGGGCTATGGAAGCTGGACCGGTGACGATCAGTATCACTTCACCTCTTTTGAAGTCGGCGACAATGAAATTTGATTAAGCTTCATAAAACCATAAAGTGCGGAAATAAAAACGTGTAAATTTAAAGTTAAACTTTAAATTTACACGTTTTTCTATTTGGTGTTTGTAATGTTTCTTATGTTTATTATGTTAGGCGGAATATAGTCTCCGTCATATACGACATACGTGTCTTTTAAATTTTTTCCAATAAGGTCCTTCAGATAATTGAGATTGCGGACAAAAGATTTATTGAATGTCTGTGATGATTTCACTTCATACGCTTCGAGTCTCTCTCCTTCCATACGAATGATATCAGCCTCTCTTCCACTGTTCTCCCGATAAAAATATAGATTAGAGAGTTTTCCCTTGTTCATCCTTTCTTTAAGCAATTCAATTACAGCCAAGTTTTCAAATATGGCCCCTCTCAGAGGGTGACTGACCAATTGTCCTGCCTCCTCGATACCAAGAAGAAAACATAGAAGCCCGGTATCGTAGAAATATACTTTTGGAGTCTTAGTCAACCTTTTGTTTAAGTTAGCATAATATGGAGGAAGCAAAAATGCTATGTATGAAGCTTCCAGCAGTGACATCCATGATTTAATGGTAGGAGAGCTAACTCCGGTCTCATTTGCGAGCAATGAAGCATTCATTTCATACCCGACGCGACCTGCAACCAACCTGATGAATTTCTGGAAACTACCAATGTCCGAAAGATTCTTGATTAGCCTGACATCACGTTCAATGTATGTGGAGTAGTAATTCGGATAAAACAGATCGTACGGACGTATACCAGTCACAACGGGAGGATAAAAACCATTGATCATTAAATCATTAGTTGAAGATAGAGAATAATCACCCAGTTCATTAAGAGACATTGGAAGAAGTGTAAACATTACCGCCCTTCCCGGTAAGGATTGGGTAATGCTTTCCATCAAAGCGAAATTACTGCTTCCGGTCAAGACAAATCTTCTTTCCGGATTCTCATCAGCAATTATCTGTATGTATGACAGTAACTCGGGCAAGTGTTGCACTTCATCAATGATTACCTTTTCTCCACAATCATTAAGGAATGCCTTCGGATCAAGCCGTATGCTTTCTCTAAGTGCTATATCCTCAAGATTATACTTAGCATAGTCATTAAATATATGACGGCATAATGTGGATTTACCGGATTGCCTTGGTCCTGTGACTACTACTACAGGATAATATTTAGCGCCACGCTCAACAGAGGGGGTAATCATTCGATAGATATATTCCATAATAAAATGCGCAAATTTAAAGTGTGAGTTTAAATTTACGCAAAATTAAGCTTTTTTTGGGTGATTTGCAAATTATAGTGTATTTTATTCCGGTATTTTATTTGGGATTTTTATTAGCCTTCCATGCCGCTATCGTAACCGGAGCCATCCATCGGTTCTCCGTTGCCTCTCTTGTCGGGTTTGGCGTTCATGTTGCCGAAGGAGAACTTGACTGTCAGGCGGACAGTGCGCCCTCCACGCCATCGCTCGTTGAACTGAGTGTAATCGGGTCCGTTTGTAGTGCTCTTGAAGCGGCGTGAGTCGAAGAGGTCACGGCAGTTGAGGGAAATGGACCATGGTCCGAAAGCCCTGCGGAATCCAAGGTCGACGCTCCATCCACCCTGACGCGAACCTTGTGCGGAAAGCATCTTCGAGTTATAGTTGCCTGTAGCTTGCATGGATATCGACCAAGGTAGCTTGACGTTGGCCATCATCCTTGCGCTCCATGCGAAACTGTTCTGTTTCTTGCCGCTGAGAGGAATCAGGTTGCCGCTTTCGGCTTGGAAATCATAGTTCCATCCTGAGATATGGTTGTTGTAGAGATTGACAGTAGTAGTCAGGTCAAGTCTGTTCCAGAATGAATTCTTAGCGACGATCTCGCAACCGGAGTTTACCTCATCGGCTATATTCGCCCATGTGGAATACATCACATCTCCGTCAAGATAGCTGATACGGTTCATCATATCGCTTGTCGTTCGCACATAGGCCGACAACGACAACATGTGGAATGTCCAGCTCTTAAGGTAATTCAATTCGAATGAGTTGGAATACTGTGGTTGAAGTTCAGGATTACCATAGCTGACATTGGTCGGATCTGATATATCATGGAAGGAATTCAGCTGTCCACCCCATGGCCTACGGATACGACGGGTATAGTTGATTTGCATCTCGTTGTCATGAGGCAGACTGTAGGAGAGGAAAAGACTTGGGAAAAGAGCAAAGTTATTCTTCTTGAATGGTGTCACTTCACTCTCTGTCTCTCCAAATCCAAGAGACCTTGTCTTGATCTGCCAGGCCTCGGCTCTCAGTCCGGCCGAGAAGCTGAATTTATTAATGTTTCCTCCCAACGTAGCATAAATGGCAGAAACATTATTGTTGTAAATGAAACGGTTGTAAAGCTCTTCATTCTGCTTCATATCAGCCTGTGAGGTGCCGGTGTAAGTATCCGTGGGGGTATCTTCATGGCTATACCTGCCGTTGAAACCGGCCTCAAGCTTAAGCCATTCCGAAAGCTTGTTGGTGTAGTCGATTTTTGTCTCCCATGAAGAGGTGGACATATCCATCGTCTGTTCCTGATATTTACTTTCGTTATAATCGGGATATTCTATCTCCTCAGCGTATGACCTCCGGTTTGGACCTCCCCAATGGTTGTATCCGGCAATCACATCGAGGGTGTGGTTGTCGTTCCACTTATGGGTATAGTTGAACTCCGCATGCATACCCCTGTGGTCTCCATTGTTTTTGGAATAATCGTCATTGACGAGCCAGTTGCCGGGGACGTTTGAAGTATATAGAGTATTGGAACTGCTGTTGCTATGTCCGAACATCCCGAATCCATTGAGACCAATGTCATCCTTGTCCGTAAGATGGTAAGTAAAACCAAGGCGCGCAAAAACATTCCTGCCTCTATTAGGACTTTTTCCAACGGAACGAGTATAAAGTCCGTTGGGCTCGCCATCCTCATTCAGAAACTCGCGGTTCATCTTCGATCCCCCCGTATTGCGGCGCATCCTGAATCCAATTCCTGCGAACGCATCCACTTTCGATGAATTGAAGTTTATGTTTCCGCTTGCATTGCCGCCGCCTCGCGAGTTAGCGCTAATTTCCGCGCTTCCATAATAGCCCGCCTTGCGGTCTTTCTTCAGAACTATGTTGATTATGCCTGCTGTGCCTTCCGGACTGAACTTTGCAGAAGGGTTGGTGATGACTTCAATACGGTCAATGGTCTCCGCAGGAATCTGTTCAAGAATCTGAGCACGGTTGTCGGCTGTCAGTCCTGATTCCTTACCGTTGATCCAGACAGTGACAGATGAATTGCCGCGAAGGGAAACCTCACCATCCTGATCGACCTCCACAGAAGGAATCGACTCGAGAAGCTCGGAGGCGGACTGACCGGCAGCCGCAATATTCGCGTCTACAGAAAAAACCTTACGGTCGAGTTCGAACCTCATCTGGCTCCGTATTCCTTCTACCGTCACTTCCTGCAGCATCTTCGAGTCTTCAGCAAGTCTGATGGCTCCGAGGTCAATATTTCCTCCGGCTACTGTAGCCTCCCTTTCCTGAGGAACACTGCCGAGGTCTGATATTCTCACTATATATTTGCCATCGGCAACTCCTTTAAGCGAAAAGATTCCTTTATCATCAGTATTCGTCCCGATAGGCAGAGGTTTTCCCGTCTTGGCGTTTATAAGTTGTATATTTACGAAATCCATCGGTTCGCCGGTCGTCTTGTTGATCACCGTTCCGGTAATGTCGCCTTTAGCAAAGGCAGAGATGGAGACAATGCTCAGGAAGCATGGAAGAAGAAACCTCAGTTTCATATTTTATAATTGTACTGTTGTTTAGATAGTTTAGCTGTAGAAACGTGGTCCCTATAGCCTTTAAGCCAAAGAAACCTTTTATTTGACCGGAAAGCTGAATGAAAGTTTAACCGGATACAAAAAAATAATTAGGGGGCGTCATAATAACAGCTCTCCGAGCTGATGAGACCTTTTTTAAATCGGGATAACAAACTGAACATCATAAAAATAATCGGACCTTTCATAAAAAGATCCGATATATTAAGTCGATTTTATTTATCACATGGGGAGGAAGAGTGATTCGAGCCATATGACTGCCATACCCGCTATATATCCGAGAAATGCAAGCCATGTGATGCGTTTGGCATACCACATGAAGGGAATCTTCTCTATGCCCATAGCAACAACACCGGCGGCGGAACCGATGATCAGCATGCTGCCGCCAACCCCGGCGCAGAATGTCAGCAGATGCCAGAAAAGACCATCCTGCACGAAAAGCGAGGTGTAGGCGGGGTCGGCTGATGCCGTGATGACGGCATCGTTGGCGACTGGATACATCTCCATACATGCCGCCACAAGGGGCACGTTGTCTACGATCGAAGAAAGGATGCCGATAATGCCGTTGATGACATACACGTCATGGAACTGATCGTTGAGCCACCCTGCGAGTTCTCCGAGGATACCGGCCTGACTCAATGCTGCCACTGCCATAAGGATTCCGAGGAAAAAGAGAATTGTCGACATGTCGATGCTCTTGATCACCTGCGAGACGCGCCCCTCGATCTTTCCGTCGAGCTTGTAATGGCGCACAAGGAGTTCTGTTAGCAGCCAGAGGACTCCAAGTGAGAAAAGGATTCCCATGTAAGGAGCAAGATGAGTCGTAGCCTTGAAAACCGGCACGAAGAGCAGGCCTGCCACACCGCAGCAAAGAATGAGGATGGAAAGTTTCGGATGCTCCTCCGACATCACGTAGCCCACGCGCTGGTCCTGGCTGTTGAGCGGCTCAACGGCAGTCTGCGGTATGAGACGGGATGCGAAGAATACCGGAACGAGGACTGACACAAGTGAAGGAATCAGCAGATTGACGATAAGGTCGACTGAAGACACATAGTTTTTCATCCACAGCATTATGGTGGTGATGTCGCCAATGGGCGACCAAGCACCTCCGGCATTCGCCGCAAGCACTATGACGCAGGAAAAGAGCCAGCGTTCCTTGTAGTTGCGCAGCATACGGCGTAGAATCATCACCATGATGATGGTAGTCGTCATATTATCGAGCACACAGGAAAGGAAGAAAGCGAAGAAAGCCATCAGCCACATAAGCTTCCGCTTATTTGAGGCATGAATCTTGAGCAGCAGAATTCGGAATCCTCCATAGCGGTCGATCAGCTCCACGATAGTCATCGCTCCTATAAGGAACACCACGATCTCGCAGGTGTCGCCCAAGGCCTCTATCATCTCAGATGAAATCATAGGATCGTGGCTGCCCACCGCATACACCGCCCAAAGAAGGGCACACATTATGAGGGCGAACGTGGCTTTATTGACATGCAGCACATGTTCGCAGGCTATCATCAGATAGCCGATGATGAAGATTACTAACAGAGTGGTAATCATGTGATTTGAATTATGAAGAAATAAAATACCTAATTTCAACGGCCATTCCGTAGGCCGTGAACCTTGAAACTGAGTGCTAAATTACTAAAAATATTTTGAATTATCTTAGGTTTTCTTGAATTATTTTTTGTAATTTTGTCTGAAATTTGAAACAGGACTAAGACTCTTATGAAAGTATTGAAGTTCGGAGGCTCATCGGTCGGTACTCCTGCCGCCCTCGCCAACGTGAAGAAGATTGTGGAGGCTACCCCGGGAAAAAAGGTTGTCGTCGTGTCCGCGCTTGGCGGAATCACTGACCTTCTGCTGTCGACGGCAGCCCTTGCCAAGAAAGATGACGTAGCATATCTCGAGCAGTATGCCCGGATAGTGGAACGCCATAGAGCGGCAATCGACGCCATGGTGCCTCCCTCCAAGCATAATCAGGTGGAGTCTGTGGTCAGGGTGATGCTTGAGGAGCTTGCCAATATATATAAAGGTGTAATGCTCCTTCACGACCTTTCTCCGCGCGCTCTCAAGATGATAGTGAGCTATGGCGAGAGGATGTCGAGCGTCATAGTGGCCGGTATCATCGACGAAGCAGTTCTGTTTGATTCCCGACGGTTTATCCGCACGAAGAAAGGGCCACACGGAGAGGAAATCCTCGACACCGAACTCACCAACGAACTTATACATAAAGAATTTTCCGGAAGCAGCTGGACAACCGCAGTGTGCGGCGGTTTCCTTGCTACCGATTCCGAAGGAGAAGTCTCGAATCTCGGAAGAGGAGGAAGTGACTACACCGCATCCATACTTGCCGCCGCCCTTGATGCGGAGATACTGGAGATATGGACTGACGTCGATGGATTCATGACAGCCGATCCAAAAGTAATCCCTCATGCCTACGTCATAGACCGACTTACGTTTACAGAGGCTATGGAGCTTTGCAACTTCGGGGCGAAAGTAATCTATCCACCTACTATTTACCCGGTCTATCATAAGAATATACCCATCAAAGTCAAGAATACATTTAATCCTGACGCTCCGGGAACCCTCATCAGTAATCAGGGCGCACCGAGCGACAAGGTGATCAAGGGCATATCCTCCATCAACGACACAGCTCTCGTCACAATCAGCAGCCTCTGTATGGTAGGCGTGATCGGAGTCAACTCAAGAATCTTCAATGCTCTCACCAACAGGGGAGTCAGTGTGTTTCTCGTCTCGCAGGCAGCGAGTGAAAACAATACAACTATAGCAGTCAGGAATGCTGACGTGGATCTCGCGGTAGAGACTCTTAAGAGGGAGTTTGCCGTAGAACTCGCCGACGGCATGTTTAATGATGTCAAGGCGGAACGCGGAATGGCCACCGTGGCCGTGGTAGGTGAGAACATGAAGCACTGCACCGGAATCGCGGGAAAACTCTTCAATACTGTAGGACGCAACGGTATAGATGTCATAGCATGCGCTCAGGGAGCGGCTCAGACAAATATATCGTTTGTGATAGACCGCAGGAGCCTCACCAAAGCCCTCAATGTGATCCATGATTCATTCTTCCTCTCAGAAAGCCAGGTGCTCAATGTGTTCATCACCGGTGTTGGCAATGTAGGAGGGAGCCTTCTGCGTCAGATCGAGAAGCAGCAGGAGAAACTTCGCAAGGAAAAGAACCTGAAGATCAATGTGGTGGGGATAGCCTCAAGCCGCAAAGCCGTTTTCAATAAGGAAGGTCTCGACGTCTCGCGATACAGGGAACTGCTCGATGAGAGTGACTTCAAGGCCACTCCCGAATCTATAGTCGGAGAGGTGATAGCGATGAACCTCTATAACTCGGTGTTTGTCGACTGCACGGCATCACATGAGATAGCGGCACTATATCAGGAACTTCTCGCCCACAATGTGAATGTGGTGACCGCCAATAAGATAGCTGCATCATCTTCCTACCCGTCATATCAACGCCTAAAGACTACGGCCAGGGAAAAAGATGTGAAATATCTGTTCGAGACCAACGTGGGAGCCGGACTACCCATTATCAATACGATAAACTCCCTCATCAATTCCGGTGACAAGATATTGAAGATAGAAGCCGTGGTCTCAGGCACACTCAACTATATCTTCGATGTGCTCTCCGCGGAAATCCCTCTCAGCAAGGCTGTAGAAATGGCGAGAGAAGCCGGATATGCGGAGCCGGACCCAAGAATAGACCTTTCAGGAACTGATGTAGTACGGAAGATAGTGATTCTGGCCAGGGAGGCCGGATACAGGGTTGAGCAATCGGATGTCGAAAAACATCTGTTTGTTCCGGATCGGCTGTTTGAGGGGAATGCATCCGACTTTATCCCTAACCTCACTTCCATAGATGCGGAATTCGAGGAGAAGAGGAGGAAAGAAGATGAGGCGGGTCGAAAGTTCCGTTTCGTGGCCTCCTTCGACAATGGAATGGCAGAAGTGGCATTGCGCAGCGTCGAGGCGTCACATCCCTTCTACAATCTTGAAGGAAGCAACAACGTCATTCTGCTCACTACTGAGCGCTACCGCCGCTATCCTATGGAGATCAAAGGATACGGGGCAGGAGCTGAGGTCACGGCAGCCGGGGTGTTTGCCGACATCATCAGCATCGCGAACATACGCTGATCAAATCATAATGCATAATTCATAATGCATAATCAGCTACGCTATTTTGCGATGACTTTGGCGTTGCTGGAGATATTGCCTTAATATTTAAGGTTTTAATCCTTTGTTTTCTTTTAGAGTATGCAGTAGAGAAGATCCACATCCTCCCAGCCTTCAGGAGTCCTTAGCCAGTCGGGTCTTGCTCCCGAGCAGACGAAGCCCGCTTTCCCGTAGCATCGCAGTGCGGCTATATTCTGCCGAGCCACTGCCGCTGTCAGCTGATGAAGGCCGAGGCGATGTCTGCAATATTCCTTTAAAAGCTCAAGTGCTTTCGCACCAATTCCTTTACCCCGGAATGAAGGAAGAATGTAGATTCCGGAGTCGGCCCTTAAATGGCGTGGTGATATATCAAATAGGTCGAGCATTCCGGCGGCCCTCCCGTCAGCATCAATGATAAGCCTCAGCTGTCCGCTTCTGAAAGGGTCGGCGTCATATGTGAGAGCATATTCCCTCAGCAGTTCGAGACTCATCGGAGCGAGATAGTCGGAATAACGCCAGGCGGCCTCGTCGCTTTCGGCATCATACATCATGTCGGCATCTGCAGGCTCCAAAGCCCTTAATCTTAATTCATAATCCATAAGTAGGAATGCATAATTCATAATTCATAATGCATAATTGTTAGTCTGTGATATTCAGAATATAAAACATCTATGACATTATATATTTAATTTGAATGACTACTTAATGCCTTATTTATAGGGTACGCGGTTGACGATGGAGCGGCCGAGGGTAAGCTCATCCGTATACTCCAGATCGTTGCCAAGGCTGACTCCGCGCGCGAGCATGCTTATCTCCACGTCGTAGGGAGCAAGCTTTCTGGATATATAGAAGTTTGTAGTGTCTCCCTCCATAGTGGGACTCAGGGCAAGTATCACCTCAGAAATACCTCCGGCTGCCACACGGTCGATGAGCGACTGAATCTCAAGGTCGGAAGGAGAGACTCCGTCAAGCGGAGAAATAAGTCCTCCGAGGACGTGGTAGAGACCCTTCTGCTCATGTGTCGATTCAATAGTTAGGAGGTCTTTGACGTTTTCCACTACGCATATTATAGAGGTGTCTCGGCTTTTATTGGAGCATATCTCACAAGTCTCTTTTTCCGATATGTTGTGACATGTCTTACAATAGCGGATGTTTTTCCTCATGTTTATGATCGACTCACCGAGCGCGACTGCTTCAGTCTCGTCCTGACGAAGGAGATGAAGGGCCAGACGAAGGGCTGTCTTCCTGCCGATACCGGGAAGTTTACCCAGTTCGGCCACCGCGCTATCGAGAAGTTGCGAATTATAACTCTGGTTCATATTGCAAAATTACAAAGGATTTACTAATTTTGCAAATATATTCATCTTTCAATATAGGGACTACATTGAAAGATGAGGGTTAAGGGTTAGTGGTTGAAAGAAGCCGATACCCTTAAATTTAAAATCGAAAAGAAAACATAACATACTAAAAAATGATAGAATACATAAATGGAGCCATCGGAGAGCTGGAGCCGACTCTTGCTGTGCTCGAATGCGGCGGGGTGGGATATGGAATAAACATCACCTTGATGGACTACGCTAAGCTTCAGCAGCTGAAGCAGGCTAAGCTTTACGTGCATGAGTCCATACGAGAGGACGCCCACGAGCTATATGGTTTTATGACCAAGCAGAGCAGAGAGCTTTTTCGTCAGCTGATAGGCGTGAGCGGAGTAGGACCCAACACGGCACGCCTGATCCTCTCATCGATGACGGAAGACCAGCTCATCGATGCAATCGCCAATGACCGTCCGGCAGCCTTGAAAAGTGTAAAAGGAATAGGCGGAAAGACTGCGCAAAGGATAATTGTAGACCTTAAGGATAAAATAAAAGCCACTGATATTTCGTTAATCTCAAGTACGCCCGTTGTCGGGGAAGCGTTCGATGACGCAGTAGCGGCTCTCACCATGCTGGGCTTCAATCCGCAGGCGAGCCGCACGGCGCTCAAGAAACTCTTCACCGAAGATCCGAACCTCACTACGGAGAAGGCCATAAAGCTTGCACTCACAATGCTTTGACTTCCTGAGTGGGTCAGGTCAGGGTGCTGACAGATTCTAACGACCACAACTTGAGTAAGCGCAGTTTCTACATACATCGTTTTCGCTGGGTGGCGGCACTTATCGCAGTGCTGGCACTCTCTGTTGTGTCCTTCCCCCAATACATCAAGTCAACTCTTGAACCTCCGCCACCGCCCCCTGTGCCAGATACCATCATCACTGGAGGGGACTCCGTAGAGACCATTTATCCCGTCCGGCCAACCGTAGGCATCCAGGCCGAGGATATAAAGGGGGGAGAGTATCCCGCCGATCTTAAGAATCCCTCCAATCTCTCCACGCACGTGGTCTATGACCCGGAGTCTGGGATGTATGTCATCCACACCCGTGTCGGTGAAAAAGACATCATCACTCCATTCATGATGACTGCGGAGGATTATCACGATATGGTCAACAGAGAGGAAATGTATGACTATTTCCGCTCTCAGAACTCAGCCAATTTCGAGCAGAAGGGCAAGGAGGCGTTCAATATCCTCGATATGAACTTCGCACTCGGGCCGCTTGAGAAAGTCTTCGGTCCGGGCGGAGTGCGTCTTACCACGCAGGGCTCGATTCAAATATCAGCGGGAGTCAAGAGCAACAAGACCGACAATCCGGCACTTTCGCTGAAGTCGCGACGCAAGACCTATTTCGATTTCAACCAGAAGATACAGGCAACGATCAATGCCTCGGTAGGCGACAAGATGAAGTTTAACATGAACTACAACACCGACGCCACCTTCAGCTTCGATTCGCAGAAATTGAAACTGCAATATGAGGGAAAGGAAGACGAGATCATCAAGAATCTCGAGGCCGGCAACGTGAGCATGACCACCGGTAGCAGCCTTATCCGAGGGGGAACAGCTCTTTTCGGAGCGAAAGCCAAGCTTCAGTTCGGAAAGCTGACCTTGACGGGCCTTCTTTCTCAACAGAACTCCGAGTCGAAGACAATCTCAACGCAGGGAGGAGTGCAGAGCACTGATTTCGCGGTGAGCGCAGCCGACTATGACGCCAACCGCCACTTCTTCCTCAGCCAATATTTCTACCAGAACTACGACAAGTTTTGCGAGAAACTTCCTTATGTGTCTTCCGGTATCAACATCACCCGCATAGAGGTGTGGATCACCAACAAGACCCAGAAGTTTGAAGAAAGCCGCAACTTCGTGGCCTTCATGGACCTCGGAGAAAACACGCGTCTTGCAACCGATTACTGGACACCGGACTATTCCGTTCCCGTACCTTCGAACCAGAGCAACAACCTGCTTCAGGTGCTTAAGTCGCAGTATCCGGAGGCGCGAAACATCAATATGGTGACGGAAGTCCTCAAACCGCTCAACGCCTACGGAATAGAGGGAGGCAAGGACTTCGAGAAAGTAGAGAGCGCGCGCCTACTGAATTCAAGCGAATACACATTAAATTCAGCTCTCGGCTATATATCCTTGAAGCAGGCGCTAAATACCGACGAGGTGCTTGCCGTAGCGTTTGAATACACTTACAACGGCAAGGTGTATCAGGTCGGCGAGTTCTCTGGAGACGTCACGTCGACCGAGTCGGCCCTCTATCTCAAGATGCTGCGTGGAACGACCGTCTCTCCACGGCTGCCGATGTGGCAGCTGATGATGAAGAACGTCTACAGCCTCGGTGCATATCAGATACAGAAGAACAACTTTAAGTTTAACGTCAAGTTCCTGAGTGATTCCACCGGTATCGAGATTCCATATCTTCCCGTAGGGAGTATCTCGAACAAACCTCTCATACAGGTGATGGGACTTGACCGCATCGACTCCAACGGCGAGTCGGTGAGCGACGGTATCTTCGACTTCATAGAAGGATATACCATCCAGACCTCCAACGGAAAGGTCATCTTCCCGGTGGCAGAGCCCTTCGGCAGCCACCTTCGCAGGGCTATCGGCAACGATGCGCTGGCAGACAGATACGTCTATCAGGAACTCTACGACTCAACCCTTGTAGTGGCCAAGCAGTTTGCCGATAAGAACAAGTTTACCATGTATGGCCAATACACGTCGGGACGTGGAAGCCAGATCAACCTCGGGGCCATGAACGTGCCCCGCGGGTCAGTCGTCGTGACCGCCGGCGGAGCGGTGCTGACTGAAAACAGCGACTATACCGTAGACTACTCCATGGGTATAGTGACGATCACCAACCAGAGCATCATCGACTCAGGCACCAACGTCAGCGTGTCGCTCGAGAACCAGTCTATGTTCTCGATGCAGCGGAAGACGCTGATGGGTCTTGACGCCCAATACAGGTTTAACAAGGACCTGACTATCGGAGGCACGCTCCTTCATTTCGGTGAGAAGTCGCTTACAGAGAAGGTCGGAATTGGAGACGAGCTCATCAACAACACTATGTTTGGCTTCAACCTGAGCTACAACAAGCAGTTCATGTGGCTGACCGACCTGATCAACAAGGTGCCAACTATCAACGCCACGGCGCCCTCGTCACTGAATCTGACGGCAGAATACGCCCAGCTCATACCCGCCAAGCAGAAGACCGGAACAAACAAGGGCAGTTCCTATGTAGACGATTTCGAGACATCACAGACTGGAGTGGACCTAAGGAATCCTTACAGCTGGTTTCTCGCGTCGACACCTCAGGACAACTCGGCAGACGCCCTCTTCCCAGAGGCGTCGCTGAGCAACAATCCCGCATATGGCAAGAACCGCGCGCTTCTCGCCTGGAACTACATCGACAGAATATTCACACAGAAGAACAGCTCGATGCTTCCCGGCTACCTGAAAAACGACCTCGAGCAGCTATCCAACCCCTATGTGCGCGAGATCGAGGTACGTGAGATCTATCCCGGTCGGGATACGAGCTATGGCGACGCAAACTACATACAGACGCTCAACCTCTCTTTCTATCCAAAGGAGAGGGGCCCATACAATGTAGATACAGACAACATCGACTCTGAAGGCTATCTCCTCAATCCCGAGAAGCGCTGGGGCGGCATCATGCGCAAGATGGAAAATTCCAACTTCGAGACCTCTAACGTAGAGTATCTCCAGTTCTGGCTCCTCGATCCCTTCCTTGACAAGGACGCACCGATAAACCCTGGCGGCGACCTCTATTTCAATTTCGGCGAGGTCTCGGAAGACATCCTGAAAGACGGCATGAAGAGCTATGAGAACGGTCTGCCGGTAGACGGAAACCAGGATTTCATAGAGGAGACCGTGTGGGGTAAGGTATCAAAGCAGAACTCCCTTACCTATGCCTTCGAGAACGCTCCTGACGCCCGTCTGCTTCAGGACGTAGGTCTTGACGGCATTCCTACTGAAGAGGAGTTCTCTTTCCCGACATATGCCAATTTTGTAGAGACACTCCGCACGCGTCTTTCAGGCGAGACCGTAGCAAAGATGCAGGAAGATCCCCTATCCGTCTTCAATGATCCGGCAGGCGACAACTATCATTTCTTCCGCTCAGACTATTATGACCAGCAGCATACCTCCATCCTTGACCGCTATAAACACTATAACGGTGTGGAGGGCAACTCCCTTTCTCCCGACCAGAGCCCCAACCCGCAGTATCAGTCGAGCCGTGCCGTGCCCGACGTGGAGGACATCAATCAGGACAACACCCTCAATGAATATGAACGCTATTTCCAGTATCGTGTCTCCATCAGACCTGAGGACCTCGTGGTAGGCAAGAATTTCGTGACCGACAAGCAGGTGACAAGTGTCCCGACGCGTGACGGCAAACGTCTGGACGTCGCATGGTATCAGTTCAAGATACCTTTGTCAAGTCCGGAGAAGGTGGTAGGCGGCATCAGCGATTTCTCGACCATCCGCTTCGCACGAATCTTCATGACCGGTTTTTCCGAGACGACGCATCTGCGTTTCGGTTCGCTTGAGCTCGTCAGAGGGGAGTGGCGCGACTACAAGTTCAACCTTAACTCACGCAACGACTCTCCGGCAGAGGGAGAGCTGGACATGAGCGTCGTAAATATAGAGGAGAACTCCAAACGTACGCCGGTCAACTATATTCTTCCTCCGGGCGTCACACGTATTCAGGACTCAAGCAGCGCGGCAGCCACGCAGCTCAACGAGCAGTCGCTTCAGCTCAAGCTTTCGGGAATACAGCCCGGAGACGCGCGAGGCATATACAAGAACACGCAGCTTGACCTGCGCATCTACAAGCGTCTGCAGATGTGGGTACACGCAGAGGCCGAAGTGGACGACCGCACCAACCTCAAAGACGGAGACTTGGCCATCTTCATCCGTGTAGGATCAGATGTCAAGAACAACTACTACGAATATGAAATACCTCTCGACGTGACAGCGCCTGGAACATACAGCAACATGTCTTCGGCCGACCGCTGGCTCGTCTGGCCGCAAAACAATTTCCTCGATCTTCCCTTCGACCTCTTCACCTCCACAAAGGTGGCGCGCAACCGCGCGATGTCGGAAGGGCAGGAGGGAATCGGCTACATTCGTCTCTTCTCACAGCGCGATCCGGAAAATCAACGCAATACGGTCTCGGTGCTCGGCAATCCATCGCTGAGCGATGTCCGTACCATGCTCATAGGCGTGCGCAACAAGTCGAACACCGTAAAGGACGGTACCATCTGGGTCAATGAGCTGAAGGTGACTGACTTCAACCAGGAAGGAGGGTGGGCAGCAAAAGTGAACGCCAACCTCGCCATCTCCGACGTGGCCACCGTGAATTTCGCCATGCACAAGGAGACGGCAGGATTCGGCAGCGTCGCCCAGGGCCTCGCGGCGCGCCGCCTCGACCCCTACGACCAATACAATT
>JAIDSM010000242.1 GCA_029061225.1 Muribaculaceae bacterium
TCTGTCAGGTCGCGGACTTTCTCCGGAGTGATGTCCTTCCCCTCCACCACCGAGCACCCCGGTCTGCGTGGGAACATCGGCACGAGGCAGACATGCTCCTCAAGCCATGAGAGTATATCCTCATCGTGGATGGTCTCAATCCGCTCCGGCCAGTAGTGGCCGTCATAGTAATGCCGTGAGAGCCCTGAGATACAGATTCCGATCGCATCCTGAGCTCCTGACACATGCCCCTTGTTTTCAGGGTCGTTCTCGAAACAGAACACCAGCCTCGCCAGCATCTCCTCGTTGAAGGCAGGAAGCTCGAAAGGCCATATTTTCTTGGCTGCATTTCGTGTCGAGGTAGACATCCCGCCGCGCTCCATGAACTCGTGTGTCGGCTCTATCGAAGCCGTTATTGCCCAGCCTGCGCCATACTTCGACACATACGGCTGGTCGATCCAAGTGCCTGCAATGTCAATGCGGTAAGGAAGGCGACATTTGGGAAGTATCGGAGCTTCGCTCAGTATCGGCTTCGCAGTATCGGCACTCCGTGCAGTATAACTATGGAACGGAGGCTTCCCAACCTCCGCGTGCTGTCCGGGCGCGCATTCCGTAATAAACGCATCCTTCACATATCTGACGGCCTTCACCATATACAGCCGCTCCTGCTCCGAGCATATCGGCTGCCGCCCCTTCAGCTCCTCAAAAGAGGCATCTGACCCGACCCCGACATACAGCTCCCCGTGCTCCGCCGCCTCCTTCAGGAACTGCACATGCCCGCTATTTAGAAGGTCAAAGAAGCCGGTTACTAAAACCTTGCGGCTTTCGCCGCAAAGTATCGGCGCTTCGCGCAGTATCGGAGCCTGCGGCTCAATATCGGGGTTGAGCCCAGTATTTAGTTGGGTTATATTTTCCAAAATTTAGACTGGCCTAATTTTTATTAATAGTAAGACACTACAATATTAGAATAAGTAACGTTGTGTACTATACTGCGGCTTCGCCGCCGATACTGAAGCGTAGCTTCCGATACTGCAAGGCTCTGCCTTGCCGATACTTGTTAAGTGATTCACTGGGTGAATCACTTAACTATGCCTTTCTCAAGAAATTCTTCTAAGTTCATACGGACGTGATCACCCGCGCGCTCGACGGCCACCTTCGCCATGTCGGCATCCACCATCAAGTTTACGAGCTGTTCGAACGATGTTTTCTTCGTCGGATCCCAGCCGAGCTTCTTCTTCGCTTTTGTCGGGTCACCCCATAGGTTCACCACATCCGTCGGTCGGTAGAAATCCGGCGACACCTCAATTACCACCTTGCCGGTAGCCTTGTCTATGCCCTTCTCATCAACGCCTTCCCCTACAAATTCCAGCTCGATGCCGGCGCGTCGGAACGCATAGAGGCAGAACTCGCGCACCGAATGCTGCTCACCGGTCGCTATCACATAGTCCTCCGGCTCAGGCTGCTGCAGTATCAGCCACATGCACTCCACATAGTCCTTCGCATAACCCCAGTCGCGCAGTGAGTCGAGATTTCCAAGATATAGCTTTTCCTGTTTGCCCTGCGCAATGCGTGCCGCAGCTAAGGTTATCTTGCGTGTCACGAACGTCTCGCCGCGACGCTCGCTCTCATGGTTGAAGAGGATGCCTGAGCATGCAAACATGTTGTAAGCCTCGCGGTACTCCTTCACAATCCAGAAACCGTAGAGCTTCGCCACAGCGTAGGGGGAGTATGGGTGGAAAGGCGTGTTCTCGTTCTGTGGCACTTCCTCCACCTTCCCGTAGAGTTCCGATGTCGATGCCTGGTAGAAGCGGCAAGTCTCCGCGAGCCCGCACTGGCGTATGCCCTCCAATAGCCGGAGCACGCCTGTCGCGTCCACGTCAGCCGTGAACTCCGGCGAGTCAAACGACACTTGCACGTGGCTTTGCGCCGCAAGGTTATAGACCTCATCCGGGCGCACCTTGTTGAGTACTTGGATTATTGACATCGAGTCGCCGAGGTCAGCATAGTGGAGATGGAAATGAGGGTCACCCTCAAGATGCGCGATTCGCTCGCGGAAATCCACTGAAGAGCGACGTATGGTCCCGTGCACGTCATATCCCTTGGATATGAGCAATTCGGCAAGATACGACCCATCCTGGCCCGTAATGCCTGTGATTAAAGCAGTTTTCATATGATTTTAGTAGTTTTCTTCGTTGTCAGTTGTCAGGGTATGGAAAGAGGGTGTTGCAGAACTATATTCTCCGCATCTTGTAGGGACGCACGGCTCGTGCGTCCGTTTTTATATTGTTGATTACCAATCTAATTGCATAGAGGACGCACGAGCCGTGCGTCCCTACATTAGAATATTGGCCCATTTTGCAACACCCTCC
>JAIDSM010000243.1 GCA_029061225.1 Muribaculaceae bacterium
GCAACCATTGACAACCAGAAACCGGCTTCGATATTCGTCACTGACATAGACTTACCATCCCATATATATAGGAATCATGAATTCCCGATGTCGTTTACGGTTGAGAACATAGGCGATGCTGAGTTTTACAGCACCATAACCCCTATGCTTCTTGATTCCAAGGGAGATATAGTTTCTAAGTCGACTTTCCGTCCGGTAGATATTCTGATAGGAGAGAAGGATGACATCACCGACTATGTTGGTAAATTCTCCGCACTTAAGGATCATTCACTTGCGCCCGGTGCATATACGCTGGTATTCAGAGATGAAGCGGGGAAAAATGTAAGTGATCCTGTCGATGTAACGCTGGAAGTGAACGATGACAAGACTGAAATCAAGGTATCCGACTTCCGTGCGGACGATAAGGAACCGATTACGGACCCAGCGAATGTAAGATTCAGTTTCAAGCTCACTTGTGAATCAGGAGTCTACTATGGAAGTCCGAAAGTCGCAGTTTTCCCCGGTGACGGTGGATATGAAATATACAGCAAACGTTCTGCAGCGGTCTATGCATCGGCCGGAGAAATCAAAGAGGTGATTATCGATGCCGATATGAGTGAATTGAAGGATGGAACCTATATGGCAGTCATATATAACGGAGGCGAGGATATGACAGGGGCTGTCTATTTCACCATAAAGCGCGATAATTCCGGAGTGGATGAAGTAGGATTGTCCGGCGACGCGGCAGTGATATATGATCTTAATGGTGTAAGACATTATGAGATGCCTGCTTCCGGAATATATATAGTTGACGGAAAAAAAGTAATCATAAAATAAAAACATAGCTGAATATAAAAATAAGCCGCGGCCCGAAAGGTCGCGGCTTATTTTTATTCAGCTGTTTGCTAAAAATATCAGCGGGTAGCCTGGAAGGAAATATTCTTAAGGAAGAAAATGGGCAGAGTTGCCCCAACCACCATTCCGAGTAAGATGAAGAGGCAAGTGAGACCATTGTTTGCAAAAAGGAAAAAATAATGGTCGAAATCGGCCTCCCTGCTGTGGGAAAGACACATGATGAGACCACCGAAAGCCTTGTAGGCATAGACGCCCGGAATCATAGGAAGCAACGATGGGAAAAGGCATGTCTCTGCCGGCATTTTACCGATGGGAGATAGAATAACCGCAAGGAAGCCGACAATGAATGCCGCGATCGTTGTGGCGGCAACTATATGGAGTCCGAATATGTCGGGCTGCATCATCAGGTAGCGAGCGGAATGCCCCACGGCGGCTATAATGGCGCAAAGCAGATATGCTTTTTTAGGAGGATTGCTGATGGCAGCAAATCCTACAGCCGCTATGGCTGCAAACAACGCATCCTGAAGGAACTGCAAAATCATGGTTTTATGGATTTATCTAAAACATACTGAGATTCATCATCATCATTCCGGCACAAAGGCCGAGCGAGAGACAGCAGGTGAGGACCACCGCATGGACGAATCTCCCGAAAGCGCATATGTAGTGTCCGTCGAGCATATCTGAAAATGAATTAAGGAATGGAATGCCCGGAACGAGATATAGGACGCTCGTGCCGACAGCTATGTCAGGGGTGTGCCCGAAGCTGAAGAGAGAGGCAGTGCTCCCAAGCACCGAAGACACAAAAGCACAGATTATGAATATGAGGCGGACGTCGATCTTCTTCTCCGACAGCACCTGCTTGAGATAGAAGCCTGCAAGCGTAGACATGAACACCACACCGACAGCAGCCCAGTCGCCCGTGAAGAGACGGCAGAAAGCAGCGTTGGCGCAAGATGCCAGAAATAGCACAAGGTACTTATTTGCCGGAGGAGTCTTGATTATTTCCTTGAATTGAGCCCTGACTTCTGAAAACCCCAGGCCTTCATCAGCCATCTTCCAGCTAAGACGGCTTAGTCTCGTATTGATGTCGAAGCTTATCGGCATAGGGTGAGTGGCGATAATGTAGGTATAGCTTTCCGATCTGTCGGTGCTGCATACCGTCATATGAATATGGCGAGGCAGGATAGTCATCTCTGCCTCGCAATCCAGTGATTTCGCCATCCGGCGAACATTTCGTTCAAGTCTTATTGAAGTGGCTCCGCTTCCAAGGAGCCAAGCCGAGTATTCGGAAAGGAAAAGACAAATCTCCTTAAGGGAAGCATCGTGTAGATTATCCGCGATGTCAGGAGATTGATCCGGATAGACTTCGTCTGCTACAGTCATTTACGATCGTTTTTTATGTTGAGGCAGAGAATCGCCCGGAACGAAAATCTCCTCTCGCTCGCTACCCACCTCTATCAGGCGTCCCTGATGACGCGGATGCATATGTCCGTGTTCATTTTTGAAAAGCCGGACAGTGATCAGAACTGTCATCGCCGCTACGATGACACACCAAGTGATCAAAGGGATATTCAGTGCTGCCATACTGCAAGTGATTTAGGGTTAATAAACCTTACTTATCGACTCCTCGGAATGATATTACCAATCCTTGGCAGTCATTGATAAAACGGCATTTCATAGGTAATGGTTTTCCCTATCCCGTTACGATTTTGTTAAATATATATGACACTTGTTCCGGCGGTCTCTTCATCGGATGCTAAAAGCAGCGACCCGTAGACTGAAATGAAAGCCACGGGTCGTTGTATTTGAGTGTGAATGATTAATAATCATAGTTTTACTTTCTTGGTAGTGTTGCCTTGCCTGAAGATGTAGATGCCTGCAGGAAGCCCGGCAGGGTAGCTGTCATATGTGCCGACAAGCATGCCGCTCATAGTGTATACAGAAACGGGAAGATTCGATGAGTCTTCCGTGATGCCATCGACAGCAGCTGCGATTTCAGCGCCCGCTTCGAGCTTCAGGCAGTCCCAGAGAACTCCACTTTTATCCTTGCAGTTTGATGCTGTAAGGGTAATCTCATTTTCACCGACCTTAAGGTCTGATGCGGAAAACTTGACAGATTTCACAAGATGGCGTCCTGCAAGCGTCGCGCTTCGTCTGATTGATCCGTCGTCAGAAAGGCTCCAGTTATCTTTACTCTGACCGTTGACAGCAACATTGATCTTCGGGGAATTCGACACTCCGGCGATGGAGGCGGTGAAGACCGCGTCTCCCTCATAAGGACGATCAAGATTAAACTTTATAGTCCACTTTCCGTTTTTGGTCTGAGCATTATACCAGTCGACGGCCGGATCACTCTCTCCTATGCGGTATTCGAGAGCGGCAGGTTGCCACTGCCATGCCTCGTAAGCACGTGGACGGTCGCTGCAGTTAAATCCATCAGCCAGACGGTTGTTTTCTCCTATGTTCCAAAGCTGGTTTTCAAGAGTAAAGGGAGTCCATTCGATATCTCCCAGATTAGTATTTTCCTCGCTTACTTCAATTCCGTCAACACAAAGTTCATCGGTAATGGTACCGGTAGTGGCATAAGCATAAAGCGAATAGTTGCCTTTCCTGACAGCGGGGATGCTGAAATTGCCCTCCTCATCGGTGAGTGTCCAGAACATATAGTTACCCCCCTGGCGAAGGAGATTGCTTCCTGGAGCCGCGAGGACCACCTTGACGTTGCCCGGTTCCTGACCGGTCGTGATGTTTATCTTACCGGTGACTGTAGAGCGGTCGAGAGGGTAGTATTCGTTTTCAAACCATGTGAAGGGCCATTCCGCCTTAAGTTGGGCAGCCTTAGCGCGGGCATCGGCTATCTTTTCCTCACGTGTGGCACCATCGTTGACATAGATCATAAAAGGACCGAAGAGCTGATGCTGGTCATCATCATATGAAGTAGCGGCTGCTCCGAGGTGTTCTCCTTGAAGCATCTGGATCGTGATAGGCGACTTGCTTGTGGCGTGTACTGTCAGTTCCTGTCGCATCGGTCCGCCGTTAAGCCACTCGTAGCTTACCGGAATGTTCCAGACACCGATCTTATTGTTCATAAGGCCGTGGAACTCATCATGGTCGATAAACTGTGCCCAATTGTATTTAGTGTAGATGCTTCCGTCTGAGAGATAGTATGTAGCGTCCTGCACCTGTTTTTGCTCAGCGGTAGCCATTTCCGAGTTGGAAGGAATCTTACCCTGCATCTGTTCATCCACATAACCGTCAAGGAAAGCGGGAGCGAGCCTGGTACACACACGGGTTTCCCTTACGGGACCGATACCTCCGTTGGCAGTATCGGCGCTTTTGCTGTTGCCGTGAACGATAACGTAAGTAAATATTCCGCTTTCCCCCTTGCGCATGATATAACCATGCTCATATGTGGGAAGAACGTCGTTGGCAGCCGAAGTATACACCACTTCGGCATAGTCATCGTCACTTCTCACCACTCTGGCGCTGGTAGCTGATAATGATCTGTTCTTATCCGCAGTGTAGTCGAAATAGATTCCGTTGCTGGCAAGGATGTTGGTCACGCCGTTGGAAGGATGCTTCATGGTCATCGCCATTCCGTTGGCCTGAATGCCGAGGGTGATGATGCCGTTGCTCATCGTGCAGGTTCGGTCCGATTTCAGTTTTACGGTTACATTGTCGTCGGCGATTCCCGTTCCGAAGATGGAAGCGCCCAAAAGCATTAGATAGATTTTTTTCATTTATGAAACAGGTAGTTTAAATATATATATTTAACTAACGTAGAAATAAGCCCCGTTCGTATGTGTCAAAAATTTCTGTCTGATTTTGAATAATGGGATAATTTTATTAATTTTGCCGGAGAACGCAAAACGATATAAAATGATGCGAACTGTCTGCTTCGGCGATAACATTGACTTTAAGATATATAGATGTCTGGCCATCTCTGCTCTGGTGGTTATATCCCTGTGCTTTCCTTTTTCAGCGGGAAGCCAAATTATGAAGAAAGCGGAAGAGATACTTTTGTCTCCGCCTTCGTCAGGCAGAGTAGATACTCTAAGTGGAAGAGTTTCATCCGTTCAGACGCAGGAAGAGAGGATCAAGTCTGATTCCATACGATTGCAGATGCTGACGCAGCAGCTCGAGCAGATGAAACTAAACGAGATGCTGCTGAAAGCGAGACTTGATGAAAACAACCAGCTGCATATGGAAGATTCCATCAAGCGTGCCCGTCAGATCCAGCGTATCGATTCATTGCGTGCCGTCACTCCGGGGGTTCCCGTTGTAGTGGAAGGAGACACTCTTTTCAAACTGTATGCGGCACGTGGAGGACATTCCGCAGCAGACAGGGCGGAGACTACATCACAGATGATAGATAAGATAGGCCATGACGGCCGTCTCCGCCGCGATACGGTCTCATTGCTCGACAACGACACCTATATCGACATCATGTATGGCGACAAGGTGATACTGAGCGTCACGGAGCAGGATGCGCTCTGGCATGCCACCGACAAGATGAAGCTCGCTCAGATGTATATGTCGATCATATCCGACAAAATACAGCTGTTGAAAGCGGAAAACAGTTTCTGGAAGATAGTCAAGAGATGCGCTCTCTTCATACTTGTGATATGCATCCAGTATCTGATCGTCAGACTGATCAACTATCTCTTCAGAAAGCTGCGCCGTCAGATCATACGTCTTAAGGCTGCATGGCTGAAACCCCTCGTCATAAGGGACTATGAGCTGCTTGATACGCGTCATCTATGCAAGATCCTCATCATAGTCAGCAATTTCATCCGATATGCCGTCCTGTTGCTGCTCTTCATTTTCACCGTACCCATTCTTTTCTCCATATTTCCGCAGACAGAGAATCTTGCCCTCAAGATCTTCTACTATATAGTGGATCCCATAAAGATGGTCCTCAAGGCGATTGTGGAGTATATTCCTAATCTCTTCATCATCGCCATCATATGGTATTGCATCAGGTATATAGTCAAGGGTCTAAAATATATATCTCATGAGATACAGACCGAGAAACTGCGGATCACCGGATTCTATCCCGACTGGGCCGAACCGACATTCAACATCATACGCTTTCTGCTTTATGCCTTCATGATAGCCATGATCTATCCCTACCTGCCCGGATCAGAATCGGGAGTCTTCCAGGGAATATCTGTCTTTGTCGGTCTTATAGTCTCGCTTGGGTCGAGCTCGGTGATCTCCAACTTCATAGCAGGATTCGTGATCACATATATGCGTCCGTTCAAGACGGGAGACTTCATAAAGGTCAACGATACGGTCGGCAATGTGGTGGAGAAGTCACCCTTCGTGACCCGCATCCGCACGATCAAGAATGAGATGGTGACAATTCCCAACTCCTTCATAACCACATCCAATACGGTGAATTATTCCTTCTCGGCCCGTCACCACGGGCTGATCATCCATACTGTGCTGACGATGGGATATGATGTGCCTTGGCGTCAGGTGCATTCCCTACTGATAGAGGCAGCGTTGCAGACCAAGGGTGTTCTGGAGCATCCCGCTCCATTTGTACTTGAGACTGAACTCAACGACAACTACATGTGCTATCAGATCAATGCTTACATCAAGGAAGCCGATGAGATGCCGTTCATCATGTCTGATCTGCTGCAGAATATCCAGGATAAGTTCAATGATGCCGGAATAGAGCTTTTCGCTCCGCATCACTTTACGGCCCGTGCGAAGTGCGAGGTCGCTCCGGTTAAGGTTGATGTGACGAGTTTAAAGGGTTGAAAATTAAGTTTTAAGTATTAAACAATAAACAGTAAACATTTGGAGAATGGAGGGTTAGTGGATGTGGCGCTCGGCGTGATATGATGAGCGCACCATGGGAGCCGACTCCATATGACGGAAGCCAAGTTCCAGACCTTTAAGGCGGTACTGTTCGAATACGTCCGGATGGATGTAGTCCTGTACGGGAAAGTGCTTGGCTGTCGGCTGCAGATATTGTCCGATGGTCATTACCTCGCATCCTGCGGCTAAAAGATCCTTCATTGTCTCCATAATCTCTTCAGGTGTCTCACCCAGACCGAGCATAATTCCGCTCTTGGACCGTATTCCACTATCAGCAATCTGCCGGATCACCTTCAGCGATGTGTCGTAGGTGGCATGGCAACGCACATCCGGTGTCAGACGGCGTACGGTCTCGAGATTGTGAGAGATAACGTCGGGCTTCTCATCAATCACCATCTTCACAAGTTCTTCCCTTCCCTGGAAGTCAGGAATAAGCACCTCCATGGTCACGCCGGGACATTCACGGCGAAGGGTGCGTATCATCTCGGCCCAGTGTCCGGCACCAAGATCCGGAAGGTCATCACGGTCTACGGAGGTGATGACGATGTGTTTCAGGTTGAGAGACTTCACTGACTCCACAATATCCTTGATTTCATTTGGGTCCAGGGGGAGTGGGCGTCCCGTAGCCACGTTGCAGAACTTACAGCTCCGAGTGCAGACATTGCCGCCAATCATGAATGTGGCAGTGCCATTGCCCCAGCATTCTCCCCTGTTGGGACACATACCGCTGGAGCATATAGTATGCAGATGCTTCTCGTTAAGGAGTCCCACCACCTGGCTGGTCTTGAAACCCCTCGGCAGTTTTATCTTAAGCCAATCCGGCTTTCTTCTATAGTCTACCATTTATCATTCATCGTTTTTTTCCGGGGTTGCCGGAGTTTCATCTTTCTGTGGTTTCTCGGTCTCTGCGGAATTTTCTTCCAAAGGCTTGGCATTGACGTCCTCCGGGTTGTTGGTCGGTTTCGTGGTTTCCGGTTGTTCCTTCTCCTCTTTATCCTTATCCGTTTTTTTCTCGGATTCGGAAGTAGTCGGGATACCGCCCGCTTGAGTAAGCATCTTCTTCACTTTAGCCGCGCTTCCGCTGCTGTACGCGTTGAAGACATTGAAGCAGATAACGATGTCAGTAATTCCGTTTTTATTGATGTAGTCTTTCAGATTATGGGTGAAATACCGGAAATCGACTACATGAACCTCATTGAAGCTATAGAACAGATGTCCCGGAACCGCATTGCCGAAAGAGTCCTTTATGATGAGGACCTTGCGGTTGCCCGGAGTAGAAGTCTTCACTTTGACGTAGGCCTGGTCAGTACCGATGAAAGTAAGATAGGCATTACCGCTTCCATCATTAAACTTCTTAAAGAATGGCGATTTATAAGGTTTTGACTCCTTTACGATCTTGAAATCCTTGTCAAGTGTATAAGTGACGAACTGAGAGTCATAACTTACCTGATTAGGCGTATAGTATACAAAAGTCTCCGGAGCGTTCTTCACTGAAATATCTTTCGAGTATCCATACATGGATCCCACGAAGCCTTTTATCTCGTGGCGGTCGTAAGCGTCGAGACCCTTGAATGGCACACCGGCCACCTCCGCAAATCGTTTCGCTGCGTAATATCCGCCGAGGGCACCCCAGTGATGGTCTGTGCGAAGGTATATGTCTTCGTTCTTATGCTTTAGCAGTTCATCGTAGACATCAACAAACTTCACCTTTGGCGAAAGACGATCGCGCACGCTGTAGATGAAAGGTTTCTGCGGCTTGCTCGCACTAGCGGCCTTCTCGGGGAGGTAATATTCGGTAGCAGAGGGAGGAATCATTGAATACACCGTGCATCCGGGGAAATCATCGGCGAGTTTGTTAAGCAGATCGATATATGCTCCGCCCCCGCCAGGGGATCCACCGAAGGCCATCAGAGCCCTTACGTTTTCACCCTTTCCTACGATAATGATTCCGGAATTTGCGACTCTCGCCATGCCATCGTTGATGTCGTCTTCATTTTCAGAATTCGGGTCATTGTCGTCAGAGAGCTGCAGGTCTTCCTTATGCATGTCGTCGGATTGATTTGCGTCAGCGGTTTCCGCGGGCCGGAAGGAGACTACATCCTCATCGTCGCGGAAGTCACCTTTCATAGCTCCCCGGATGTGCATGCTCATTGTCATAAGTTCATCACGATAAGGTTCCGTATCGCTGAACCATGAAGAGATGGAAGCCGTAAACTTCGCAGGGTCCTTCCTTATTGCCTCAATATCTGAAACATCGGGAAACTCCGCAAGGTCACGTTTTTCAAGCTCCGAATATTTGGTGCGGGGAAAAAACACGAAAACCACCGTCATGATGGCGAAGACAACGCCCACAATGAGCAGATACATCACAGAGGCTCCAACGTGTCCTTTTCCCTTGGGTATATCGTTTTCTGTATTCTGGTCCATAGCTGATTAGAATCGTGTGTAGATGAAAGCATTGTTGGTGGCTCCTACGAGAAGCGCAACGCTGCAGATGAGGATGATGATAGAGACGATAGCGTGGCAGAACTGCACGGTGTAGTTGCCGGCATATGGGACACGCTCGATCATACGGCAGCCGAGATTCTCAACGTGCCTGCGTACCGGCAGACAGAGAATGATGGCAGCCACCCATAGCCATAGATTATCGAAAATAGCTGTTTCGACATGCATCGGAAGTCCTTGCGATTCGTTCTGTCCGAAGAATGCCGTGAAGAATTGCTGCATACGACCGAAATCATCGAAATAAAAGATTCCGAAACCAATGAGGAGGAAGAAAATGCTGTAGATGTAGAGTCCTATCTTCGGCACCCATTTCCAACGCAACAGAGTGTATTTCTCAATCAATATAATAAGTCCGAAATAAAGACCCCACATGATGAAGTTCCAGCTTGCTCCATGCCACATGCCGGTCAGGAACCATACCGTAAGGATGTTTAGAGCCTGATGGCGCCGATTGCCGCCCATCGGGATATAGACATAGTCTCGGAAGAAAGATCCGAGGCTGATGTGCCAGCGGCGCCAGAAATCGGTCATGGAGTTGCAGGTGAAGGGATGGTTGAAATTCTCGGGAAAATGGAATCCTACGGAGCGTCCTATACCAATGGCCATGTCGGAATATCCGGAGAAGTCAAAGTATATCTGAATAGAGAAAGCGAGAATACCGACCCACGCTGCGGCAGCCGACATATTTTCAAGATTGCCACCAAGAAGAGAGGTAGCTATCTCACCCATGATGTTGGCGATGATAACTTTCTTACCCAGTCCTATGATGAAGCGGTAGACGCCTTCGGCCACATCGTCAGCTGTAGCATGGCGATGTCCGATCTCCAGAGCCACTGTTCCATAGCGAACGATTGGCCCGGCTATCAGCTGAGGGAACATGGAGATATATAGAAGGAGGTCGAAATAATTTCTCTGCGGTTTTGAGTCTTCGCGATATACATCCACCAGGTATGAAATAGACTGGAAGATATAGAAGCTGATACCGATCGGAAGGGCAATCTGCGGATCGGGAACGTCAAAACCGACACCCCTCAGGACTCCGGAGAAGAAACCAAGATATTTGAAGCTTCCAAGGGCAGCGAGGTCTGCGGCGATGCCGATGAAAAGCCATCCCTTTCCGATCGCATTATGCTTCTTATAAAGCAGAAGTCCGCATATGTAGTTGACAAATACAACCGCGAGCATTAGGAATACATATATCGGTTCTCCCCATGCATAGAAAAGAATGGAGAATACCGTCAGTATGATGTTGCGCAGAAGCATCGGGCGCTTCAGATGTCTTTCATCGCTTTCCGCACGTCTGATGCGGAATTTGTCAAGCCATCCGCAAACGATGTAAAGGAGTAAGAAGAGCGGAATGAAGCAGAATATGAAGAATAAGTCTGAGAATACCATTTGAGTTAGTTTTGAGCTATCAGTTTTTGAGCTTTTCAGCGGTCAGCTATCAGCTATCAGTTTTGAGCTATCAGCTATCAGGGGTCAGTTTTTAGTTTTTTGGGGATTGGATATGTCTTATTATGTAGTCGCCGATTATCTTGGCTCCGGCTGGGTTGGAGTGGACACCGTCGTAGGTGTATTTGGGATGTTTCTTCTCTTGCTTGTGGGTTATGCCGGTTTCTTTGTCAGCCCTCAGGGTCTTGTAACCAATTTCAGAAGCTGTTTCTTCAATAATATCAGCTACCCTGTGGATGGATGATGCATCGGTCTTGGACATCTGTAGTGGAGCGACGAATAGGAGAGTGGCCTCCGGAAACCTTTCACGAAGCATATAGCCAACAAGGCGAATACTTCCAGCCAGAGAAGTCGTTAGGTTAGGTTGTCGGATAGTTGGATTGTCGTTGAGTGTCTTGGCATTATCGAACATGCCGGGCCGTTTGGAGGCGAACCAAGCATCGTTGGCACCTGCGAATAGGATGATCAGGTCGGGGGAAGCGTCGGAAGAGTCAGCTCGTTCTATAAGTCGAATCGCCTGATTGTATATGACGTTGTCATCATGGAGCAGTTCGGTGTAGTGGCTCGGATTAAATCGGGTTGATTTCGTATTGGTCCATGTGGCACCACTGCGAGCGTAAACGTCGATGGCTCGGGCGATACCGCTTTCCTTGAGAATATGGCTCCATCCTGTGGCGTTCTGGCAGGAGTCTCCGCCGATCCAGGTCATGGAGTCGCCTAAGAGTGCGATTCTCGGTTTTCCGGGAGAATCGGTCTTCGGTTTTGCCAAAGCGTGAGCCACACCAAGCATCATCATCAATGCAATAGCAATGACCTTAGGGTCGTATATGTATGATTTACAATGATTATACATTGTCTTACTGTCGAATTGTTTTTATTCCGGAAGATAGATCTGTCTTCTATTGTGTTTAGGGATACAAAATTACTCTGAATTTGTGAAATGGCAAAATAAGTTGGTGAAAAAATGAGGAAAAATCGTAAAGAATTAAATAGGATTTCAAGCAGAGATAAATCTGCTGCTCGATTTTGGGTGAGGCCGAGCATGCTCGGCAACTATCACAGACCCTACGAATGGAATTAAGGAAAAATAGAGCAGGTAACTAAACCAACTCGTTGTCGCAACTTTTATGCCATTATATAAGTAAATCTCAGAAAATTTCGTTATCTTTGCAATTACAAAAAACTAAACCCGATAGCTTGATAAATCAGGGGCTACCGGGAATCAACGCTGCAAAAGTAGTAAAAATTCTTTCAACAGCAAAATATTAGACTAAAAAAATTGCGAAACCAAAAATTCGTAGATTCTAACAGATAATTCCAATGGTTATAAGATTACCTGTTTGCTACAACCGCTAAAGTTTGACTAAAACAAATTCTTAATCCTCGGCAAACTACCGGGGATTTTTTGTATTCGCCTATTACTGCAAGATGTGTTTTTGTCGTAAGCATTAACTGAAGTACACCTTTTTATCTAATGTAAGGTTGAGTTGTGTGGATAACCTTAATTCACAAGGGTCATGAAGTTAAGGACTGACCATATCGAAGGGACTTACTATGGAGTAGCGAGCCATACAACTTACTTATAGTTGGTTCGGGGAGGGATAAAGAAGAAAGGCGAGGCTGCCTGATGGGAGACAGCATCGCCTTTAATTTGGGGAGTGAGTAAGAGGCGTCTTGATTTTACTTTGGTTTTGAGATATATTTCTTACCGTTGCTGATATATATGCCTTTTGTCTGTGGAGTTCGGGATCTTATGCCCTGAAGGGAGAATACTGCATTATCGTCGTCTTTCTCAGAGGCCTTTATTTCACCGACATCAGACAGGTCATATTCTAAGGCGGTGAGAGTGAGACCGCCTATGACTGCGTCGCCCCATTCCTGATCGTCAGCATAGAAGGTAAGCACATAAAAATCGTCTTTATCAATGGTGAATGTGAGGGTCTGTTCCTCAACTCCTTTGAAGGGGAGAGTAGCACGGTTGCCGATATTCACAGTCGGAGTGAATTGCTGTGATGCCACAGTATGACCTTCACGGTTTTCAATGATTACGTCAACCGGAGAGTTAAATTGCGGACGATTCCAATTGCATATCTTATATGTAAGGATATACTGTCCGGGGTACAGCCGCAATGAGGCTACAGAGTTTTCCGGAGCATACCGAGCATAACCGGCACGGGACGCGCCTGTCATATTCCGGAAATACAGTCCCCAGTCGAAGTCATGTGGATTGCCTGTAAACCGGAATACCCGTGCGCCTTGCGACAGTCCTTCCAGATAACCAGTACGCAAGTCACTGCCATCATATGTTGTCCATCCTGCCGGGAGACAGCCCTCCTGATTCTTGAAATCATCATGGAAGCTGAAGATACTTTCTGGCGCATTTAGATTTATGGTAACTGTCGACTCGCCTGTCTCGCCATCGTTGTCTGTAGCCACTACCTTTATTGTATGCTTGCCGGCCTGAGGAGACGGCAACACACACACGTAAGGCGTACCTGAGCATGAGCCTACCATTGTGTCTCCGTCAAAAAACTCTACCTTCGCGATGCTACCGTTGCTGTCTTCCGCTTCGGCAGAAAGCGTGATATCAGGAAAAGCGAGAGCGGTAGCCGGAGCGAATACCGTATAAGAAGTGTATGGGGCGGGGCTTGTCACCGTCACTGTCGGAGCCGTATCCTCCGGAAATTTGTTGTTTAGTGAATAACGACTGCAGAAGTTCCATATCTCTTCTATCGACTTAAAGCCGGTGTTCCATATGGCGTGCTTCATGCCTTCTATTTCAAGATAGCGCACCTCGACGCCGTCGGTACCACCATCCCAGACGTAAAGATTAGCTTTATCTACATTGCGATATTTCTTTGTGGTCTTGGCAGTCCGGTTGCATTTGTTGCGGTTGATCCATTTGTTCAGCTCCCCCTGAAGATTCCCTACAGTCACCACATCGTCATCCTTGCCGTGAATATGGAGAATAGGTACAGGTCGGGAGCTCTCCGCCTTGCCGCCCCAGAAATGATAGCCGCTCATAGGAGCGTAAGCCGCGAACTTATCTGCAGCCTTCATCATGGCATAATAGGTGAACATGCCTCCCATGGACCAGCCTGTAAGATACACACGGTTACGGTCTATTTTATATTTACGATACATCTCATCAATAAGTGCCTGCATGAAATTCAGGTCTTTGTCGCCACCTATGTCCCAAGTGCGGTCGATGCCATTGGGAAACACCGTAACAAATTTTGCTGTGTCAGCTACGCTTTCCACGCGCATCTGGCCCTTGTGGTAGGAGCCGTGTCCGCTATTGCCGTGCAACGCTATGATCAGCGGGCGATTTTCGCCAAGTCCTTGCGGTACGTATTCAAGATATTGGCGGACAGTGCCGTCTACCTTCACTGTCTTGTAGTCCTGCGCCTGTAGTATGGAGAAGGCACAAAGGCAAAGCATGAATAACAGTTTCTTCATATCAGATTTAGATTTCTATTTAAGTTTCGCAATATCAACTTAAGGGTTATTGGTTAAAAGTTTATAGGTTTGGATTTTAGGAGGAGGAGTTCGCGGATAAGGAGCGCTTCTTCTTCCTTCAGGCTGCGGACGAAGAGAAGGGTGCCGGAGGTGGCGATGACCAGGGCAACCCTATGGCTCCAGCGGGTGAGGGGAGAGCGATGGATGCTTACAATCTCGACATTGGAGTATTTGACATAGTTATCGATTTCGGCGAATGATCCTTTATGGACGATGAAATATGTCTGTTTCAATTCAATCCTACTATGTCGCATCGCGCATATACCTCTCGGAATAATTATAGTCAGATAGACTAATGGAATCAGAGTCCAGATGAATAAGTGATCACAAAGGAGTACTATGGCGATTCCTATGGCGATCAATGCGCGGAACGCCACATGGCGGTAAAACACACCTTTGCCTGAATTAGCATCAGCCAGATTCTTTTCCGATGCATAATCTTCTCCCAGCCACCATTTGAGATAGAAAGACGAGGAGTCAGTGCCATACAGAGTCATGTTGGAATCCTCCTTCTGAGCCGTTACGTTGAGCGCCTGCTTGAGTTTCAGCGTGCTGAATCCGAATTTTTTCTCAAGGAAATTGCGCTTTATCCAGATTGTACAGATTTTGTCGCGGAAAAAACGGCAGCTTTGCCTTGTCAATAATCCATAAGTGAATGTAAGAAGGTTTTTGTCGTAGCTCATCGAGGTGTCAAAATACCTCAGCAGAATTCTTCCGAGCCAAAGCAGCAATATGAGGATGTAGCCGACAAAGAGAGTCTCGATTATCAGCAATGGAGAGGCGAACGTCGAGTCTAAAGTGGAGTCCAACCAACCTAAGACGGACTTGGCCTGCTCTTCCGAAAGGTCGTCGAAACTACCGAAGACTACCGCAAGAAATGATATGATCACCGCCATCCCTTTCAGGTGATTCTGGCATAGAGCGGCCAGCAAGAGGTTTTTGGTAGGGTAGTGCACGGTATTGGTCGGATTGAATTCGGGCGGTTCGGTGTCCGATTCCGGATGCGGCCTCTCTTCCTTTTCAATTACGGCGAGCAGTCTCTTCCATTCGTATTCATCCAGTATCAGTTCGATTTCCTCGTCCCGCTTTGCAAGGGTATCGAAGATGATACCACGCATGTCGAGCAGGCGAAACAAGATTCCTTTTTCCGTACGGAGCGAATGAACGCGGTCAAGCGGCACGATGTTTTTTTCCCGACTTATAATTCCATGAGTAAATATTAGGCTGCCGTCCTTAATATAGAATTTCTTAGTAAGGTAGGAAAGGAGAGCCCATATTAGCGGTACCGACAGTATGCCGGCTGCGGCAACGAGTATCACCTTCCATTTGTCGTCGGAGGGTGCTGTAATGATGTTGTAAACTCCGGCGATGGAGAGGGGTGCAGCGCATTGCTTGAACAGTTTCGTGAAGATAATCAAAAAAGCCGCCGGGCTCATCCTCTGAGGATGTGAAAACTCATTAGTCGTCATTTCTCAACTTCTGAATTACTAAATCCTTGATTTGGTTTGCCCTCTCTTCTGTAAGTCCCGGAATCGTCGTAGAGGAGAGACCCTGCGCGCCATTGACAATATCCACCGCATACAGCTTAAATATCTTCGAAACCGGATTTTGCGTAACGCTTACCTGCTGCAGACGATCGTAAGGCACAGTCGTAGTCTTCGGAAACACCACACCGCTCTTAAAGGTGATGTCATTCTCCCTGAGTGCATATCCCTTGGATTCCCAAGCCTTGTTTACTATGAAGAGATTTACTATCATGGCGGCAAAGATGATGCATTCGGCGATAATACACCAAATGCTGTCATCGATCAGCAGAAGGAAAAGAGCGGCGGCAGCAAGCAGAATGTAGGTTAGTGCCGTGAGAATCAGCTGCACGTTTCTATATCGAGGTTCTATTTGCTCATATTTCAGGTCTTCGACGGGTCTGACATCCTTCATGAAGTCCTCTATACATATCTGTTGATTGCTTATTGCTTCCATTTCCTGATATTGTTTTATTTAGGTGTTTGAAGAGCAAAGATAATACCGCTGAAAACTGATTGCTTGGGTCTTAGTCTCAGCGAGCCCTTTGCTGGAGTGTTATTCGTAATTGCGAAAGTTGACTTTTAATCTCTGGAACTCCTTGACGATGTAAAGTTCAAATTCAACTGAAATCCAGCTCGCGAATTTAAACGCAATGTCTTTATGGGCATAAGTGCCACCATAACGTCCGGATTTTGAGATCAATCCGATGGCATTGGTAGTTTCAATCCATTTCTTTGGAGAGAGAGTAAAAGCATTCAGCCCCGCCTCCCTTCTAAACCCCTCGAATTCGAGGGGTTTGAAATCCGGGTTGTATAGACTCTCCCAAATGCCAAGGAACTCTATGGTGTTACGGTTACGCATCCAATTGCCAATTACAGCTGTTGGATCATCGCTTTTGTGCCGGGCAAGGTCTGTAATAGATACATAATCCTCGCCATCCATATTTATGATGGTGATATTCGTATTTTGTACCGTGATTTTTGCCATTGGATATTTATTATTGATTCAAACAACAAAATAAACAAATTTTATCAGAACTCAGTCTTTTGCATGTGATTTTTTCTCTTGAATAGGGCAATCCAAAGCATCCAGCAATAGAGGCATGCGGATACAATGTAATTAAGCTTATCTCTATTTGAGTTGGATACTGATCTATTTTTAAGTTTACTCATTTATCAATTATATAAGATGCTCGGTTCTTTATGCATAAAAACAGCTCTCCGATCTGATAAGTCTGTTTATAAGTCGGGACATAAAACTGACCTAATTCATAATCAAGATGCAAAATTAATTATTTTTTCGTTCAATCGCAAGGATTGGGAACAGAAACTAAACCAATCTGCAGTTAACGGTGTTATAATGTCGAAAACACATTATAAACAATCTAAATACTTTTTAATACTATGACACGCGTAATGCTTAAAACCGCCGCCCGCTACTGGTGGCTTCCCGTAGTAACAGGACTTCTCTCAATAGGACTCGGCATATGGTGCCTGGCAAGTCCCGACACTTCCCTCCCCATAATGGCATATACTTTCGCTCTCGTGATAGCTGCTGTCGGTTTCCTGAACACCGTTTTCGCCCTCATGAATATCGGCAGTATCTCAGGCTGGGGATTCAAGATGCTTGTGGGCGTGATAGAGATCATCTGCGGCGTGTGGATGCTGCTCATGCCTGAAAGTTCTATGGTAGCAACTTTCATCTACGGCATCGGTTTCTATCTTGTATTTGTGGCCCTGAATGCCATATGTGAGGCAATTCTTTATTACGGTGATACAAAATACTGGCTCGCGATGCTCCTATCCTTCATCGTATGCACCCTTATTCTTGCAGTCATCTTCCTTGCAGGTCCTCTTGCAGGCGGAATCGCAGTATGGCTCTATATCGGAATCGCTTTCATCACTTTCGGTATGTACAGAGTGCTTCTCGGCGTGAAGATCTGCCAGGCGAATAAGCAGCTTGATAAGTGAGGCATTTTACGTTGGACGTTTGACGTTTTACGAGGCACAAAATATAAGAGAGGAAGCTTCCTGAGATGGAAGCTTCCTCTTATCTGTTGTTTTGTCTGCACGAGGAGGTTGGAAACCTCCTTCCCATTTGCTATTTCTTGATGAACTTGTGGGATTGGCGGAGGGTGCCGTTGTCGATTACTAGGATGTAGATACCCTTTTCAAGACCTGCGGTGATCCCTTTGCCGGCTTCTCCGTTGGCAACCTTAACTACGCGGCCCGACATGGCGTCAACAACCGTAAAGGCGGCATTGCCGTTCATCGAAATAATCTCTTCGACTGCGGAGGGGTCGAGACGCTCGTAGCTTGCCTTCACCTCTTCAGCTGACATGACATAAGGATAGATCGTCAGTTCGTCGATTGCTCCGTTGAATGTGCGGTGCTCGCGTCCGGATGTCGGTTCGTCGTCGCCTCCGATCCAGATAAGTTCCTTCGGGTCGAAGTTGATGGCTCCGGTGCCGACGCTGTTGTTGCTGTTGCTGAGTTCTCCGTCGATATAGATGGAAGTGGACTTAGCCTGAGCGTTGCGTACGCATACGATGTGGTGCCATTCTCCGTCGAAATAGTCGGCGGGATTCTGTGCCTGACAATCAGATTTAGTGGCGTCATCGTCGATGGAGAAGACGAGTCGGTTATTTTTCTCATCTTCAAGACGCTCGAGGCCGACCCAGTTGCCTGTGCCGCCTTCCACGTTGGTCTTGTTGTGCGTGCCGATGCAGAAGATATATCCGTCCTTGTCTGTAGACTTCATCCAGAGTTCGATTGAGAAATCGCCGGCACCAAACATCACATCGCTGTAGACTGGCTGGGTCAGATAGCCGGAGCCGTCGAAAAGTATGGCTGAGTTCTTCACGCCAACAGTAGACGCAACGTTACCGTGTATAGCAGCTGTAGTTCCGTTGTGGTCATTGAGAACGGTCTCTGCTCCGACAGCGTCAAAAGAATAATAGGCCGAGCGTCCGCTCTTGTCGGTGAAAGTGACCTTGATATTGCCTGTGACTGAAACATCCTGACCGTCTTCGGCTCCTGTAGTGGTGATCGTATAGGTCCATTCTCCTTCAGAAGCGGGAGTTCCTGAAATGGTACCGGTGAGTTCCGCTGTATCGAAAGTGAATTCCACACCCTCGGGAAGACCGACGACAGTGGCGCCTGTAGCACGCTCTACGTTAAACACAACAGTCTCTAATGCATCTCCGAGAGACACTGCCTGCTGAAGGCTACCCTTGGAGACTACAATGCGAGGACGCGCGTCAAATTTAGCCTCAAGGTTGTAGCTGAGATGAGGAGGCTGATTGTATGCCACGTTCTGCCAGGCGATAGCCTCGCGGTACTGACGGTCGGTCATCAGACACGGAACCTTGTAGTCTGTAGGGATAGTAGTGGTGAAGATGATGAGATCTGATTCGGTCTGGCCGTCGTGCAGAATCACTTCTTCACGCCAGTCGCCGAAAAGGTCTGCCTGAAGATTGGGTGTTGCCTTAGTAGAGTTGCAGGAAGCTGCGTTTGAAGTGCTTCCAAGGTTTTTCAGCGTTCCGACAGATGTTAGATTTTCATTTGGCTTGGTGATGGATGTCTTGTCAAGGAGTTCGTCAAGAAGATCACCGTCCCAGTAGATGCGGAAATTGACGGAAGGCCTCTTAGTTCCGACAGC
>JAIDSM010000244.1 GCA_029061225.1 Muribaculaceae bacterium
GAAGAGAGTCAGCGGAGCTGGTCCAGTAGCGTTACGTGTTGGTTTCTCCTCCGGCTTTGGCTTATAGTTGCCGGGCAGATGTCTTCTTCTTTTCGGCATATTTTTAATTGTTAGAAATCATTGTTTTTGTCTTTAAAGGCACAATCATAACACCTCCTACTATAGAAACACAGTTCACTACTCCGTACTTATTGTTCAAAACTCAATACTCACTGTTCACTACTTACATCGCTTCTATCTCGTATTCAAGTCCTCGCGAGTCCTTATCCTCGATGAAGTTTGCCCCGATGAGGTATACCTGCCGGGTATCCATCGCGTAGCGTCCCGCATAGTCGCGTGAATAAATCTGCTGCATAGCCTCCTTTACGCTCTTATTGTATTTGAACTCGAAAATATAAATGTACCTTCCGGCGAATACCTCTAAATCTGAGCGTCCTTTGTAACCGTGAATCTCGGCGAGCGCCGGAGATCCGGATAGGACCGCGATGAGGAATGTCACGGCGCGATAGGTCGACTCCTTGTGGTCTTCGTAGGGGAGTCCCTTCAGCAATGTTGCGAGCCGCTTCATGAAATCCTCAGGCCTCCCTTCGGCAAGGTCGGTCTTGAAGAGTGTGAAGTCAAAGGGGCTGAAAGGGTCTGTCGTATCTGGAACATACACCCTGAGTAGCTCCTCATAGAAACCCGTCTCAACCTCCCGGTTCGGAAATCGTAATTCGTAAAGCTTTGTATCCTTGTTATAGTCTGCGATGGTGAGATATCCGGTCTGAAACATCAGGGGAAGCGGATTTCGGTCGTTGAGTCCTACTGCAATGAGTTCCTTACGGGTGCATGATTTTCCATTGATGTCCGGTGGAAATGTACCTTGTCTCATGATCCGCCTCGCAAGAAAAGTCGGCGTTCCGCTGTCAAACCAGTAAGGGTCGATCTCTTTGTTGGCCAAAGCTTTCAGCACGCTGAAGGGGTTGTAGAGTCGGCTCCCCTTAGGTGTGAATAGATAACCGTCGTAATATCCTCTGAGTGCCGCAAGTGTCTCCTCGAAATCCTCGTCCAATTCCTCGGCGAGGTCCTCAATGCCGGGACGGAAATAGCTTAGCATCTCCTCCTCGCTCCAGCCGCATATGTCGGCGTAGGCATTTACCATCGAGATGTCGTTGAGGTTGTTGAGGTCGCTGAAGATGCTGACTTTGCTGAATCGCGCCACGCCGGTGATGAAGGCAAACCGTATGTAGCGGTCCATGCTCTTGAGGTTGCCGAAGAAGCTCTTGAGTATCCGCTGGTTCTTATCGAAGATCTCAGGATAGTCCTCGATGTCAAGCAACGGTTTGTCATACTCGTCGATGAGAATAGCCACCTGTTGCCCTGTCTTTTGATAAGCGGCTTCGATGACATTCTTGAATCGTTGTGATATGGACTCTTCTTTTTGATTGCATCCATATTTTTCCTCATACCGCCTGAGGAAGCCGTTAAGAAGCATTTCCAGACCGTTCTCAAGGCTGAAGTTCTCGGCATTGAAATCGAAATGAAGCACCGGCCTTGGAGTCCAGTCAAGATCCATGGAGTCGGCGGCAAGACCTTTGAAGAGTTCTCGACGCCCTTCGAAGTAAGCCTCCAGTGTTGACAGCAGGAGACTCTTTCCAAACCGCCTCGGGCGACTCATGAAGATGAATTTGCCCTGATCCAGCAGGGGCTTGATATAGTGTGTCTTATCTACGTATACATATCCTTTCTCGATTATCTCGGAGAAAGTCTGCATTCCCACGGGGTATCTCAACTGGCTCATAATCCTCAAATTTTTCACAAAGATACAAAAAAAACGGATATTCCGCAAATACGTTTTCCATTGTTCAATGTTTAATACTCACTGTTCACTGTTCAATACTCCGTACACACTGTTCACTGTTCAATACTCCGTACACACTGTTCACTGTTCAATACTCCATACTCACTGTTCACTGTTCAATATTTAGTACTCACTGTTCAATACTCACTGTTCACTACTCCGTACACACTGTTCAATACTCCGTACACACTGTTCACTGTTCAATACTCAGTACTCAATATTTATGTGCTTATGTCTAAAACTCTTACATTTTCTCAGTCATCAAATTCCAGCAATCTAAAAAACAGAAGTTCCCAATCATCGGGAGTGACACTAAGAACCTCATCGTCTGAAGCTAATATCACAGCTTCCGGTCCTACCTGATAATGGTGATCCTCGATGTGTCGGTATATTGGCTTTAGCTCGATATTTCCGTTACCATCCTTTGCTCCCCAGCGTCCGTCTTCCCCTTGGAAGAGAGTCAGCGGAGCTGGTCCAGTAGCGTTACGTGTTGGTTTCTCCTCCGGCTTTGGCTTATAGTTGCCGGGCAAATGTCTTTTTCTTTTCGGCATATCTCGTCGGTTTAACTGAATTATGAATTATGAATTATGAATTATGCATTTATGTCAAAGGAGCATTTTATGGATTTCCCATGCCAGCCTCCGGATTCCGTCCTGGTTCGTCAGGCCGATGTGTGGCGGATAGGTGGCGGAAATAAAGCGGTCCATATGCTCCCGGGGAGCCTCGCTGTCGATCTGGTCAAGCGAAAACCATCCCATTGCCCAGTGCGGACCGTCATGCCGGATATGAGCCTTCATGCCCATGATGCGTGCCGTCTCCCACTCCTCACGCTCGTAGCCGCACTTCTTCATATCCTTCCATACTGTCCAGTCAGGATTTACGAAGATCCGTGGAGTATTTATCACCCTTGCCGCCAGCAGACACCCTGTCTCAAGCGTCACGATCAGATCGAATGGCCTCTTCCTGCAGCACCGTTCGAGTCCCCGTCGAGAATCCTTGAGCGACGAATTGCTTTCAAACACCGCCACATAATAGTCATCCTCCTTCTGCAGATAGTCGCGTAGCATTGGCGCGATGGGGGAGTCTTTGGGTGTCAGGCAATCCGGCACAATGAGGATCCGCTTCCTCTGAGGCATAGTCTTTACAGCCTCAGTCATAGCTTCTCGGAGTGACAGTAGTGATTGTCTGTCGTGTACGTCCTCAAGTGATCGTTTGTATGCACATCCTTCAAAAATCACTTCTTCTCCCGGCATCCGGTAAGGAGAAACTCCTTGCAATTCAATAGCCACAGCTTTCTGTCCGTCTACATCCACCGGATGTGGTAAGTTGAATACGAGTGGCTTTGACTCATTGCCCCGTGCAGGAACCTTCAGAAGCTCGTAGATGTCAAGCATCGGCATCTCCAGCTTCTCGCGGGTGAACTCCCGGATAGCCTTGGCGAGTTGTCGGGGATCCTGGAGCTCCGGATCAGACATCGTAAGACGAGGACAGCGCTTGGTAAACTCTTTCTCATCGTTTCTCTCGGTGAGCAGGCAAAACCGCTGAGGCTGCTTTCGTCGGTATTCTACTTCATATCCATTGGAAAGCACTTCGGGAAGTAATGGAGTGTTGATTTTATCTATGAAACTGTGGTAGAAGCTGTCGGTTTCCTTCCGGTCTACGTAATACCGCTTCCTCCATGGCCATTCCTTGTCATACTCCGGGTCTACGAAAAGCACAGGGATATCCTTGACCCCACCGGCCAGCATCACCGACTTTCCGAAAACCACGATGGCATGCGGTGCATGCTGCGTAAAGTGTTCTTTCGGAGTTCTACTGACGCGAATGGTCAGTCTGCCTCTACGGATTATTCTTTCAGCAGCACTGTCCACTGAAAGGTTTTCACCCGGTTGAAGTCCATTATCGGAGTCAGAATCATCCGGGTGTTCAGGATTGAATGGCTCGTCTAAACTTTTCCTATCAAACTCTTCGTCCATATCATAAGAGGAGAGCTCAAGATCCGGGTATGGTATCGATAAATTCGATTTTTCCCATACGATGGTCTTATCTGTGGCGAGTGCCTCCAGATGTCGGGCTGCCCGATCGAGGATATGCACCTCTTTCAGTTTCTTGTCAGGATTCTCGTCGATGGTCATCTGCCGTAGGTCGATGATTTTTGCATCGAAAGAAGAGTGTTCCTGGATGGCTTCCTTAAGGGGAAGCAGGCGCTCCGCAGCTTCGGCATTGCCGAAGTCAGGCACAATGAGTATTCTTTTTATAGATGGTAGTATCATGACCTCATTATAGAAAACCTATCGGAAAAATTCAAAAATCCTTCTATTTTTTTAGACAGAAGCACAAAAGCCCATAAGAAAAAAATGTCATCCTTTTAGAAATGCCCAGCCGCAGTGGAGGATGTCAGGAGAGAAGCGTGAGTAGATTTTGACCATATCGTGTTCAACTTTTATCGAGGGATGGGTCTCCTTGACGTTAGCCACATAATCGTGGGCGTCGTCATAGTCTTCAAAGATTCTTGTAGCCTTGTACTCGGTCAAATCTTCCTTTACTTCAAATTCCGTAATGACCTCAAAGTTTCGCACTCCGTCAGAAATCGAGCATGGGGTAACGATCAGAGTGTGGTCTTCTCCGGTGTTTTTAAGATATTTCTCATAACTTTTCACACTTGTCTTCGACTTGAAAGCGTAAACCGCGTTGAAACGGTATACACCATCAACGAGCATCAGATCGGTAGCAATGTATATTTCCATATTTATGTGCCTTACTTCTGTCTAAAAACACTCCGTACTCAGTGTTCATTACTCCGTACTTATTGTTCACAACTCCGTACTTATTGTTCACAACTTAATACTCAATATTTAATGATACATCCAGACTCCGTTCTTTTTATGGCGTTTATGCTTAGGAGGGGCGTCTATATCGTCGTATGTGAAATATTTCTTATGAAGGCGTTCGAGAAGGGTGTCAGTGAGCTCGATGCCGCATGCGTCGCCGATGAGCGCGTCCATATAGCAGTGCGGACATATTCCGGTCCTCCCTTCATCCACAAACACAGTGATTTCTGATGGCGTCATACTTTCCTGACATGATATGCAGTGAACCATGCCGGATTTCTCGATTTCCTCCCTGTTGTATATCGTATGATGGTGAGCCTTTTTGAGGACTCCTTTCTTACAGTCTATATTCTTATTCATACTGAAATTACTTTTTATTTTTGGGTATAAACTTGCTTTTGAGGAAATGAATCACCAATTAATCAGTTTTAACGTAGAATTCGATCTCGCTGTCAAGGCGAAGGGTGAAGCATTGGGTCTCGCCGTTCCAGGCGGTAGTCAGTTCAAAATCAACCTCCCGCTTGATGTCGAAAGGACATTTCTCCCACTTGTCCTTTTCGAAATATTTTAAAAAGGCATTTATGATAGCATCCTCCGCTTCCTCCCCCTCTATTCCGTTGAGCTCACATGATGTGGCTTCGAACAAAGTGCTTAAAAGCATGAGCCCGACCTTGTCTCGTAATTCCTTGAGTTTTTCCGGTGCCTCTTCCTCCGAGTAAAAGCTTGCATCCACTCCAATGCATTCTGACTGATCGTGGTTTAAAGCTATCCATATGTAAGGACTGCATGGAGTTGGGACTTTTCCCTGAAGTCCGTCTACCGTGAGCTTTATGGTAGGATTATCGGAGAAATATCTACGGTGAACATTATTGAGAAGGCTATCAGACAGTTTGATGCCGCAGGGGTCGCCAATCAGGGCATCTTTGCCGCAATGAGGACATACACCCGTCTGATCATCGTCCATGAACTTTGATATCTCAGATGGAAGCATGATTGTGCGGCATGATACGCAGTAGACGGTCTTTGATTCCTTGATCTCGTCGCGGTTGTAGATGGTATGTAGGTATGCATCCTTGATGCGGTCATTTTCACGCTCGTTGCTCCCGAACCGATAGCCTTTAGGGTGATAGCTGTCGGCGCGGAGGAATATCTGCCTTCCCAAATAGTCGACCCATGCCACCTCCATGTCGCCTCGCATCTCGATTCTTGCCGTATAGGTCTGTGTGCTCCCCTTGTCGATCAGCCGGAACAGCGCAGTGTCTCCTCCGTCTTCCACAAGATTGAACATAAACCATCTTCTGCTGCCCGATGGTTCACGGTAGTCATAGGTGCGGGAATAGTAAAATCGGTTGTTGTCCATTTCTGTTATCAGTAAATTACAGGCATAATATAGTGACATCAATGAAAAAATTCAAAAATCCACTCACTTTTTTAGACAGAAGCACAAAAGAACATAGAAATACTCAATGTTCAATATTTAATATTCCGTACTCAATACTTAATACTCAATACTTAATACTCAATATTTAATCTTTAATCTTTAATCTTTAATATTTATGTCCCTTATGTGCTTCTGTCTAAAAAATTCATGAGACTAAGATAGCTGAGAATACTTACTCTTCATCGTAGTCCTCATAGTCCCAGTCCTCTTCATCGTCATTTTCCGGGATTGGTGCACGCTTGGGGGTTACAGCCGCCAGCCCTTCGCTGAACCGATAGTCGCCATTAAACTCCATATCCTCCAGCTCTCCTTCATTGCCTTCAAATTGCGGCTCAATTACCAAGTTGCCCGTCTTGTCAATGAATCCCGCCTTGTCACCTATCATTACGCAAGCCACTCCTTCGTGGAAACCTCCGACCACATCAAACTTAGTCTCGATGACCCATTCGCCGGTATCGTCGATAAATCCCTTTTTATAGTCTGACTCTGCATAAGCCAGACCATCGTTGAAAGCTCCGGCTTCCTTCAGATTAGGTTCTATCAGCCATTCCCCGTTTTTCTTGATGAAACCGTAGCCGGCGGGATTTTGTACGTGTAATTTGGCTATGCCATTCCGGAACATACCCATGTCTGAGATATCTTCTGAGTTACGGAAAAAATACCTTTTTATTTCATACGGAATTTTGACTACTAATTCTCCTTTTCTATTAATAAATCCCCATTGGTCGTTTTTCTTGGCTAATGCCATTCCCTCACTGAAAGATTTGATAAATTGTATACCAGGAGTAAAGATAAAGACCCACGCGCCGCTATGGTCAATACCTCCTATTTCAGATTTCTCATCATGAGCTTTCCTCACTAAAGCAAGTCCATCACTGAAACTATAACCTGCTTGGAAATCAGGGTTTATGGCAAATACTCCTGTCTTGTCGATAAAACCCCAGTTACCATTATTTCCCTTGACTAACGCCAATCCCTCATTGAAAGATTCAGCTTCATCATATTTGGGCTCTATGACCATGGCGCCATTCTTGTCGATATAGCCATATTTATCATCGACTTTGACCTTGGCCATGCCTTCACTGAAAGATTCAGCTTCAACATATTTGGGCTCTATGACCCATGCTCCGCTCCTGTCGATAAAGCCATACAGACCGTCTGAACAGACTTTTGCAAGTCCGTCGCTGAACGGGTAGGCCTCCTTATACTTAGGCTCGATTACCCATTTTCCGCTCTTGTCGATATAGCCCCATTTATGAGGGCTTTTCCAGATAACATCCCCACTTATACCGTTAGAGTACTCTATGCCGTAGTCATAGACCTTACCGTCATAAGCGAAAGCATCTACTATCTCATCATACAAGGGATGATCTAAATCGAGATTAAGAAACTCCCTGACCACTACGGCAGCCTTCTTAGGGTCGAACTCCTCATCTTCCGGAATTTCAATCTCAATGGTGGTCCAGGCCTTGTTGATATAGAGCATCCCATAATCGGCTCCTGAATCCTCGAAGAATTTCTCTACATCGAAATCCTCGAACTCCTTAAGCTGTTCCGGGGAAAGGATATCCTCGGCAGCAGAGAAATCTTTGGGAGTATATTTCTTTCCATCTACGTCAAAAACCATTTTATAATAGGCGTAACGCGAGTACGCATCACCTAACCACACTTCTCCGTCTTCTCCGGCCGACCTCTGTTCAAGGAATTCCTCGTATCCGAAGACATCGACCTTGACAGTCTTCATTTTCTTTTCTTCTTGCATAATAATAACGAATTAGTTGTTTCTTTTCCTCCAAACTATAGAAATATCATCGGAAAAATTCAAAAATCCCTTCCACTTTTTTAGACATAAGCACAAAAGGACAAAATCATCTTCCACTATCCATCCGCTCAACGCTGAAAGCTGATAGCTGACCGCTCATCTCTTAATGCTCAATACACACTCCTCTTTCTCTAATTAATCATTAATCATTGATAATTAATCATTAGAAAAGTTGCTTCTGTGTTTAATAACCGAATCCGGCTTCCTTCCACTTTGGATCCGTCTCGTCCTTCCAGTCGGGTAGGAGAGTGGTGGCTATGTCTTTCGCCAGGCGTGAGGCGATGGTGATGTGCCGGTCGTCGAAAGCCGGGATGGCCCAGTCTACGCGCAGCGTGAAGGCGTTGCACTCCTTGCCACCCCCTATCCTCATGGCGGCGTTCTTCTTTCCAACTGGCAGATACCGCACATCCCGCTCCGACTTAAGTCCGAACTCCTCTTCCATGTCGGCCGAAACCTTCGAATACAGTCTGTCGAAAGCCTCGGTGTCAATCACTGTCGATTGTCCCGCATTCAGTTTCTTCTGGATGGCTGTCACGAAATGAAGTTTTTCCTCATGTACCGAATCCGATGCGATCACGAAGACCACCCATTCTCCGCGTGACATTCTGCGAAGATCTTCAAGATATTTCCGTTCTGTGTCAGTGGCGTTGTCATCTATCAGGTAGTAGCTTCTGGGTGCGTCCCGGTCCTCGTCCCGCTCCTTGCTGATATAGTTGAATCCTCCATAAAGCGCGAGATAATAGGCGAAACTCCCCATCGCCACTTCATTAGCGGCAGTGGGAGCCACGATCGTTACAGCGCTTTCTCGGTCGATGCAACAGCCATAGTCAGTCAGGCCTTCGGTCGGTATCGTCTCGATCACCAGTCTGTCGTGTGGATTCCTGTCGGCAGGCACTGCCGACGCAAGGTTGCGAAGACGGAAACAGTCAGAATGTCTTACAGCGTCAATGATGTCTTTGGTGTCGATCTCCTGCAGAGCCTGCACATCGACGGGAGAAACGTATCGGGGCACTGCGCGAAACTTCGTATACCTGTCCTGCTTCCTGCGGAACGAACGGATAAGCCGCGACTTGAACTCATCAAGTTCCCGCTCCCGCTTATCCTCAGCGATGGCATCGGAAAAACCTCCGGCCACTAAGCCAGCCGGCACGGCGAAGATGGCGATATTGACGAGCGCGCACATTATCTTCAATACCCTACCCCAGAATGTAATCGGCGTATACGTCGCGAATTCGCCCGGGTCATCGATGTAGCCCATAAACGACCATAGCAACGCATCCCAGTAATTATGGAATACGTCCGGCTGCGCATGATGCTCCACAAGGTAGAGCAGCAGCGACAGCACAAGCGTCGCTACGACCAACACCTGCACAGATACCCACATCTCATGCCGGGTCGCCTTCACCGCCCTCCAGAACAGCCTAAAAGACTGCATCCTGACTTCTGAAATTTTTAGTTGGATTCCTTGTGACTTGGTGTAGCAAAAATAATATCTGCTGTTTTCATGTCTTCGGAAATGCAGTCCATTATCTGCTTGATTGTAGCATCAGGTCTGATGGTGACGTATTGATACCAGAACGTCTCACCTTCTTTATTCTTGTCGTAAGAGTTGAAGGGTCTGTTGTTTTCACCCCTGACTGAACTGCTTTCGAAGACATCCGGATATAGCATCAGTATTTTGTCACGGAATTCCTTCCTTGTATTGCTTAAAAATCCGTTGCTTCTATCAGCTACCTCGTTCTCTTTGATGTAGCCCATTATGAAATGGCGATACTGGCTGCCCTGAATCTGAATTCCCACACTGATGTCTCCGTATCTTTTAACGGTCTCGATTAGCGACTGTTTATTGGTATATCCGGAACCGTAATTTAGGCCGGTGTTTTTGGTATATATTTCAGCAATCCGGGCCGCCCGCCGTTTATCAACAAGATCGGCGATACGCAGTTCATCAAGCATTCTGGATGGCCTGAAAAGGAAAGGACACGTCATATTCACTTCCTCATTGTTCAGTATATCGATCAGTGCCTCTACCATTCTGACATAGTCTGAGATGATATACTTCTTATAAGGATCTTTTACATGATTGATCGATTTTTTGAGGGCCTCAGCGATTTTGGAATAAGTGACAAGTCTCCACCCGCTGGTTAGTTCGATATCCGATTCGCAGATCGTCAATAGAAACTTCTCTACTTTTATCGGATCTCCGCCACACTTGTTGTTTATATCATCAGCATATTTATCAAGTTGAGCCTTATTGGGGACGCTCTTGATCTTATTCTCGATTACTACATACCATTGACCTGAAACAATCCTGTCATTGGCATTCCTGCGTTTTGACTTTTCTACGTGGTCCTGAGCCTTGACTACAAGGTCAAGGTTATCTTTCTCGCGCAGAACTTCAAACTCTGTTCCCCAGGATTTGACGGTATCCTCATCAATGCCGAGTCCTGCGGTCAATACATTTATGAAGACTCCGCGCAGATCCGGATCCATCCCGAGCCAAGCCAGGAAGTTACTATGAAACAACTCCTTGGCATGTAGACTGAAATGAAACATCGGAGACTCTTTCAGATATTGATAATCATTTTGATTTTTCATGTTGATTTATTGAATAAAGTTTTGATGATATATTTACCCTTTATGTCTCTTATTATATTGTGGATTCATCTCACGGCTTTTCCGATCCAGTGCTTCATTTTTTCTTATCTTCATCGTTATTATAGTGTGCATAAATAATTACACCAGGCAGCCAGCTGGCTATGATTGGACACCACCAACCACTATCTCCATCAAAGTTAGTACAAAATCCCCAAATCAAGGATACAATAATCAAAACTAATAGTACAGCGAGGAACGTTGTCATGGCTGGATGTTCCTTAAACCATGTATGTTGAGCCAGATATTTTTTCTCGGCTATCTCCATTTCGGCGTTAACCTCCTCAAGAAGTGGCTTTACTTTAGGATTATTGCTGTAGTACATCCTTGCCTTTCTTGAATAGCGTTCTACCTGGGCTTTGCTTCTTTCGAAATTCTTACTGTCTTTGAGGTCTACGAGAGCTTCTTCCAGATTCTCGATTATTTCTATCAGCTCTTTGCTTGCCTCGGGTGTAATGTGCTGTCCGCAATGAGGACATTGGTCTGAAAGCTGTGGAACGCTGCCTCCACAATAGGGACAGGTCTGCCCCTTCTGTTTCCGTACTGCCGCATCGGCCGCCTGTTCTACCTTTTGCTCCTGTGCTGTGATATAGAGGTCGATTTCGTCTACATCAAGACCAAGTTTCTCCGCTTTCCGGAGAAGGACCTTTCGCTCCTGAGCGGTTATGATACCGTCGGTCAGGTATTCCTGAAGAAGGTCATCAAATTCTTTTGGGTAATTTGCCATGCTAAATGATGTTTTGGTTCATTAGTGTGATAAGAAATATTGCTTTTTAGAATCCAGGCATCTGCGGAGGCATTCCGGGCATAGGGGGCATCGCGCTTGCAAAGAGTGGCTGCAGTTCCATCACCTGTCCGGCAAGTGTCCATTGAGGCATTCCCTGTTTCCAGACATAGCTCTGTGCTGTAAGCTGTCCCTGCTGTACGAGTTGCTTCATCTGCTGCCAGTTGAATGGTCCTGCTTGCTGACCGTTGACGCCAACCATATACTGAACGTTTGGCTCTGCCGGCATAGATGGCGCTCCCATTCCCGGCATGCCCATACCTGCTCCAGGCATCTGAGGCATTCCCATCGAAGATTTTGTCTGGAACGCGTCAAGACCGTTATCGGTTGCGTTGTTAAGAACATTGGCGTTGAGGTTGGCCTGATGTGCCCCTAAGAATGTCTGTTCGGTCTGCAGGCGGCTTGCACGCTGCATTTCCTCTCGCTGGATCCGCATCGTCTCACGTTGATGCTCGAGGTTCATCCTTTGAAGTTCCTCCTGGTTTCCGAAACTCATCTCGTGCTGACGCTTCAGTGCATCAACATTAAGGTCGCTCTGGGTATTGAAAGCGTTAAGGTCTGAGTTGTGCTTAGCCATTATTCGTTCCTGCTCAAGGTCTGCGGTCATGGCTTTCAGTTCGCGGTAGCCACGGCTGTCTTTGTCCACGTTGATTGCAGTGATGTCAAAACTGCGCACCTTGACTCCGAAAAGAGCCTCCACTTTCGGCACAATATAATTCTCCACAAGATTGCTGATCTCAAGCACCTTACGCTCGATCTGAACTACCGGAATATTGGCGTCTGACGGCGCGTTGCTGACCACGCTCTTTACAAACTTTGTGACTGTGCCGCGAAGCTTGTTCTGGAAAGTTTCGTCGCTGTATGCCTCACGCTTGTTGATGCTGTGAAACATATCAAGGTCCTCGATTGCGTAAACGATACTGCCGTGTACTGATACCGGTACTCCCGTATCTGTCAGACGGGGATCAAATACATCAAAGTAGGGGATAGCTATATTGACTTGGCTCCCCGTGCTCAGGTTGGTGAGGTTGGTAAGGTTGTTTTCCTCTACCCGTCTGGCGGCATCCGCCGCTGCTTTCTTCTTTTCCTCCTCTACTTCCTTTTTTGATTTAAAACCGAAAAGTCCCATATGTATTTTAGTTTATGATTTTAGTATCTGCTGGTTGGAAATGCATAATATCATCCTGTCATCGTTCAGTTTATTTAAGTGACAAATAATTATGCATTATGACTTGCTTTAGCTTGGGCGTAGCCAATTATGCATTATGAATTACTCACAAAGTGATTATTTTGTAGAATACACTCTCTTTATCCGTCCCTGAGCGTCTGTCTCCACATGCTTCTCAGGGCTGAATGGCGAATACGGATCAATGTAGTTGAAACTGTACCCGGTCTCGTAGCTGCCATGGTCGAGAGGACGGCTTAATGCGTCTATACTGTCGAGATATGCCGGTGGTAGACCGAGTGCCTGATATACGTATTGCTCCGTATATCCGCGTATGGCGGAGAGGTTGGCGTCGACATATCCCATGGCCTGCTCAAGTATGCTCTTGCCTGAGTTTTTCTGCATCACGCGCTGCGTAAGGGTCTTCCTTACAGGCATAGGCATCGACTTCACTTCTCCTGCCGGAATGGCCGTGTTGTTGCGGGCTGCCGACACTACGTCTTCCCTCGCCTTGACATGAAGCATCGGATTGCCGTAAAGGCAGAACATCAGCGCGGTGCTGAGCGAGAACCCGTCGTGCTCCACATGGCGCATCATATTGAAATAGTCGCATTTCGCCTGCAGCAATGCGCGCCCCGCCGTCATTCCCTTGAACTGATATAGCGGGAAGAGCCGCATGAAGACCTCGCTCCCGGTACCGGGATGAAGCATAAGCTCGCGCACCTCGTCGGTATCATAGTTGCTGTACATCGGTACCGGCACAAGCGATCCGACGTAGAGGAGTATTCCGCCTCCGTATAGTGCGCTCAATACCATCGACTGCTCCCTTGTGTAGCCTCCCTTGTATCTCGCGCCGAAACATGCCACTGTGTTCAGTACCCTCGCGCCGCTCTGCTTAAGCAGGGCAGGAGTGAACGCCTCTCCGCTGCTGTAGAACCCTGCCATGGCCGGAGAGTCCGCCCCGTGCAGATTAAACATCAGCATGCCCGCACGTGATATGGAGTCGGAATAGATGGCCATCGCCTCCTCGTTGTCTGTCAGAAGTCCGGGACTCACATACATCCTGTCGCGCGTGAGCGAGGGGTCATCAGTTCCGCAGAGAAGCGGTAGGTGTTGGCTCATGGTGGCGCTTGCCGGTATCCAGTCGGAATTGCTGCTCATTACTACTGAACTGACAGGTATTCCGCCTCCGAACGCTCCGCTCAGGTTGAAATAGGCTCCGAGGTCGCTTGTCGGGTCGGTTGATAGTTCTCCGTCTTCAAGCGGCAGTCGCGCTGTATTGTTGCGTGCCTGTGATATTTCGAGCACGAAGTTTCCTCCGTCTACAAGATCTGGCAGGTAGGTGCCGTCGAAGCTGTAGCATGTATCGGTAGGAATAGTGCCGCTTCCATGCTCATAGGGGTCGCTGACTTCCGGAACAGGTACCACATCCGCCCCACCGACAATCATGAGGTGAAGGTCTGGCCCGGCCGGAAGACCGTAGGTCTGGATAAACCGCGACACAAGGTTGTTGTATTCAAGCCAGTCACTGGAAGCCATTTCCCCGTAATGGTCGGCCACGTCGAGAAAGCCCCAGTGCATGTTCTGCTCTTCGGCTGAGTCGAAAAACGGCTGGAATACGGCGATGATCTCCTCACGGCTTCTGCCGTATTTCTGAGCAAGTACATTCGTGTCTGTGAGTATTATGCCGTAGTGCTCCTTGAATTCGTCTGGTGTCTCTCCCTTCCATGCGTTGGGCGCAGGCATCGGTGGAGGCGTTGCAGGTCCATAGGCTTTTGATGGCTGCTGCCACGCATTCTGCATTCCGGGCATCTGAGGGATGGATCCTGATGCGCCGAAGCCCATGCTTTGCGCTGCCTGAAGGGGATTGAATCCCTGCATCTGTCCGAGGCTTACGTTCTGTGGATTGAATTTCGGCATAGGAGGGGGTGTCGGCCTTGAATCCGACTTCTCGCTGACGACGGGCTTATGGAATTCCTTCAAGGTCTGGCTTGCGAAGAATTCCTTGAATTCCCCTTTCGATTCAGCTCCTTTTACGGCGTCGTCGACGGCATACCAAAGCGGGTATAGCACCTCGCTCATTCCTATGGAAGCCGCTTTTTCAAGATATGTGGAAGTCTGGCCGGAAAAGTAGGTATCATTGCCGTTTCTCATGTAGTCCCAGAGATTGTCGAGAGCCATTAGCAGGGCCACATCACCTTGCGGCGCACCGAATCCGCCGAGTCGCGGAAGAAGCGCTTCGGCTGTCTGTGTGTTGCCGAGTTTCACATAAGCCACGTGAGCCCAGAAGAGCTGCCAGTAGTTGTCGGTAGATGTCTTGATGAAACTCAGGGTCGACCTTTCCGGATACATGCTTGAGAGCAGCATGTGGTAGTAAAACTGCACGTCGCTGTCAAGCGATGATGACGCTATCTTTTCCAGTGCCGTAAACTTGCGCTTGAGGATTTCGGTGTTGTTGCTTGCCACCGCATTGTATATTTCCTCGAGAAGCTGGGCCGACAGGAAGTTGTTGGCTTCCCCTGAGTTAAGGATTACTGCGCTTCGGCGTACTTCGTCTATTATAGCGTTGGCTCTTTGCTGCGGTATCTGCAGCTGAAGACGCAGTCGGTTGAGTTCCGCCATCTCGGCCTCACTGAGGATTCCGTCGGAAAAACACCCGCATACGGCCTGCAGGAAGACCTGCTCGTTGTCTTGCCGGAGCTCGGCCGCGGTCTTCTGTGCCTGATATACGTTGTTGTGGTTGTACACCGTATTCTGGTTAGACGTGTTGTAGGTGTTGACGTGGTTGGTCACGTCATGTGAGTCGCTGTGGATTCCGCCTACGACAGCCGCATCTCCGTCAAGATTGATGCCTTTATTCATATCTTTTCCATTATAATCGAACACACATAAAGTGGACCGACATTTTAGTATATTATCATAATTTCTTTATCGCCTGTATGCTGAAAATGTATTTATGCATTATGAATTGTGAATTGTGCATTGTGGTTTACCATTGGAAAGGAGCTCCGCAGTCAGGACATGCCTGAGCTCCATAGGCGATTTTGATGTTGTGTCCGCAGTTATAGCACTGGCATTCGATTACGTCTGTCGGCGCTATGGCGGGAGTGGCTTGAGGCTGCTTGGAGGTGACTCCTCCGTTGAAGGCGTTTATGTTGCTGGCGGCTGCTGTGCTGACCTTGGAGAGGTTGTCGATCGCCGTGTCCTGAAGATGCTCGTTTCGTGCCTGCTCGTGGGCCCGCTGAGCCTCGAGCGTGTCCATCTGCCGCTGTTGCGCTGACTGGAATGAGCCGCTGACTCCCGTGGCGGTGTCCTTGATCATTCCGGCCATCTGCATCATGGCGTTCATCTGCGCCGCTGTGCTGTCCTGCTGCATTCGTAGCATCTGCTGCATCATGGCTTCTTTATCGGCATTCGTGGCGCGCATGTTCTCCAGCTCTTTCTCCGAGCTATAGGCGTTGGCCATAGCCACCTGTGCTTCCGACGAAATGTGAGAAAGCTGTGCTGCACGTATCTGCTCTGCGCTCATCCCCGCGAAAAGATTGTCGCGGTTCGTCTGCTCGTTGGCGCTGATGGTGGCTACATTTTCCTCATGCTGGTATCTCTGCGCGTCTATCTGGGCCTGCATCTGCGCCATGGCCTGCAGTTTCTCAATATTCCTCTGATGACGGTTGCCTTCCAGCCGGTCTTCGTCTTCGCGGTTGATTCGCTGGCGCTCAAATTCACGGTTTTCGTCCTCAAGGCGGTTCGCGCGGTCTTCACGTCGGTCCTCGAGCTCAATCTGCCGGCGACGCATCATCTGCTGGAAGTCATACTCGTCTTCGCTTTTCCGCCGGCCCATAGCGCGGTCATATTCACGCTGTTCAAGAACCCATTCACGCTCACGGCTCTCGTCTTCTATTCCCCAATTGCGTCTTCTTTCCAGGTCCTCGCGTTCCCAGTCATGGTCGGTGCGCATGTCGCCGAGGGCCCATTCCGCTTTAAGCGCGGCTTCGTCTACTTTCTGCTGGCTCTGGATCCGCATCAGCTGGGTGATTTCTTCGCGTGGTATCTTCTTGTGGAGCAATGCGTCCTGAAGGGCTTCTATTTCATCCTGCTTCACAAGACGGCTTTTCTTCAGTTCGTCAAGCGCTGTCTGCTCTTCTTCCGCTGTAGTGGCCTGACGTATGCGTCGTTGGCTTTCCAGAAGTTCTACGAATTCCTCGATCTCGTCGTCGTGTAGAAGACGGTCGTTGTTGAGCTTCTGCAGGTTATGGCGAAGTTCCTCCGCATTGCGGGCAGACTGCAGCTGCTGGGAGTTGGCTTCGATTTCCATACGGTTGCGGAACTCTCCTGTGCGTTGCATGAAGTCTATCTCACGCTCTGTGTTGTAAAGCTGTCGCTCTACATTCCTGAAACGCTCGAAATCCGCATTGCTGTCAGTGATGGAATGCACGGCCGTACACCTTATTCCATGCAGTCTATTATCTACAAGCCGGGATATTTCATCCTTTAGCCGTTCAGTCAGGTCGGCAGGTAGACCGGTCGACTCATACTCCGTGTTGCGCAGATGTGTGCGCAGAAGGTTTTCTATGGCCGGTGACAGTATATTATGTACTTCCGATGTGGTTAGACGTGTATGGTCGGATAGATAATTGACTGTTAACTCGTGTATGTCGCTTACGCATACTTCCAGCGACACACCGATCTCAACATTGTGGATTCCTGCCGGAATGCTGTAGGGCGTGAAGTCGATGTTTCCCTCTCCGTCCGGCTTCCCTCCGAAGGTGAGTGGTATATGGCGGTCACTGACTATATAGACTGACATCACTGGCGGTTGAGTCAGTCTGGATAGAAGTCGTGCATAATCTATCTGGCGTTTGCGTACTTTATCATCTTTTTTCTTCTGGCCGAAGATGAGTCTCCCTACCCAGCGTACGGCGCGTCCCATCTCGCCGACAATTCCGAGTTCCTGGAAGGTTGGCTGTGCCCTGCGGCGTTCTGCAAGGCGTTTGCGTTCCGCCTCGTCCATCTGCTTTTCAGCGGCTGCAACCGCAGCGTTGAGGGCTGCCTGTTCTTCCTGAACAGATTTATAAAATAGATATGCGCCTGCTGAGAGTGTGGCTACATGCTCGCCGTTGGCATATATTACCGCTGTGCATCCTTCCTGCACAATGATGCCTTTTAGCTTTTCTACCTCTTCGAGCTCGCTTTCCTTTATACGCCGGGCTATTTCTCCGGGCTGTATGTTCCATATGGCACGGCCTCGCACCACTTCGATTCCATCTACGAGCTCCATGCTCCTGCGGTCGGCAGCCCGTTCGGCTTCGCGCTCTGCTCGTTCACGGGCTCGCTCGGCTGCCTGCTGAGCCTGGCGGGCATCCTGTATTTCGTTTTGGCTATCCTGAGCCTGCTGCCTCAATGCCTGATTCTGTTCTCGGGCTATCTCTCGGTTCAAGGCTCCTCCGGTCACGGCGTTGGCGACACTCCTGACTGCATTCGTAAAGACTCCTTTATCCCCTTGAGGCATGGATGGCTGAGGCATTCCCGGCCGTGGCATGCCGGGTTTTGGCATGCCCGGTCGAGGCATGCCCGGTGTCTGTGGTTGAGGACCGCCCGGTTTTGGCATATTGGGATTTCCGGCCATTCCCGGCCGAGGCATACCCGGTGTCTGTGGCTGAGGCATACCTGGTTTCGGCATACCTGGTTTCGGCATAGCTTTGCCGTGCAAAGGAGGTTGTGGCATGCCCGGGCGTGGTATTACCGGCTGTCCCGGCTTTGGCATGGATGTGTTTTCAACCGGTTGCCCGCATTTCAGACAGAACTTGGCTCCTGGTGTAAGAGGGGTGCTACGTATTCCGGACTAAATCCGTTCACCTTTTCCGGTGATATCCGTTCACTCTGTCGATGGTTTCATGGCGCAAAG
>JAIDSM010000245.1 GCA_029061225.1 Muribaculaceae bacterium
ATAGTCGGTCAGGTAAGCGTTATATACGGGATTTCCGCCGTTGTAGTCCACATATCCGCCATCTACGAGTATTTTGTCCAGTCTGCCGTCCTCGTATATCTTGTTGCCGACGTAGTCGATGGTGTGGGTCTGAGCTATAGCTTTGGAGCCGATTCCTCCCTGAGAGCCATTGGAAAGCAGGCCGGCATAGCTCGTAGCATACTTGACCTGCAGCTTGGTGCCGTCGGCGGCATAGCGATATGTTGTCCTGCTGCCGTTCCCATACTGTATGCTCAACGGGAGATTGCCGACCATGATATTAGTTTATTGGTTATGCGTCTGCGAATTTACAAAAAATACTTGTGTCAAACAAGTTTTTGCTCGTTTTTATTCAAAAAATGTAATTATTCTGCGTCATCCGGAATTTGGAGTGATGGGAAGTAGGAAAGCTACAGAGCGAAGCCGTCTGCATGTACAACCCGTAGTTTGACAGTTCCCTGTATGCTCACAGGCGCCGGCACGGGGGCAGAAACAGCGGACTTCTTTGTCTGCATCCATGAATTGTTAAAACGGATAGCCGATCGAGAAATGGAAGGAGGAGTCGCGATGCCAATTGGGCGATATGAGGGGCCACGGTTTCTCTCCCATTGCCGGATTATGCGCCTTCATGCCGAGATCAAAGCGCAGTAGGAAATAGTTGAAATCCATACGCAGGCCAAGGCCATAGGCGGCGGCGAACTGCTTATAAAACTCATCGAACTTAAATACTCCACCCTGCTGGAAGGGATAGTCACGTATGGTCCAGATATTGCCGATGTCGATGAAGGCACCAAGCTCGAGAACCCAGAAAAGTTTTGCACGGTATTCCGCACTTGTGATTAGGCGTATGTCGCCACACTGGTTGATAAAGTCGCTCACCGAGTTACGTCCCGGATAGGCACCAGGTCCGAGCGTACGCACATCCCAGCCCCTCACTCCGTTGGCACCTCCTCCGTAAAACCGCTTCTCAAACGGCAACATCTCAGAATTGCCGTAAGGCACCCCGATACCTCCGCCTACACGGAACGCCACAGAATTCCTATCATCAAAACGATGGAGCAGCGCATAGTCCGCTTCAAGCTTAAAATATTGAGAATAGTGTATGCCGAAAATCTTATAGGGGTCTGTATGAAAATTACTGCGATGGGCAAAGATACTGGAGAGGGCGAAGAGAAGGTTACCGGCAATCTCAAAGTTTACACGCACATTATAGATGTCGCGTTGCATGGACTTCTGCCAGGGAGTCGCCTCGCGCTTGTTGGAATGATACCAACGCCATCCCATGCGCATGATGAAGTGATCCTCATAGCTGTAGCGAAGCAA
>JAIDSM010000246.1:0-1622 GCA_029061225.1 Muribaculaceae bacterium
GTTGCCATATTCAAATTGTTTTCCATAGTTCTTTAAGTTTAAATGGTTTATTTGGTTTAAAGTCTTTAAGGTCTTTAAGGTCTTTAAGGTCTTTAAGGTGTTTAAAGTCCTTAAGGTCTTTAAAGACTTTAAGGACCTTAGGGGAACACCCTATTGAATAAACGCCTTCGATACTCTTCCGGTTCAAATGCCCTTAACTCTTACCCCTCATTGTTTATTGTTCACTACTTAACTCTTAACCCTCATTGTTTAATGTTTATTGTTCAATACTTAACTCTTAACCCTTAACTCTTAACCCTTAACTCTTAACAGTGCTTCCCCTGTCGCCTCATGGGTGTTGAAGGCGGTCAGGCGGAGGTAGCCTTCTCCTTCGGCTCCGAAACCGGATCCGGGAGTGCCGACTATTCCGTGAGTCTTCAGCAGGAAATCGAAAAATTCCCATGAGGTCATGCCGTCGGGAGTCTTAAGCCATATGTAGGGAGAGTCGATGCCTCCTGCTATCTCGTAACCGGCAGAGGAAAGGGCCTCGCGCATCATGCGGGCATTCTCCATATAATACTCAACTGTCTCCATGATCTGCTTTCGGCCTTCAGGAGTGTAGACGGCTTCCGCCGCACGCTGCGAGATGTAGGATGCACCGTTGAACTTGGTGCATTGACGGCGGTTCCACAAGCGGTTGAGGCTGACTTCGTTTCCTTCAGAGTCTTTGCCTTTAAGGGCGAAAGGAACCACCGTGTATCCGCAACGCACACCAGTAAAACCTGCGGTTTTCGAGAAACTGCGGAACTCGACGGCCACGTCCTTCGCTCCTTCTATCTCATAGATGCTGTGCGGCACGTCAGCGCTGTGGATGTAGGCTTCGTAGGCGGAATCGAAGAGGACGAGGCAACCGTTCTCGCGTGCGTAATCCACCCATTTCTTCAGTTCTTCGCGTGTCAAGGCGGTGCCGGTAGGGTTGTTGGGGCTGCATAGATATATGACGTCGGGTCTTACATCCGGCAACTGCGGCACATATCCGTTGGCCTTGTTGACCGGGATATATATTATGCCGGCATGATGTTCGCCGTCGCGCTTGCCTCCGCGGCCACCCATCACGTTTGTGTCGACGTAGACGGGATAGACGGGGTCGGTCACGGCCACTGTGAGGTCTTGCGCGAGGATATCGAAGAAGTTGCCGAGGTCGCTTTTGGCTCCGTCGCCGATGAAGATCTCGTCGGGTGTTATGTCGATGCCGAGTCGGTTGTAGTCGTAGTCTGCGATCTTGTCGCGAAGGAATGCGTAGCCCTGTTCCGGACCGTAGCCGTGGAATGTCGAGGTGTCGGCCTCGTCGTCTACAGCGCGGTGCATAGCCTCGATGGCAGCGGCGCACAGCGGGCGGGTCACGTCACCGATGCCCATGCGGATTATCTTCACTTCAGGATTGGCCTCCTGAAAAACCTTCACCCGTCTTGCCACTTCCGAAAAGAGGTAAGACTCGGGGAGCAGCAGAAAATTATCATTTACCTTTATATTCATAGTGCGTAGTGCGTAGTGCGTAATGCGTAGTGCGTAGTGCGTAATGCGTAATGCGTAATGCGTAATGCGTAGCGCGTAGTGCAGAATGCGTAATGCGTAATTCGTGA
>JAIDSM010000246.1:1632-7365 GCA_029061225.1 Muribaculaceae bacterium
TTTCTTCATCTTCATAGTTTGTCGTTCTTCTTCCGTAGTTCTTATTTGTTAGTTGTTAATTCGTTTTGCGTTTTGCGTAGTGCGTAGTGCGTAATGCGTAATGCGTAATGCGTGATACTCAATTCTCAATTCTCAATTCTCAATTCACAATTATTCCATGGAAGACTGTGGTGGCCGGGCCGGTCATGAGGACGTGGCCGCGGTTGTCGAGGGAGATGCGGAGGTCGCCGCCGCGCAGGTGGACTGTGACGTCACGCCCGGTGAGTCCCTTGGCGATGGCCGCTACCGCCGTCGCGCATGCACCTGTGCCGCAGGCCATCGTCTCGCCGCTGCCTCGTTCCCAGACCCGCATTTCTATCTCGTCTTTGCCGATGAGTCGTGCGAACTCGATGTTGGAACGGTCGGGGAAACGCTCATGCCTTTCCGCCAATGGACCTTTGACAAGCACTTTCTCGTCGGAGGGGGATTCATCTGCAAAACATACGAAATGCGGATTTCCCATCGAGATACTGCAGCCGGTGAGCTCAGTTCCGTCGGAAAGAACGATAGACTCATCAAGAGACTCTATTTCCGGCTTACCCATGTCTACTGTCACCCATGTCTCTTCATCGCCAGGTCGGGCTTTGGGGTCGATGTCGATTATCTTTACTCCGGAAAGGGAATCGATGAGAAGATGGTTTTTGTCTGTCAGACCTTTGTCGAAGACGTATTTTGCCACGCAACGTATACCGTTGCCGCACATCTTGCCTTCCGAACCGTCGGCGTTGAAGATACGCATTAGAAAATCGGCTTTGTCGGAAGAGCATATGCATATGATTCCGTCGCCGCCGATCCCTTTGTGTCGGTCGCTGAGGCGGACGGCGAGGTCCGATATATTATCGGGCACTCCTTCGCGGCAGTCTATATATATGTAGTCGTTGCCGCAACCGTGCATTTTCGTGAATTTCATTTTCTACCTGTTTCGAATTTTTAAAATCCGAATGCAAAATTAGCAAATAATCATGAATTTTCAATAATTATTCAGCAATTTTCTGTTGCGGACGCAAAAGTTGACTATCCTCACCAAGTTTATCAGGATATGGGTGGAGGGGGAGGATTGGGGTGTAACTTTGCAGAAAAAACAGAAACTGCAAATGGAAATCACAGACATCATGACCCTTGTGGGTGCCGCAGGCGGCATGCAGGGTATTGTGGAGATTGCTAAACGTTGGCATTCCCGGAGAATGGAGATGAGGAAGGATGAGGCGGACGTCTCGGCATTGGAAAACGAGAACCGGCGTCAGCAGATCGACTGGCTGGAGAAGCGTCTGGCGGAAAGGGATGCGAAGATCGACGCCATCTACGCCGAGCTACGTCAGGAACAGACGATGCGCATCAACGAGATTCACGAGCGGCATGAGGTGGAGCTCCGCCTTACGGAAGCCGAGGCACGCAAATGCCTCGTCCGCGGCTGCCCGACACGCATACCGCCTGAAACTAATGCATTATGAATTATGCATTCCTACTAAATAATTAATCATTAATCATTAATCATTAATCATTAGAAAATTGTGGCACATCTTGAAAAAATGATACCATTCATCATCGAGTGGGAATCGGGCGTGAAGGATGCTTCCGCCTCCAATGAGACGCTTTTCTCCAGGGCGAGGGCGAGAGGAGTGGTAAATGATCCGGCAGATGCCGGAGGCGCTACGCTCGTCGGCGTTACTATAGCGACGTTCCGGGACTACCGTCGCCGTAAGGGACTTGGAAAAGGGACAGAGAAGGATCTCGGTAGACTCAGTTATGCCGAGTGGCTTGAGATTTTGCGGACGATGTACTGGGACCGATGGAAGGCTGACCGTATCCGAGACCAGAAAGTGGCGGAGATCCTCGTGGACTGGGTATGGGCGAGCGGCGCGTATGGAGTGACTATTCCTCAGCGTGTGCTTGGAGTTAAGGCCGACGGGATAGTGGGGGAGGAGACGCTTGCCGCAGTCAATTCCCGCGATCCGAAGGAGTTTTTCAATAAGATTAAGCAGGAAAGGATAGCATATGTAGACCGCATATGCCGTCGACGTCCGGCCAACCTCCGCTTCCGCAACGGGTGGCTCCGCCGCATCAACGCGCTTGGATAAGGGTCCGCTCGCGGACTTTTTTTGCTTATTTTTTAAAAAGGACCAAAAAGGACTTGTACAAATTAAAAGAAAAACTGTAATTTTGCGATTTGAATGAAAATCCTCCATTCGGATTTATCCATGTTGTCAAATAAGTAAAATATAAATGACTGAACATCAACCAAATACCCCCCCCCGTCAGGAAAATGACTCTCTGACATCGGTTTCGGACACCCGTCCCGGGTCAGACCATGGCCTGATCAAGGCAGTCTCAGGCTACGGCCGAGAACTGTTTTTCTCCAACATTATAGATTATATCGCTAATCATTGCCCTGAGGTAATCGCCTCGGCTCTGCATGAATTTTTACCCGCAAGCGGATTTGACAAGGTTGAGCGCGAGAACCGTCACATGGATCTCGTGTTCTTCGGTCGTGACGCTAATCAATCGATACCAGTGCTTGTCGTAGAGAACAAGCGGGGCTCCATCGCCACAGAGAAGCAGCTCCAGGAATATATAAAAAAGATTTCCGGAAACAAAGGAAATAAGATTGGCAAAAACAGCGGATGCTCGTTCTTGCTCATCAGTCCGCATCGTTTCGACAAAGATGTGGCCGACAGGGCCGGCTGGAGCTTCATGGGATATAAGGATCTGGGTCAGAGATTGGATTCCGCCCTCAAAGTCTATGCGGAAAAAAATTCCGGATATTCGGATACCCTTCAATATAAACTGCTCAAGGCAGCCATCGAATACATGCCATTTCTGGAAGAAGAAAGCACAAGTATCTATGTTGGTGTGAAGTCTGACACAAAATGCTCTGAACTTCGTAATCAAGACGATTCTTCGGATGCAATCAAGCTCCGATATTGCGCTGTCGCACATATGCTGAAGGACAGGCTTAAGGAGGAAGGTGTGATTGGCGTGGCTTGCAGCTTCGATTCCGGCTCCACTTTGCCAATGGCAAATGTGGAGGTCAAAGACTTTTTGGAAATAGGAAATGATAAGTTGACCTTCATACTCTCGTTTCAAGGCGAAGTGCTTTCAATTGGCTTTTTCCAGGAGGGCCATTTTGCAAAACTTGATAATAAAGATAAGAAGGAAAGTCGAAAGGAAATGTGGCGCATCCATAATTTTGCAGAAATATTGCAGCAGATTACAGACAGGCCTGAAGGTTTCGATGACTATAAAGGTACCGGCTATATGACATCCGGCTACATCCTGCCTATGTACAGGATTGATATGAGAGACAAAACAGTGGATGAAATCTTAGATACAATGTGCCGGTATGCGAAAGGAGCGTTAGCCTACCGCCAGAATATCTCAACCAATCCGTAGGGACGCACGGCCCGTGCGACCGAATGAATGTTTCTTACTCAAATATTTAATCTTTAATCTTTTATAATTAATATTTAAACTAAACGCTTATGAGACAAAAGCTTCTACTTTTGCTGCTCGGAGTGCTGTCGGCACTCCCGGCGCTGGCCCGTGACTTCGAGTACACCTACGAAGGGCAGACCATAACCTATACCGTCATTAACGAAGATGACAAGACGTGTATGACAAAAGAGGGATATTGGCAGTTACATGGTGAAATAATCTATTATTGTGGGAATAATGTAAATGGAGATCTTGTTTTGCCAGATCACCCTAAAGATGGAGATGTCGAATATACATTGACCCAAATAGGTCAGATATCTTTCTACGGATGCAAAAGTTTGACTTCTGTGGTGATACCCAGCTCCGTCAGAATAATTGATAAGTTTGCTTTTACAGGCTGCCGCGGCCTGAAAAAAGCTGAATTCTCAAATATAGAGTCTTTATGCAACATATCTTTTGGTGACGTTGATGCAAATCCATTATATTATGCTGAGCATCTTTATATTGGAGGAGATGAAGTTACAGAACTTGTAATTCCTGAATCTGTCACTTCAATCGGCGCGTATGCTTTCTATAACTGCAGCGGCCTGAAATCGGTGGTGATTGGCAACTCCGTAAAGACAATCGGTAAGTCTGCTTTCTACGGCTGCAGCGGCCTGACCTCAGTGGAGATCGGAAACTCCGTAGAGTGGATTGGCAACCAAGCTTTCTATGAATGCAGCAGCTTGGAATCGGTGGTGATTGGCAACTCCGTAGAGACAATCGGTGATAAAGCTTTCTATAACTGCAGCAGTCTGACCTCATTGGAGATACCGAACTCCGTCACTACAATTGATAGGTATGCTTTCGAGAAGTGCCGCAGCCTGACCTCAGTGGTGCTCGGCAACTCCGTAGAGGGAATTGGCGACCAAGCTTTCGCAGAATGCAGGGGCCTGACCTCATTGGTGATACCTAATTCTGTCAAGACAATTGGCAAGAAAGCTTTCTATAGCTGCAGCGGCATGACCTCAGTGGTGATAGGAAAGTCCGTAAGGAGCATAGGTAGCGATGCTTTCAACGGCAGCAACCTGAAAAAATCCGCTTATCCGAATAGTTTGGATAATCCGTTCTATTCCTCAATAGTAGCCATCTCTTACGATCCTAAAGAAGCCATTATTGAGGATGGCTGGATCTGGGGACCGGAAAAAACAGCTGTATATTTTGCTCCTCTGAGTCTTGAAGGTGAATACTTAACACCAGAATCAGTCCAGACAATCGACCGGAATGCCTTCTACGGCTGCAGCGGCCTGACCTCGGTGGTGATACCGAACTCTGTCAAGACAATCGGCTGGTCTGCTTTCAAAGGCTGCAGCGGCCTGAAAAAATCCGCTTATCCGAATAGTTTGAAGAATCCATTCGAAGACGGAACAGCCATCTCTTACAATCCTGAAGGAGCCATAATTGAGGATGGCTGGATTTGGGGACCTGAAAAAACATCGGTATATTTCGCTCCTCTGAGTCTTGAGGGCGAATACACCATACCTGAATCCGTCACTTCAATAGGCGAGTCTGCTTTCTACGGCTGCAGCGGCCTGACATCTGTGACGGCTCTTAGCGTTTCACCGGCAGCTATGGATGATGATTCATTCCAGGGGCTGTATGACACAGTCAAGCTGACAGTACCCGATGATGCTGTTAACAACTACCTTGCTACCAAATGGGGTCTATTCAAGAATATCCAGAATAATAGCGGCAAGGAACTCGGATATTTTTCAGACGGTGTACTTGAATACCGACTGAATCCCGTCGATATGACCGCTACTGTCATAGGTGCCAAGGATAATTCTAACCTGCAGATTCCGGAGCGTTTCACTGACGACACAGATGCGGCAAATCTTGTAAGATATATTATCAAGGGTATCGAATACAAGGCATTCGACGGCAAAGATGTAGCCTCAGTTGAGTTCAACTCAAGGAGCAAGATGGAGTATATCGGTGACTATGCGTTTGCGAATACAAAGATTCCATCGATTACTCTTCCTGAGACAATGAAGAGCATCGGAGAATATGCCTTCCATAATGTAAGTGATCTAAAGGAAGTGGTTCTCAATGAAGGACTGACCCAAATAGGGGACTATTCTTTTGCCGGTACAAGATTGACCTCGATCAGCATTCCGGGGTCCGTCAAAGCTATTGGAGACTATGCATTCTACGATACGAGATCTCTTTCTAAAATAGAACTCCCGGAAGGTATTGAGACTATTGGCGAATACTCTTTCGCTA
>JAIDSM010000246.1:7465-22403 GCA_029061225.1 Muribaculaceae bacterium
GTATCCCCTATATATACCTTCTTCGGTACAATCAATAGGTGAGGGTGCCTTCCAAAACTTCGACTGCTCGCAAGTCAATATCTCCGATCTGACGGCATGGTGCAGAATAGATTTCGGCAGCTATCACGCCAATCCCCTTGGCGGAAGCGAAAATGGACTGTACATCAATGAAAAAAAACTGACAGAACTTCAGGTGCCGGAAGGCCTAAAGGAAGTAAAGCCCTATACGTTCTACAACTGCAAATCGCTTAAAAAGGTAACATTCCCTGAAGGACTCGAAACAATAGGTACCATCGCTTTTTATGGCTGCGTCAATGTCGCCAATATCACCATCCCTTCAAGTGTGATTGAAATCGGAAGTAATGTTTTCGGTCAAGCGTATGTGACTTTCGCAGACGGACTCCTACCGATATCATTAGGCGAACGTGCCTTCTATGGCAACGTGACCGACCTTTACTGGGGTCGTCCTATAGAAATAGAAAGTCAGTCTCTAAGTCTTGATGAAGTATCATCTCTCCGAATCGGCGACCTCATCACCGAGATTCCTGACGATATATTCAAGGATATGAAGAAACTGAAGTCGTTGGTTCTTGGCAACAGTGTCGAGATTGTCGGAAACAACGCCTTCAGCGGTTGCACAAGCCTGACCGACCTGAATTTCGTCAGCAGCGCTGTGCAGACGATTGGCGACGAGGCCTTCAGCGGCTGCACACGCCTTGATGAAGTCATCCTTCCTCCTTCAGTGGAGACTATCGGAGCATCGGCTTTCGCCGGGGACAGCAGCCTGGAAAAGATCATCATGGGCCACAAGGTAAAGAGTATCGGCGAGAAGGCCTTCGACGGCTGCAAGGCCAACACCGTCAGCATCACGGCCCAGACTCCTCCGACAGCTCCCAACAACACCTTCAGCGTCTACAGCGGCAAGCTTTACGTGCAGGGCGAGAAGGCCAAGGACGCCTATTATGATGCGTTCACCTGCTGGGACCGCTTCGACAGCTACGTGATGATCGACGCCGAGAAGATTACAGTCGAAGGTGCCGACAAGATCTCCGGCAAGGCCGGCGATACATTCCAACTGACCGCATCCATCTGGCCGGAGAACGTGACGCTGCCACAGATCTTCTGGCGCACAACCAATCCGGAAATCGCCACCGTAGATGAGAACGGCCTCGTTACGCTCCATGTGGATCTTGAGAGCCTAAAGACCCGCGCCCAGGGCGAGGGCGACATCGACGGCGCATGCACCATCATCGCCGAAACCCTCTACAACGACGGCCCGGTAGCGCAGATCGATGTTACCGCAGAAGAGGCAGGCCCGGTACTTGCTGAGTCTCTGACCATCGATCCGACGGAATGGAACGGTATCGAAGGAGGTGAGTTCACCATCAAGGCTACCGTGCTTCCTGTGAATGCCGAGAACAAGGCTGTGACATTCGAGTCGAGCAACACTTCGGTTGCAACGGTGGATGCCGAGGGCAATGTCAAGGTGCTTAAGGCAGGAAGCTGCGTTATCACAGTTTCAACTGTCGACGGCTCCAACCTCAAGGCGGAGTGCGTCATCATGGGCCTCTCAGGCGTAGATGCCATCTTCGCAGATCCGAACGCTTCCGTAGACGTATATGACATGAACGGCATCCTGTTGAAGAAGGCCTGCTCACGCGATGAACTGAAGCAGCTGAAGCCGGCAGTCTACATCCTCCGCAGCGCCGACACAGTAGTGAAGGCAGTGGTTAATGATTAATGATCAATTATCAATGATTAATGATCAATTATCAATGATTAATGATCAATTATCAATGATTAATGATCAATTCAATGATTGACTTATGACGCTGTCCGTCTTACTCTATAGGGCGTTCCAGGGCCTCAGATAGCGGGGCGGGCAGTGTCTTTTTATAAAAATGAAAAACCGGATGCATATCGCTATGCATCCGGTTTTTTTACACGCAGCGGGCACGAAGGGGCGGAGGTCGCTGAGTATAAAAAAGTTTCTCAGTTTGCATAATCAATGATCCAGTTTCCAATTGTTCTTGTAGATGTAAGAAAATTGGCTCCGATAAGGATAACGGTTCTTGAATCGGCAAGAAACGGCATAGCGTACCCCTTTTGACTAATCTGCTCCATGGCTTCTTCAGGAGTCCCGTCGATCTTGAATTCAAAAACGTATACATATCTATCCGTAAGTATCTGCATATCGCAGCGGCCCGCGGATGAGTGTACTTCCGTCCGAACGGTCAATCCCATCATTTTGGCTGCTATAGCCATCATGTTCTGAAAATGTATCTCCTTGTTCTTCTCCTGTTCGGAGTTTGTATCCGCGAATAGGGCTTTCATCCTTACCATGAAACCATTGGCATTTCCTTCCAGAATATCATTAACGCAGTCGCGTACATTGAAGGCTGACCTTCCGTCTACTCCACGGAAGAATCTTTTGGCGAGCGATGACCAGAATGCACTTCTTACCTCTATATTCGGGAATCCAAGCACATACTCGTCGGTGGATTCCTCATAGTCCTTGATGGTCAGATATCCCGACTGATATAATAAAGGCACAAGATCTTTCTCCATGTCGGAGATGTCGCTTAGTTCAATTTCATTACGTCTTACACCATCTATAGAATCCAATGGATAATGAAAGCGTTCGATGAGATCGATCAGATATGACGGAGATCCGCTTGCATACCAATAGCTTCCAAGTTCAGAGTCATCGAAAGCATTGAGTACGCTGAAGGGATTGTAGATAAATTCTCCGCGTTTTGAGAAATGATAGCCGTCATACATGGTCTTGAACTGTTCCCAGGCCTGACGTTCCGTTATGTCGGATTCTTCGGCAAAATATTTGATGGAGTCTTTGAAATTATGCCTGAATTCAGATTCGGATATTCCACAGATGTCGTTATATTTCGGAAGCAGCGATATATCCTTCAGGTTGTTGATTCCGCTGAATACCGATACTTTCCCGAATTTTGTTATGCCGGTGAGCATGGCGAATTTAATATATTGGTCGCTTGCCTTGATTACGGAATAGAAACCTCTGAGCACCTCACGCATAGCGTCGTGAAGCTGACTGTCTTGCAGACAGTCGAGCATAGGTTTGTCATACTCATCGATCAGGATGACAACTTTTTTACCGGTCTTGCGGAAAGTATCCCTGATGAGTTCCCTGAATTTCACTGAGATGTCTCCGTCACTATGACATCCATAAATGCCCTCGAATTCCCTTAAATAGCTGTTGATATGGCTGATGACCTTGTCCGTATCGTCGAATCTGCCTCCGCTTAAGTCAAAACGGAAAACAGGATATTCAATCCATTCGGTCTCAAGGTCAGCTATTTTGAGCCCGCTAAATAGATCTTTTCTTCCCTTGAAATATGCTTCGATTGTAGACATGAGCAGGCTTTTGCCAAAACGTCGGGGACGGCTAAGAAATACGTATTTACGCTTCTTAACCATCTCATATATCATCTCTGTCTTATCCACATATAGATAACCATCTGTTATGATTTCTGAAAAGGTCTGGATTCCAATGGGATATTTGATTGTGTCAGCCATATTTGCGCTCTTCTTTGTTTCATTCCTGCAAATATAGTTGTTTTTTTTCTTAGATGCAAGTTTTCAACCGTTTTAGATTTTTAATTGCGGCTCCGCCTTACTCTATAGGGCGTTCCAGGGCCTCAGATAGCGGGGCGGGCAGTGTCTTTTTATAAAAATGAAAAACCGGATGCATATCGCTATGCATCCGGTTTTTCATGTCACTCACGACCCCTTATCTCGTATTCGAGGCCTCGCGAGTCTTTATCCTCAATAAAGTTGGCTCCGATCAGATAGATCTGACGCTGATCCAATGCGTAGCGGCCGGCATAGTCACGATCGCGGATCTGATCCATAGCCTCTTGCAGGCTTTTGTTGTATTTGAACTCGAAGATGTAGATGTTTCGGCCTGCGAAAACCTCGAGGTCTGAGCGTCCGCGGTAGTTTTGGTGTTCGGCGAGGGCAGGGGAGCCGGAGAGGACAGCGATGAGGAAAGTGACGGCGCGGTAGGTAGACTCCTTGTGGTCTTCATAGGGAAGTGCCTTAAGAAGCGTAGCGAGCCGCTCCATGAAATCATCAGGCCGTCCTTCGGCAAGATCTGACTTGAAGAGTGTAAAGTCAAAGGGACTGAACGGGTCTGTCGTGTCTGGAACGTAGACCTTGAGGAGCTGCTGATAGAATCCCATCTCCACTTCCCGGTTTGGGAACCGGAGTTCGTACAGCCCGGTATCCTTGTTGTAGTCTGCGATGGTCAGGTATCCGGTCTGGAACATCAGTGGAAGCGGGTTGCGGTCGTGAAGGCCGACAGCCTGCAGGGCTTCCCGGTCACATTTCTTGCCGTTGATGTCAGGCGGGAATGTACCTTGCCTCATGATCCGGCGAGCCAGGAAAGTCGGCGTGCCGCTGTCAAACCAATAGGGGTCGATCTCCTTCTTCTTCAATGCCTTCAATACACTGAAGGGATTGTAAAGCCGCGACCCTTTCAGGGAGAAAAGATAGCCGTCATAATAATCCCGCAGGGCCGTAAGAGTCTCTTCGAAATTTTCATCCCGTTCCTCAGCCAGATCCTCGATGCCCTGACGGAAGTAGCGTAGCAGTTCCTCTTCGCTCCATCCGCATATGTCGGCATAAGCCTTATCCATAGATATATCATCGAGGTTGTTGAGGTCGCTGAAGATGCTGACCTTGCTGAAACGCGCCACTCCGGTGATGAAAGCGAAGCGTATGTAGCGGTCCATGCTCTTCAGGTTTCCGAAGAAGCTCTTGAGCAGTCGCTGATTCTTTTCATACAGTTCCTTATTGTCTTCGATATCCAGCAGAGGCTTATCATACTCGTCGATGAGAATGGCCACCTGCTGCCCCGTCTTTTCATAGGCGCAAGAGATGACGTTTTCAAAACGCAGGGCCGGGTCATATTCTGAGCGGGGAGTGATTCCGTATTTCCTTTCGTATTTTTCCAGATGGGCGGTGAGTCTGTTTTTCAGACCCATGGGTTCATCATATTTACCCGTATTGAAGTCGAAATGAAGCACCGGTCTGGGATTCCAGTCAAGTTCCATGGAGTCAGCGGCAAGCCCTTTGAAGAGGTCGCGGCGACCTTCGAAGTAAGTTTCCAGGGTAGAGAGCAGGAGACTCTTGCCAAAACGTCTGGGACGACTCAGGAACTTGAATTTACCCTGTCTCAACAAGGGCTTTATATACGCGGTCTTATCAACATAGACATAGCCATCCTCGATGAGTTCGGAGAATGTAGCCATTCCCACGGGGTATTGCAGCTCGCTCATAATCCTCAAATTTTTTCGCAAAGATACGAAAAAATCGAATGTCCTGCAAAAAAACTTATTGCACTGATTGACTTATGACGCTGTCCGCCTTACTCCATAGGGCATTCCAGGGCCTCAGATAGCGGGGCGGGCAGTGTCTTTTTGTGAGGCAGTGCAAGATTTTATATGTTTTTTGGAAAAGTGCTGAATTTACTTGTATTTTTCATGGGAAAAGTGTATATTTGCAGGTCTAAATTTATAGGAAAAGTGTAGAATATGCTGTTTCGAAAGATTGAAAAGGATATATATCAGCATTTTACGTCAAACTCAGATAAGATACTGATGTTGACCGGTGCCCGGTAGGCTGGTAAATTATTCATTATCAACCATTAAGAATCTATATTTCGTGAGAGGATATACTTTTAACCTCTGATGATGGTGAAGACCATGTAGGCGACATAGAGAAGGACGAGGATCACGCCGAATATGCGTCCGATGCTCTTGCTTTTCAGCGCACTCAATCTGAAATATCACCCTTTAGGGGAAAGAATCTGCGAAAACTTTCCCCTAAAGGGTGACAATTTTGCAGATAGGGATTGGTTTGTCGTTTTTTTTCATTAATTTTGCATATGATAAAACTTATAGAGCCATGACCGACTTCAATCTCATCACATACATGAACGAGGAGCTGCGCAGGACTCCTACGGCTTTCCGACGGTATATGTACGACCGAATCATATGGGAAGACCGCATGATCGGTCTTGTCGGACCTCGAGGTGTCGGCAAGTCTACTATAGTGAAGCAGCATATTCTTCTGCAGCCGGATCGGGAGCGATGGCTCTATGTGTCGGCTGACAATTCCTATTTCTATAATCATACACTTACAGGACTTGCCGATGAATGGGTGAAGGAAAACGGACGGCATCTCGTCGTCGATGAGGTTCACAAGTATAAGGGTTGGTCGCGTGAACTCAAGCAGATATATGACACTCATCCCGAGCTTCAGGTGATATTTACCGGTAGTTCAGTCCTTGACATACATCAGGGTGTTGCAGATCTAAGCCGCAGGGTATTGATGTTTCATATGCAGGGACTCTCTTTCCGTGAATATCTGAAAATATCGAAGGAAGTGGATTTCCCGGTATATTCACTTGATGAGATTCTGCATCATAAGGTTGAAGTGCCGATTGATTTCCACCCGCTTCCATACTTCAGGGAGTATCTTGCGAAGGGGTATTATCCATTCAGTAATCTGCCAGGATATGAGCTGCGTCTTCAGCAGGTGATGACGCAGACCCTTGAGGTCGACATTCCGCAATATGCGGGGATGAATGTCTCTACTTCCAGAAAACTTGCCCGTCTTCTGTCGATTCTTTCTGAATCCGCTCCCTATAAGCCGAATATGGGAAACCTGACGATAGAGTTAAGTGTAAGCAAGAATGACTTGCCAAACTATCTCGTCTATCTGGAGAAGGCCGGTATGATAGCTCAGCTTCGCGATGAGACAGGCGGGTTGAGGGGTCTGGGGAAAGTGGAGAAGATATTCATCGACAATACCAACCTTATGTATGCGTTGAAAGGTCGGGACACAAATATCGGAAGTGTACGTGAAACTTTCTTTTACAACCAGATGCGGGTCAACAATGATGTTATCGCTGCGAAGACCACTGACTTCCGAATCTCAGAACATATTTTTGAGGTCGGAGGCGCAAAGAAAGGACAGAAGCAATTAGATAATGATCCAAATGGTATAGTAGTGCGCGACGACATAGAATCCGGTCACGCCAACATAGTCCCTCTCTGGCAGCTCGGTCTCAATTACTGACATGCAAAATAATATCCGGAGCTTTGTGTACGCTCGCGGACCGAAAGGGGAAGATCCGGATTATGGAGTGTCCAACTTTGTTTTAACAGGTTATGGTTCAGAACTCTAAGACAGACTCGTTGTTTACTTTCAATATGGAGGGTATTTCAGGCCAGAAAACATGGTCTGACATACGTCTTATCCATGAGTCCGATAGCGGATGGTGTGTGGTCTACTCCGGGTTGTATCGCGGACGACGCGTCGCTATAAAGGGTCTGAAGCGCGAATTCCGGTCAAGCGAACTTCACAGGAGTCTCTTGCAGAAGGAATTTGAAGTGACCTCCATCATGAATCATCAGAATATAGTGGCAGCCATGTCGATGGCAGACGTCCCTGGCATCGGAACAGCTATCCTTCTGGAATATATCGAGGGCCTTACCCTCACTGAGTATCTGGCCTCTCATGCGTCGGTCGAAGGAAGCAGGATTGCTGACATCATCCGTCAGGTGTGCTCCGCCGTGGACTATATACATTCACGTCAGACTATCCACTGCGACCTGAAACCGTCGAATATAATGATCACCCATTCCGGATTTGTCAAGATCATCGATTTCGGGATAAGTCGCGGAAACGGATTTGAAAGACTTGACTTTCCGGGAGGAACAATAGGTTACACTGCTCCGGAGAACTTCAACTCTGAATCCGGAGTCTCCGTTGCCGTCGATATATATTCAATCGGCATGTTGCTTGAGAAGATGGACCGCAAAGGTATGTTTAGGGGCGTATGGAGGAAATGCCTTTCGTCAGACCCCGATAAACGCCCGGCCAGTGTCCACGAAATCCCGGAACTCCTTAATAATTCCTTAATCAACAATAGAAAGAGACGGATCCGTTATAGATGGATAGGCGTTGTGTCAGGCATAACCGCCATTGCCGTGTGTATTTTCCTGATAAGTCGAAAAGAGCAGGTTTCGAATTATGGAGGGCAACAAGATACGGCAATAATAAGTGAAGCTTCAGGTCTGAAAGAACTCATGAACCATGTGATGAACGATGTGGAGATCACGGAGGAGGAGAGCCGGATGCTCGACTCAATGTCTTATAAACTCGGTAAGGCAGCCTTTGACTGTGGCAACTGGCTTATCAATGAGGCCCGTAGCGGCGGCATCAAGGGAGCTGACCATGCACAATGGGCGGAGTACCATTTCTATCACCTCTGCGTTTGGCTTGACGAAGAGTACTTTCGTCTCAATTCTTGGGTCGGAGTCTTCCTCAACCGTCAGGCAGAAGACGGAGGTATCGAGGTCAGGTTCTATATTGTCTGCGAGTCGCAGGATGAATCGTTGCACTCGTTGCTTCGGGAGAAACTGGATCTTCTTCCCGGCGAGAAGAGGGAGGGTGATTACTGGTGGTTTGCTCCCGCATCTGAAGATCTTCAAAAGATGCACTTCGTCTCCGTGCCGGACCGCCAGGCCATACGTTCACGCATAGAGCAGATGCTCGCTCGCCTAAACGTGATTACTTTGCATTGAGTTGAGATCAGAGGTAAGGACGCTATACTTCATACGACAGACTCCGGATTCCTGTCTTTCGGGCCCCTATGTAAGTACCTAAGTCAATCCCATTGCGCATGCAATCCCTGGCTAAGAATCTTTCGCCTATGAGCAGGGTGTCTATAGCTACGATATCTTCCGGCAGAAGTTTGATGTTGTTTGATTCAGTTACTTTAAAGATATTAGGTTGGTCGATTTTGATCAACTTCAGCCATTTATCCGATTCCCACTCGACATAGACGCTGGATCCAGGGCTTAGTTCGGAAGCGGTTATCAGTCTGTCTGATGAAAAACCTGAATCTTCATTTCCCTTATATTGTGAGCAGAATGAATCCCAATCGCGGTAGCCGACGTAGCGTGCAAGAATTGGCAGGGTAGTGTGAGTCGCATTATATGGAGACTTGACATATCCCCAGAATCTTTTGAGTGTGGATACTCCGACTTTATGGCCTGTAGTGGAAAATATTTGATAGGAGAGGTGGTCGAAGTTGATAGGAGAAACCGGTTTACGGCCAAAAGTCTCTTCTACGACATGCCTTAAATGATTCAGTTTATCAGGGTCTGTTTTCATGAGAGTGTTATATTCGTTAGTAAAATTACATAAAAAAACTCGTATCATGGGAATCCGTATATATTAATAAATGTTAAAATGAATCGGAATGAACTGATGCCGATACAAGCTGAATTTAAAAAGATACGTAATTTTGCATCTGACAAAAAAGGCGTTTACCCAATGCCCATTCCTGACGCATGGGAACCTGGTAGACTTCAGAATGGAATAGGGGTTCTATACGGGGAACGGGAAGCAAGTACGGCTCTCACGCTTTTTTATTCACTAACATCAACGCCGCCGAGTGAGCCGGACGGCTATGGACGATTGAAGTATGAGGAGAATCTTTAGTGTGGTTTTCTTTCTTCTTTGTATACTGGTCATTCACGCAGATGACATCAAGAAACCGACTCTTATGATCCTGCCAAGTGACAACTGGTGTACACAACGCTACTTTACCAAGACATTCGACAATCAAGGGACTTCAGTCAAAGTGCCTGATTATCAGAGAGCATTTGCAGAAGACTTGGAATTGCCGCAGGTAGTCTCAAAAATTGGAGGAATTCTGACTGGGATGGGATATAGCCTGAAAGATGCGGAGATGGAAATTAAGTCTATTGGCATAAAGCAGGCTGAAGATGACGTAACCTCGAGCAAGACATCCGGTGCATCCATAGCGGAGACACCACTCGATATTCTTAAGCGCAGGATGAAATCAGATATAGTGATCCAACTATGGTGGAACGTCACTAAGGCTACTTCCGGTAAAGTCGTATCGTTTACTCTTGAAGCTTTTGATGCATATACCAATAAGCGTATAGCGACGGCCACGGGAAACTCTTTGCCAACTTCAGGTTCCATTCCTGTCGCACTCGAAGAGGCAGTAAAAGCGAATATCAAGGATTTTGAGAGGCAGCTTGATAACTGGTATGATGATCAAAAGAGAAATGGACGTGAAATAGTTTTGACCGTAAGGTGTTGGGATAACTGGGATAATGATCTTGAAATGGAATTTGACGGAGAAGAACTGACCGACGTAATCCAGGCATGGATGCGGGACAATACCGTTAATGGCAGCTATAATCTTAGTGACGGTACAGAGTCTTTCGCACTATTTGAGCAGGTAAGGATTCCATTGAAAGATAAGAGCGGAAAAGCAATTGATGCGCGGGCTTTCGCAACATCATTGCGCAAATATCTTCAAAAACCGCCTTACAATATAACTTCTAAGCTAATAATACGCGGTCTGGGTGAGGCTGTATTGATTTTAGGAGAAAAATGAAAAGGATATTGATATTATTGATGCTTTCGTTAGCTGCAGTCGGCATACGCATGAAAGCTGAGAACTCAGGGCAGATCGCATATTATCCGGTTGTGATAGGAGAAGGTGTGCCTGAGGCTTCAAAGAAATTGCTCGTTTCTAAAATGGAGCAAGCTATGCTGCAATACGGTTTAGGTTCAATGGATCATGCAGACCGTTTTGTGATGCTTGCCAAGTGTAATGTTCTGCAGAAAGATGTCGCACCGACAACACCTCCACGTATCAGCCAGAAAGTGGAAGTGACATTCATAATCGGAGATGTTATAGAAAACAAAACCTTTGCTTCTGAGTCTATGAATTTGTCAGGTATTGGGATTAATGAAACAAAAGCATGGCAGACGGCTATAAACGGAATCAAGTCGTCCAACCCCATTTTTTCTACAATTTTCGAACATGCTTACGATAAAATAAGTATGTATTACTTGGAAAATTGTACGAACATTATTGACAATGCAAGGACTCTGGCATTAACAGGCAACTACGATGGGGCTATTGCAACCCTGATGGCGACACCGGAAATATGCTATGAATGTTATGAAAAAGCAATGAAAGCCGCAGTGGAAATCTATCAGGACAAGATTGACAAAGAAGGCACCGAGCTTTTGAGTAAAGCTAAACATGCATGGGCTGTCTCACAAGATGAGAAAGGTGCCGATCAAGCTATCGCGTATCTCAATGAAATTTCAGTCTCATCATCGTCATTTGCAGATGCAGAAAAACTTGCTGCTTTAATCACTGAAAAGGTATCTTCTGACAAGGAACGTGAATGGCAATTAAAACTTCAGCAGTATAAGGATGAATTGGAATTCAGGAAGAAGGAGCAAGCAGATTCTCATCGCCAATCAATGGCGTCCATTGCTGCTGCGCGTTCGGTAGCTGAAAAATGGGCTGAAAATCAACCTGAAACAAAAGTATACTATAATTGGTAAAATATAAGAAGACATGAAATTAGTTTTAAGAGTTTTAACGTTGTTTATCGTATTGACGGTATGGCTTCCGGTTACTGGTTACTCACAGACTTTCAATGGGAATAGAAACGGACTTTTCAATAACCAGCAACATCAAGCTACGTCGCAGTTTAAGTTTAGTTTATCGAATGGGAATAGATCGACGCCGAGTTTTTCTGCTCAAAGCAACGAGGAAATTACTTTGACGGTTTCTTCTGATGGTCCTACAAAAGATGATGCTGTTAAGAATGCTCTGCGTTCAGCTATCGAGCAGGCATATGGAGCTTTTGTATCGGCCAACACCACTATCCTCAACGACGATCTGGTAAAAGATGAGATTGTAACTATCTCATCAGGCGCTATTAAAGTGTATACCATTGTCTCAGAGTCGGAAAAACCGGATGGCCAAGGCTATATGGTGACTGCGAAAGCAACCGTGAGCCTTCCCCATCTTATAACATACGCAAAAAATCATGGCAGCGAATGTGAGTTTGCCGGTAACACTTTCGGCATGCAGATGAAGCTTTGGGAGCTTCAGAAGAAAAGTGAGCTTGTCGCGCTCGATAATCTATATTCTCAGATTGAAGCAATCTTGCCATCTCAAATATACTGGGAACTTAAAGTTGGTGAACCAAAAGTTGTGCATGAAATAGAACATTCGGATTGGATAGTTAAACAGTTTAAAAATCCTGATAATGTAAATTTATTGAATAATCTTAATCCTGACGACTTTTATCAGGTAGATTTTAAATTAATTGGACACGTGCATCCTAATTACACACAGGAAGAAATCCAAAAGTGTTCTTCATCCAGTTTTCAAGGATACCTTACAATGGATTCTCCAGTATACCATTTAATAAAAGATGGCTTAACAGGAATCGCAATGTCTAAAGAAGAGATCAAAGCAGCGGAAAATCGCGATGAAAAATTGGGAGAAATCCCGGAATTTCTTGGTTTAAAGTTTCGTAATAATCAGGAAGTGTTATTGGATTGGATGTACAAGTTAACGCGGTTGTTTAGAAAAGAAATTTTTGAAGGGATTTGTATTGAAGATAACAATGGGATAGATTATGATCCGCACCTTTTAGAAATAATCAATTTTATAGCAGATCCACACTGGCATATATTTGCTGATTATATAAAACCTGATTATCATGATGTCCCTTATCATTCAGCACTACTTTATTCATATTATTTAGAAGAGTGTGAGGATCGGGAAAAACATAGGTTGGATGGTAAGTACATGGAAGGGGAAAATAATTTAGCAATTGCAGTTAGAATCTACGCAGATGAATTTGCATTTATTCCCGGTTGTACGGGCCTTTTCAGATATCCATTTGAGATAATGACAAGTGAAGTTGTTGGTAATGAAGATATTTTCTATCCATTATCAACAATTAGAGACCCTGAGTATTTTTATGATAGCGATAATAATCAATGGATAGCTGATATATACCATAAGTGTATGCCGATAAAGTTTACGGTATTGATCCCAAAAGAGGAAATTGGTAAATATTCCTCATTTAAAATTGTTAAGAAATAATTCTCAAATGATTGTATGAATAATCCGTTACAAACGATTAAGCATCTTGATATAGCTCCATTATTGGAAAGCTATAGAGAAATTGCGAAGAAAGATAAACTTGACGGTTTCAATGTTTTTACCCTCACTTCCGATCTTTATTATCGGGAGAACTATCATAGTGATATACTTACAGGATTCCTCCGCTATAAAGATGAAGGGTCTGGCAGATATATCCTTCTTGAGGCATTCATCGAAATGTTGAATGCTGCAAGAAAGAGTGATAATAAAGCCAGCATTGGTGGTTTTTCAAATCCTGTCATCGAGCGTGAACAGAATAGGATAGATATTCTTATAAAAGACGAGAATACTACGCGCTGCATTATCATTGAAAACAAGATAAATGATGCAGTCGATATGCCTCGACAATTACCTCGATATTATGAGATAATGAGTCAGGTTGAAAATTGTCATGTAGATGCAATCGTATATCTCACTCTGATCCCCGATAAATTACCGGACCGTAGGAATTGGAGTAAAGCAGATTGTGAAAGTATAGACTGTCGGCTTATTCCCATCCCGGTAGTTAATTCAGAGAATAAGATATCATTATTGGCAAATTGGGTAAATCCAAACCTTACAAAAATAAGTGATTTGGACGTTCGTATTCCCTTTGTCCAGTATGGCAGATTACTTGAAAAATTAAGTAATAATATGAATAAACTTGAAAAAGTTAAGGAACTAAGTAGAGTTCTTCAAGACACAGACAAAAATGAGTCTTTGGCGGATGATGTTTTCTCTCTGAGAGATATGATTAATCTGTTGCCGGAGGCTATGGCTGACGATTTAGGAGTGTGTCTGCTACAATATAAAACAAATGAAAAATTGCCATTTGAAATATTGAAATGGCAACCGAATTCATGCGTTGTCAACCTTGGCAATCAGAATATGATATACGTATATTGCCAGTTTAATCAAAAGGAGGCTTATGAAGTCGGCATCTCCGATTTTTCCAAAAATGACAGGTTGCCGAACTGGCTCAACGAGCGAATTGAGCAGCAACATCTTGAAACTTTTTCTCCACATAAGATATCTATAGATGCTCAAGGCGGTCTAAAATATGAATTCGGTTATAAGGAAAAGTCGTTAGTTATCAGTTTTGTTAAGAAACTCATTTCTTTGTTTCAAGATTCAAAAAAGTAATCGAATGAAACGTATAATTCTTAGTGCATTGCTGACTTTCTTGTTTATACCGATAGTGCCATTATGGGCTCAGAGCTATAATCAGGAGAAGACGGCTCTGGCGAATTTTCTTGTGCGAATGTATGAGAATGCTCCGTTTGACGGAGTGAAGGCAGTTGAGGACTATGACAATGCCTATCTGATGTCTGTGGTGAAACTTGACAAGGGTAAGTATAATAGTGAATCGGCTCTTAACCGGGTCGCTGCGGTCAAGGCAATGTCTCAGGCATCACGTTTTTTCAACGGTTCTAATATTACAGAGGATTTGATAATACGTACTACCGAGAAATCAGATGGTACCTCCGATACTGAAATAATAGAAAACATACGGGAGCATTCAGCAGGATACGTAAAGCAATTGGAGCATCTCACCAATTTTCCTGCAGAAAATGGACAGGTCTTCATCTTTATTGCACCCTTAAATCAAAAATAATAAAGGTCATAAAGTTATGAAAAAAAGGTGTTTGGCGGCCGTAATAATATTAGTGACCGTGCTTATCGGTCTCCCCGGATGCGGTATTTCAATAAGCGTTATCTCGAAGGCGGAAGCTCTAAATTCTACACTGTCACGTTAACACCGGAGGTACAGGACTGATTCCGGTAAACATACACAATTATGATAAAAAACGTAAACGGCCCAAACTCCGCGAGACGCCATCTCAATCCCTGATGGCATCAGGGATTGAGTGGAGACCAAAAAAAATC
>JAIDSM010000247.1 GCA_029061225.1 Muribaculaceae bacterium
CATCTCCAGCTTTGCTGCCGCCTCGTCTCGCTCTGCCGCGAGAGTCAGCATTTTTCTTCTCAGGTCCTTTATTATAATGGTCAGTAGTCGGGCCATTTTTCGGTAAATCTTTACAAAATTAATAATTTTTTCGGATATATCCAAATAAAATCACCAATTGATGCCGTTCAAGCGCGACGATTGCTTGTCATACTTGATATCTTTCAGCAGCGACGACTTCACTGCCACGTTGAAATTGAAACTCTTATACACTCCCACAGGGATGATCGAGCAGGTCATCGTGAAGCAGTGCATATCGCGCGATATGTTGCAATTCATGTAGGCTATCTTCTTCGCCTGGAAGTCGTAGCTGCACGACATTGAGAAGTTCCAGTTCTTCGTCGGCCTTATGTTACCGGATAGCGAGAGATTCTGCGTGAAGCGCCCGTTGTAGTCCATCTTTTTGTAGTTGAAATCCCCGAGGCCATAGTTGATCGAGTAGTTGAGCGATATACTCCACGGACATTCCCAAGGTGTATATCCGTCGGCATCACTTTGCTTATCATCCTGCTGCCCACGTTTGCGCTTGCTGGGTGCCGTGTCCGCAAATGAGGAGTCTTCATCTTCATCATCGTAATCCTCATCATCATTGCGGCCTTTGTTGCGGCTGGTGTCTTTGGTATCCTTCTTTTTCTTGAAAGTGCTGTTGTTGATCGTGTAGCTGAACGATGTGCCTGTTGAGGTCAGTTTCACCCATCCCTTATGGGCTTGCAGACGTGTCTTGTTGACCCTCACCGGCTGCCCGTTCGAGTTCAAGGCATACGTATAGGGATCCCATGTCGCACTAAGGTTAAGGTTGAAGCTTTTTGTCAGGCGAAGCAATATCGAGGTGTTAAGATTACTCCAGTTCATCGAGTCTGCCGCGAAGTTATAGCTCTGGCTCAGTGAAAGGTTCTCGATAAGCGAGATCTTCTTCACTCCCGTTGAGTCCTGGTCGCTCTTCACTTTCATCTCAAGGTTGTTAGAGAGCGATAGCGATACCGAGCTTGACATTCCTTGTCCCGGGCTGCCGAAGACACCGTGAGAGAAATAGCTGTATTTCTTTGTAATGTTATTTCCTGCATTGTTTACGTAGGAATACTGTCCATATACTCCCCACATCGGGTCGCTGAAGTCAGGCGTATAGTTGTAAGAGAGGCTCGGTGTCAAGACGTGGCGAATCATCTGCACCTTGTCGCCCAAGAATTTCATGGGCTTATAGAAGCCATAGAGCTTTGTGTCTGCCGATAGCGAAGCGCTGAAGTCAAAGATGTTATAGAAGCCATAGCACGTATCCAGCACTTCTGCGGCTGCATTTGGATCCCATTCCCTCTTGATCTTCGACGTATACATGCGGTCAGTCATCGAGATCGATGGCGACACATTGACATATTTGAGCACTGAGAAGGTGGCAGATACTGGCACAGAGTGTCTCAGGCCATTTCTCCAGTCTTTGATAAGGCTCTTCTTGAAAAATACATTTTGTTTGGCGGTCAATGAATTCTGGAATTGTCCGCTGTAGCTCATTTTTATTTTCTCATACCATTTCTCCGAGCCGGCAGCTTTCTTGCGCTTGAACGGCGCAACTTGACTCAAGGTGACATTCAAGTTCGGGAACGACACCGCAAGCGTGGAGTCCTGGGTCCTCTGGCTGATGTTGGTCGACGCACTGGCTGCCCATTTTGTGCCCGGGAACCGATAGGTCATGTTGACCGTACTCGATTTCGTGTTCTCCGTGAAAGAATTGGAGTAATACGAGTTGAGGTCATTGCGGGTATAGCCTGATGTCGAGAAGTTGACAGATGCAGAAAACGACATGTTCGGATTCGACTTGGTGTCCATCGAGTGGCTCCACACCACTTGGAAGTTGTTCTGCTTCGAATAGTCCGGCAATCCCTTGTCGCCCATTACCGTAGTAAGGT
>JAIDSM010000248.1 GCA_029061225.1 Muribaculaceae bacterium
ACAATTTTTCCGTTTTCTTTTGCCAATTTTGCAGCTTGCAAAGTTAAGTTGTCATCTTTCTTACTGCCTAAATCAGCAACGAGAATTACCAATTCTGCTTCTGGTATCTTTTGGGCATACAGTAGTTTAAGTTGGGACTCCTTATCAATACCAAGTGTAGTAATCCCTTTTACTTTATTTCTGCCAAGTATTTGTGTCACTTCCAAGCCTGTTTCTCCAATTCCTACCAGTAGGACTATATTAGACTCTGTGTTCATAGACTTTTATTTTTTCTTTAGAAGATATATTCTTATCAAAAAGTCAAGATAATGATTTAGCGTTGATAAAGCACCCCGGAGAGCAGACTCCGTTATGCCTTCAGCGCCATCAATATTATCTATTACACTATGTACAACCTTATTAGCTATCAGGCGAGCGTACCGGATATTTTCTCCTGCTTTTGCCTTGTCCACGATCTTTTGAAGCCAATCGCTATCGCCACGTCCATTATTAATTACCAGAGCATTCATTTTGCGCAGATTCGATACCATCTTATGGCGTAGATTGTCAGAGTATTTCGACTCTTTCAGATACTGATTAAATTCATCATCAAGAGGAATTTTCGGATATCGCTTAGGTTTTTCCTCAGGATCATCCTCGTCATACAAGTCCGGGTCAAACTCATAGTAAGTGAGTGTCGAACGCAGGAAGGACTCATACCATTCGAAAGCCATTATAACGGCAGAGAGAAACTTCTGACCATCTTTTTTAACATCCTTCGTCATCTCCTTTAGCTCCTGAATATGGCTCACCAAAATAGTAAATGCAAAATCAAGATAAAGAGAACGTAAAGTTTCCGTAGAAGCCTTTCGAGCCTCTTCAAGCCATTCTCCAATAAGTCGGAACAGTTCCGGCGCACCGGGTTCCCACAGCTCGATGTCGGCTTCTCTGATAAGGTCAATCTGTTTCTGTGCCTCCTCTTCAGAAAGTATTCGCGAGGTTACAAGCCAGTTTTTAAAGCCCACACTATTGTAGGGAATACCGAGATACATTTTCTCGACCATATTATCTCTTAATGTTGTCTTTGAATTTGCCATTGTGAATAAGATTTTAATTCGGATGCAAAGGTAATACTTATGAATCGTAATGTCAACAGTGCACCTTACCAATAAGATAGCCGACTATTCCCATTACGCGTGGCTGTTGTAGAGACAGCTGGGATAAGCAGAGCCAATGGTGTTGTAAAATATAAGCGGCGATATAATTATAGCGAAGATAATCAAAAAATTGACACCTTCGCTACTATATGAGCATAATTCAGAATACAATTGTAATTAGCCTTAATCTTCACACAATGTACGCTATGCTACTTTGTGGCACCCTGTCAGCGTTTCTTGTAGAGACCCTTTATGTAAGTGGCTACCTCAGGCCAAAGAAATATCATCCCTGAATATTTAGACTGTTCAAACACCTTTGCATGGTTTCTTAAACCAAAGTTCTTCATCTGGTTATAGTGCCCTATAAATTTTTCTACACCTCTATTCTCGCAAAGATCTTGCAAATCAGATACCGCCACTGGTAAAATACCGTTTCGGCTAAGCTCCATATAGGAATTCAAGATTGTCGAATTGATCTGGTGAGGACAACGAATCCATTTCGGCACTTTTCTCCTTACTTTATCAATTTCGATTTCCTCTCTGTTATTGTTATAATATTCCAAGGCTGTTTCCTCTGTATAGTATTCACCAATATCTGAGAGATAGTCATCAATGTCTATTATATCCTCTATATCGCTGTCCTCATTAACCACGGTGAGTTCTTCTTTGATAAACTCTCCCCATTTTTCCGGATAGTATTCCGGTTTTTCTGGCGCAGTTTCTTCTTCAGGGAACCAACCGTATAGTTCATAGGCACGATATTTTAACATTTCGACTACTTTTTTGCAAAAATCGGACAGGCCTGCGATTACCCGAGGGATGAGGACCAAGTTAGCCAGTTGAGTATGATAACGTTGATCATAGGCTGTTCCCGGCCATATATGACAGACGGTATAGTTCGCGATATCTATATCCTTGGAAATTGCCGTTTTAAGGGCCTTGTTGGCATAAGTGTTATCATCAATTCTTACACCATCCTCTATTTTCCCTTTATCTTTGGCTCGTCCCCTTCTTATATTCGGATAGACTGGGTCTTTAGAAACTTTGGCAGGATTAACCCATATCGAGGTTTCGGCCACTAAATCCATTAATGGTTTTTCAAGTTGATGGAAGGACTCTGAATATTGAATCTCATCACCATCCAACATTTGTAGATTCTTCATTTTATAATGATTTTAAGTTTTCACCTGCAAAATTAGAATATCTCTCTAATTTGTCCAAAAAATATCTTACCAATCCAGATGATTCTTTTAGAGACAATCACCTTGGCATCGCGTTATCAAGTCTCGAACGCTGGTTCAAGTATTTCAAACTCAAGGGCTTCTTCTATTTTGGGAATAGTCGCTATAGAGAGATTTTCTCGCCCTTTTAATACTTTTGACATGTATTGTTGACTGCATCCCATCCTCTCAGCCAGAAATTTTTGGCTGAGACCAATTTCTTCCATACAGTCGAGTATCTTCATAGCAATATGCTGCGAATAGCGTACCCTGGATTTGTTAGCAAGACGCCACTCTGCCTTCTCTCGCCACTTTGAGGGGCTTGCGATTGCAGTGTAGACTAAGAGTAATCCTTGGAAAATGTATAATTGTCTTGTATTATTCCTTAAAATACTATAGTTTTGTAGTCAATGATGACTATTGACGACATAAAGGCATTGATTGCCTCGGATGAGTCGAGGACTCTGGAGTTGAAGAAGAGTACCGGTGAACTGAAAGACGGTATGCATGCGGCGTGCGCGTTTCTGAATACGGATGGCGGTTGGCTGATTTTCGGCATTACACCGAAATCACTGAAAATTGTAGGTCTGCAAGTAACGGACACGACAAAACGGGAGATTTCCCAGGCTTTGGCAGGGATTGAGCCTGCGTATGATATTCAACCGATATATGTTGATGTTCCGGAGTATCCGGGTAACAAAGTGATAGCTTTCCATTTCGATGGTTGGAAATGGGGAGACCGCCCATATACATATAGAGGCCGACCTTACTATAAACTTGAAAGCACAACTAAGATTATGCCTCGCGATATGTATGAGGATCGTCTTAGGGCATACGAACCGCAGTCTTACGCTTGGGAAACGTTTCCGGCTAAGGACGTAAGTCTTTCTGATTTGAACCGCGACAGGATACTTGGCTGTATCCGTCTTGGAGTGGAGGGTGGACGAATCCCGGAATCTGCATTGTCGGCTCCTGTTGACGAGACTTTGGCTAAGTGGAAACTCACGGTCAATGGCGTGCCGACCAACGGTGCCGATATGCTTTTCTCAAATAACACCTACCCCTATGATAATTTCCAGTTAAGGTTGGCTCGTTTCCTCGGCACAAACAAACTCGAATTCATCGACAATCAACGTGTAGAGGGAAATTTCTTCGATCTTCTTGACGCCGGTATGGCATTCTTCTTCAAGCATCTTAATCTCAGCGGTAAAATCACGACCAAAAGATTAATGAGAGAGGAGCGACTTGAAGTGCCAGTGAAAGCGCTGAGAGAAGCACTAATCAACGCCTTATGCCACCGCCAATGGGAGAAACGAAATCTGACAATCAGTATCGCTGTCTATGATGACCGTGTAGAGATTGCCAATCCCGGCGTTTTCCCACCGCAGATTCCAATTGAGAATGTCAAAGAGTCGCATGAGTCATACCCATACAATCGCAATATGGCGCAGGCTCTCTACCGCTCAACTTTCCTTGAGAGCTGGGGCAGCGGCATCCATCGCATCATAGAAGCGTGCCGCGAACAAGGAGTAGAAGACCCAACATGGCGTTGGGACGGCGGCTTCGTCTACGTCACCTTCAAACGACCAACCAAGTTGGACTCTCATACCGCTCAACTATTGACCAAGCAAGAGGGCGAACCGCTCAACCACCGACCAAGTACCGACCAAGTACCGACCAAGCACGACCCAAGCACGACCCAAGTACTACAGAATCACCCCTTAAGTACTACAGAAAGTACTATAGAAAATTCAACAAGTGCCATAGAAAGTACCATAGAAATTCTTATGAGTTCTATAGAATTCATTAATGGTTCTACAGAATATAAGATTATTGAATTACTGAAATTGAATAGTTCATTGACCATAGATCAACTATACCCTCTTTTGAAAATGTCTCGTAAGGGTGTTCAGAAGGCAATCGAAAGACTTAAAGCCAAAGGAACACTATATAGAGACGGTTCAACGAAAGGTGGACGATGGATAGTTAATAAGAAATCTTAATAGAAACACAGCCGTTTTCTCCAAAAATTACGTTATATTCATAAATGACAAGTGAGAGAACTTGCGAGCAATGACAGGGCTAATGCCGATGGTATTGGCGAAGCATAGCGATGAAAAGCGATGCAATACGCCGTAGGAGCGAATGTTGGAGATAAAGAAAGTCTGGCTGATAAAAGATTGATTCTTAGGATATAAAAAAGTGGAGTTTCCCTAGTGGGACCACCCGGTGTTGAGAGGCTGCCGATAATAGGCGGTCTCTCTTTTCGTCCTAAATCCGGACTGAATATGTTATTTTAGTTCTGAGATTATGTGACGTAGGGCACTGATTGGATGTATAAAAATCATTCTTGGCCCGACATAGCGCATCACGT
>JAIDSM010000249.1 GCA_029061225.1 Muribaculaceae bacterium
GTCGGGATGGTCAGTTTGGTATAACCCCCCTGGTTAATGGTTAAATTGGGATGGCGGTGCAAACACCATCGACGGAGAACAAACCGACCAGATTCAAATTTACGATGATTCGATTTACGAAGAATCGAGAAGATGAGCATACGTTAAGGGCGATTTCAACCCAAACGGGATGAAACCACCCTTGTATCCACAAATTACCTATCACAAAGGAGGTATCTGCAACTCAAAAGCCTCAATTATGCTTTCTTAGCATTTTCCTCTTCGAGGATCTTGACGGCCATATCATAGATGGTAGTGTCGTCAAGCACCACGATTCCCCCATCAGGACCCGGCTCAATGTGCATACCGATGTTCTTACCGAACTCATAGTTTACACCACCGAAATAATTGCGGACGGTCTGTACAGTAAGGTTAAGTTCGTCGGCTATGCGGCGAGTGGCTCCGTCGGGCAGACTGTCTTTGAGTCTGCGAAGTTCGTTGAATGTGATGGTTTTGCTCATACTATTAGTATTTGAGGTTGATAATTTTCTAATTATGTTTCAAATTTACACATAATTTTTGAAACAGCATAATTTTTCGCCATCAAAAAAATGTGTTTTATAACATAAAAACGGCGTTTTCTATGATAATATATTCTACTATAATATATTATCAAAACTACATCTCCACAGTTTTTATTCTCATGATTAATGATAAATCATAAGGGTGTACGGTTCTATATGCCCAAATCAAGACATTACCATAATATGCCTCTCTGAGACTACCGGACCTTTTCGCAAGTGAGAGGTAACGAAGCTTAAATTATGGCGATATCGGAAGCACGTATCCAACCTTCGATATCAGAATTAAGGCGGACTTTATACCAAGTAGGGTGTCCCTCCACGTCGGTCTCCTCAGCTACTATATCAAATAGCGTACCCTGACACAGGAGGTTGGTCGCCGGTTTTGCATCGGAAGACGGCTCAATCAGCAGTTCGGTCTTATAGGCCATCATAACGGCGCGGTCATTGGAATCATAATATGAGGCGCTCATGAAAGCAAAAACCACCGCTACGATGGAAATAAAGAAAGAACAGATACCTCCGAAAAATCCGAATTTACGAAGACGAACATCACTACAGAACAGATAAAGAGAAATCTGAGCTAAAAGCAAGATGAATGCTATGACTCCGATCCAGGCCCACATATTGCGAGGGAAATCCGCACAGATGAACCGACGCGCAGACTGAAAGAATGTAGCATGATCAGGAGCTACACTCGTCTTTTTGCCACGAAGCTCCGCACGGTTGGAGTCTTCGACCTTTGAAATGAAATAGCCAAGATTGTTCTTTATGTCCTTATTGGTAGGATCGAGCCTGTTGGCACGGGAATAATATAGAACCGCACTACCCAAATCACCTGCCTGGGCATATGAATTTGCAAGATTATACAGCAATTCCGGCGAATCTCCGTCGACCTTTGCTATAGAAAGATAAGCCTCGGCAGCCTTGGAAAACTCACCTTTGGCATATAATGTATCGGCCATGGCAAGAGCGGGCCCCTCTGCAAGGGCAGGAGATACCACGGCAAGCATGAATGCAACCACACTAACAATCCTCGCCATCATCTTAATCGGCATATGGAAAAAATCTTTCAAACACATAACCTTCATTGATTTTGATTTCCATTAAGTTTAGCATCTTCCAAAGCATTGATGACGTCGGCACCCTTCTTATAAACCGCCTTCAGTTCATCCTCACCCGTACCCGGCGCGTACTTTGCAAACTCACAGTCATCAAGCACACTAACCAAACCATCAACAGAAGCCTGAGGAGCACCGGCATCAAGAAGACGCTGCGCTACATTCTGCCTGTTGAGTTCGGAAGTGGGAATATTAAGTTTGGCGCCAACGTAACCCCACAGAGCAACAAGCATCTCATCATAAAATCTCTCTCTGTCACCACTCTTCATGCAGGCAGCCGCCTTCTTCAAACGACGGGCTGCAACCTTTCCTGCCTTACGCATACGGGTTCCGACAATATCCGCAGCACTCTTGAGGTGACGACGATATACTATCACCACGCAAGCAAGGGCGATAGCAGGAATTATATACCAAAGCCAGTATCCAAAACCGTAGACCATAGGGACGTGGGTCTTTGACAATTTGCCCACAGGCATAAGCTCATCGCTGAATTTCAGACGATTTTTAGTCTGAGATTTCTCAGATAGAGCACCCTTGTCGACCTCAACGGTATATCCCTTGGCAACCGATCTCTCATATTTTCCAGTAGAGGGATCAAAATACACGAGAGACACCTCAGGAATCTGATATGTGCCCATTTCCAGCGGAGTGAATGAATAATCAAACTTTACACTGCCGGAAACTGATGATCCTTTAGATACCGCATCCACTTGAGTGGTAGGACTGAACACTTCAAGCTGCTTAGGATAAAGAGCATTGAGATCCGGCAACTTTACATACTTAATATTACCGCTACCCTTAACCTCATAGATGATAGAAGCAGCCTGATTCGTCTTAAGAGAAGCAGAAGGCAGGGAAGAAGAAATCGAAAACTGTCCCACTCCACCTGAAAAATCAGCCGGTTGTGGAGTCGGAAGAGGTTTGACATCTACAACGAGATCATTCGGAGTCACATTAAGCTGAATAGGCCTACGCACGGTCAACATGCGGAAGTATGGATCATCGTAGTATTCCTGCTCGTCGGTACTTACAGTATAAGTATTACCCTTAACAGTCAGCTTTCCCGTCATCTGGGGGAAAATGATGTAGCGCGCGATAATTGCGGTAGCATACTCATGACCATTATATGTCTCATAGTGAAGTGATTTAGAAGTCTCATCAGACTCCTCCACAACGAAGCCATCGAATTTCGGAGCCTCAGTGGCACCTATGAACTTAATTGGGGCGTAAGAAGAATACAGTTTAACAGTATACACAAGGGCCTCCTGCTCATAAGCGGTGGTCTTAGACACGGAAGCTTTCAAGAAAAGCTTTTCATTGCCCTTTCCTATAAACTTCGGTCCGGTGTTGCCATCATCATCCGGACGCTGCGATTGAGCTGCCTGCTGCTGCGCCGCAGCCTGCTGTTGCTGACGCTGCTGATGCCGGGAAAGGGTACCGGACCCGGACTTTACAATGGTGTATGACGCCTGGTTGCTTCTCACACCGTCTACTGTCAACGGACCGATGGAAAATGAACCTTCTTTTGATGCTGAACAGGTAGCCACATAAGTGCGGGAGCTCGAGCGTGTCATCTTTCCATTGATTGTCGTAACAGAAGTAGACTGACTGCTGAGAGTGAAATACTTCACAACTGCACCGGGCACGTCAGGCTTGGAGGGATCACCATCAATATTATCGAGCTTCATGTAGACGTAGAACTGCTCACCAACCTCGATATCATCGCCACCCGTCTGAGTAGCAACGGAGATCTGAAACTTTCCTGCGGCAGAGGCCGCCGATGTGAAAAGCGCCAGAAGTAATGTCAATATATAAAGTCTATAGTGGGTCATAATCTATATAAATGAGAATTGAGAATTGAGAACTCAATCATCAGACAAAAAACATACACGCACAAGGATCCTAACGTATGCAATATCACCAGCGCTTGGTGTTTCTTCCACGACCTACGGCTTCTTGCCCATTGTTGGATTTATTCACACGCGCACGTGTCTGATTCTCCTTATTCTCAAGAGCCTTCAGAATCTGTTCGGCAGCCTGCGGATTGATTTCCGGCTGCTGTTGCTGATCCTGGTTCTGCTGGTTCTGATTCTGCTGATCCTGATTCTGATCCTGATTCTGCTGCTGATCCTTATTCTGTTCCTGATCTTTATTCTTGTCCTGATCCTTATCCTGATCTTTGTCTTGATTCTTGTCCTGATCTTTATTCTGATCCTGATTCTGCTGAAGCTTCTTCTGCGCTATCCGAAGATTCCTACGGGTCTTCTCGTCTTCAGGACGAATACGAAGAGACTGCTTATACATAGCTACAGCCTGAGCATAATCTTCAGAATTGAAGGCAAGGTTTCCAAGATTGAAAATGGCGTCGGCGGCAAGATCTGGTTTTTCCTTGACGGCCTGTGCCACAGCCTGCATAGCCTCGGCACCTGCCTTAGCGAGCTGCTGACGCAGTGAATCCGACTGGGCGGCGGAAGCTCGACGGATATATGTCAGGCCAAGATTGTAAAGAGCCTCCTTAGAGCCGGGTTCAATCTTCAAAGCCTGCTGATACATCTCGCCAGCCTCAAGAAAATTGCCTCCACGGAAATAAGAATTGCCCTTATCCACAAGCTTACGCTCCTTCCGATTGGTGGTAGCCGACATATCGAAAGCGCATGTCAGAACAGCCACCATAGAAAGAAGAACTGCAAGAACCCTTATATTTCTTATTATAGATCTATTCATAACTTCTTCAAAATTATCTTGATTCCTTCTTAAAGAAAGTAATCCTGTCAAGCCAACTTATCTTTCTGTCAAGAATGAAGACATCGATGATCAAAAGGGCCAGAGCCAGCCAGCAGAAAATGCTGAAAAGTTCATCATGTACGGCATAAGCATTAGTCTCCAACGCGGATTTCTTAACAGTGTCCATCTGCTTCTCAAGCTCATTGAGCGCATCGGGATTGGAAGCGTTAACATAGATACCATCGCCCGCACCCGCAATCTTCGCCGCGAGGTTCTCGTCGAGTGCCGTCTCCACGGGCATGCCGGTCTCAGGGTTGATCATCGGACCAGAAGAAGTAGGTATCTGCACGGGAGATGGAGATCCCACACCGACCACGTTAAGCTGAATATGGTTTTTCTTAGCCCTCTTGGCAGCCTCAAGAGCACCTGACTCGTCTTCAAGTTCCTCGGCATCCGTTATTAGCACGATGGACTTTCCTATGTTCTCATCCGCACTGAACGACTTTATGGCGCGATCTATGGCAGCCCCTATATTCGTACCCTGATTTTCATATTGAGTGGGATCAATTGAATTCAAAAAGAGCTTTGCAGAGACATAATCGCTGGTCACCGGAATCAAGGTATAAGCATCATTTGCATATACAATGAGACCCACACGGTCGTTATCAAGACGGTTGATAAGCTTTTCAAGCACAAGCTTCGAGGCACGCATCCTGGAAGTCCCGGAATTGTCAGAGGTAGAAGACGCAAGCATTGAATTAGACACATCGACAGCGATAACAACCTCTATGCCCTCTTTCTCCGCTTTCGAAGTATGGACACCACCCCAAGGACGACAAAGCGCAATTACCAGCAAAGCGAGAGCTCCGGCCTCGAGCGCAATCTTCAACGGTGGCTTATATTTCGACACCTCCGGCATAAGGTCTCTGAGAGAATCCATATTTCCAAATCTCGCGAGCTTTTTCTTTCTTGCCCAACGGGCAAGAAGATACAGCGCCACGACTACAGGCACCGAAAGAAGTAGAATAAGTAAAGACGGATATGCAAAGGTAAACATTACGGTATTCTTCTAATAATTGTATAACGAAGGAAGAGTGATAGCGCAAGAGCGGCAAAAGCAAGCCAGAGCCAAGGCATGAACTCCTCCTGAGTGAGAGTGACGGAATTGACATCGATGCTTGACTTCTCAAGGGAATCGATTTCTTCGAACACCTGCTTCAGCATGCGCTCGTCTTTAGCACGGAAATACTTGCCACCGGTAAGCTTTGCCATATTCTTAAGCAGGGGTTCGTCAATCTTAGTCTCAAGGGTGGTCGTCGAGAACCCGTAAGGATCCGCAATCTGCATCTTTCCGTTTGTGCCGACACCAATCGTATAGATCTTAATGCCCTTCTGCTTCGCAATCTGGGCGGCCGTCACCGGAGGGACATCACCGGCGTTATTACTACCGTCGGTCAACAATATTATACTCTTAGACTTCGCCTTACCCTGAGATATGCGATTGATCGCACTCGTCAGACCATCGCCAATGGCAGTACCATCGTTGAGATCGCCCATATCGACGTTAGCGATGGCATTGATGAGAGCGGCGCGATCGTTGGTCAGAGGCATCAAAGAGAGAGACTCACCAGCAAATACCACCAATCCCATATTGTCATTAGGACGGGAATTGACAAACGAAGTAGCCACGTCCTTAGCAGCGATGAAGCGGTTAGGCTTAAAATCAGTCGCAGACATTGATCCCGAAATATCCATGGCAAGAATTATATCCGTGCCAAGAACCCTGGAATTCTTAAGGCTATCGTGAGACTGAGGACGCGCAAGAGCCACTATGACGGCAGATATGCAAACTAACCGAAGAAAAAAGCATAGATGCATGATCCACACTTTCCATGAATTACCAAACTTCAGGAATGGCTGAAGCGACGAGACTCCTATAGAGGGATTAGCATTGCGGTGCTTTACGACATACCACACTATCAAGGGTATGAGAATAAGAAGCAACCAAAGCATTCCGGGATGAAGGAACTTCATCTTTCACCTCCTTTCCCCGCCGAGAGAGCAGCGCCCTCCTCGCTTGTGGCATTACCCTCAACCTTAGGATCAGGCTCCATCACTACAGTCTCCTTTATGAAATTCATCGCATTGTCGAAAGCCTCGACATTGTCGGCAGGAAGCGGACGGACCTTCGCGAACTTAACGAAATCAGCCACATCGAGAATCTTTCGCACATAGGCGCGCTTTTCTCTGACGTCAGACTGGTCTGCAAGAGTCTGCATAATCTGTCGCGACGTCATCTCCATTGCGTTTATACCGAAACGAGCCTGCAGATAATCACGAAGGATGTCGGTAAGTTCGGTGAAATATTCCTTCTCCATTCCGTTTTCCCAAAGTTGCTTCGCCTTCAGACGCTCAAGACGCTCAAGAGCTACAGTCCAAGGCTTGGGCTGCGGACGCTCGGGAAGAGTGATGAACTTACCGGTCTTACGATATTTACGTCCGAAATAGACTGCAGCAACCACTGCGACAATCAGCAGAAGCCACATCCACCAGAGCTCATATAGCCAATCGGGCATCCAATCCCAGAATGAGCGATCGGAAGGATCAGAAATATCACGATAATCCGATATCGCATCGTTCTCACCGACCTTTACGGGCACAACCGTCAGCTCCACCTCATTGGATCCGACAGAATCGGAAGAAGTCAGATAGACAAAGGGAGGCAGACGATAGAATCCGGAGTCGAACACCTGGACAGGCACACGAAGACGCTCGATAATCCTTCCTCCATCCTGCTTCACGGTGTCGATAACCGGAGCACCAAGCTCAACTGTATCGTTGAGCATAGTGACGTATCCACCCGGAGCGACCTTATTGAAAATAGGGAAAACGCCTTGAACGGCGGCCTCTCTATCCACAATCAGACGAAGTGTATCGATGCGCCCCATCATGATTTTGGCTGAATCAAGCGAAGCCGTCACCTTAACCGAGGCAACGGCAGGCATGACGAACGCAAGGGCCACCAAAGCAAAAGCCAGATATTTACGAAATGACTGCATAATAAATTTAAATTCAATAAATCAACCGCGTCGGCGGAATAGGCTTATCAAAGCCTTAACATAGTCTTCATCAGTAGCAACCGATACGGAATCCACACCGCAACGAGCCGCGGTAGAAGAGAAGTACTGCTGACGCTCATACCAGGCCTTGTCGTAGGCCTGCCTAACGCTTTTAGATGAGGTATCCAGCCAAAGATCGCGGCCCGACTCCAGATCATGGAGACGAACAAGACCTACGTCAGGCATTTTCGCATCACGCTTGTCGTAGACCTGAATGGCGGCTACATCATGCTTGTGATTAGCAATCGACAGCGACTTGAAATAATCGTGGGAGTCTATAAAATCACTTAAAAGGAATGCAGAACAACGCTTCTTAAGGGCATTGGTCATAAAAACCAGGGGAGCGTTGAGGTCGGTAGCACGATGTTCCGGTTTAAAGTCAATTATTTCCCGGATAATAAAGAGAATATGTTTTCTTCCCTTTTGAGGGGGGATGAACTTCTCTACCTTATCGCTGAAAAATATCACACCTACCTTATCATTGTTCTGAATGGAAGAGAATGCGAGAGTGGCAGCGATCTCAGCGATGAACTCACGCTTCACCTGCCCTACGGCGCCGAAGTCACGGCTACCGCTGACATCTACAAGGAGCATCACAGTCAGCTCGCGCTCCTCCTCATATACCTTGATATAAGGTTTATTGTGGCGTGCAGTGACATTCCAATCTATATCACGCACGTCGTCACCAGGCTGATATTCCCGAACTTCAGAAAACATCATGCCCCTACCCTTGAAAGCAGTGTGGTACTCTCCAGCAAATATATTGTTGGAGAGTCCACGCGACTTTATTTCTATTTTCCTAACTTTCTTGAGAAGTTCCTTGGCATCCATTGTGCGTTTTTATGTTTTACGTTGGACGTTTTACGTTTTACGTAGTATGTTGAACGATGTGCGTTTTAAGGAGAAGAACGGTATCAGGGGACCTGAACCTTATCGAGGATGCTCGATATGATCTCATCGGCAGATATATTGTTGGCCTCCGCCTCATATGTGAGACCTATACGATGGCGCATCACATCATGGCAGACGGCACGCACATCCTCGGGAATAACATATCCTCTACCCTGAAGGAAGGCATATGCCCTTGAAGCGAGAGCAAGCGAGATAGAGGCACGCGGCGAGGCTCCATAAGCGATGATTCCCTCGAGATCCTTAAGACCTGCAGCCTCGGGATTACGGGTGGCAAAAACAATATCTACAATATAGTTCTCAATCTTCTCATCGATGTAGATCTCGCGAACGAGTTTCTGGATTTCAAGCACATCCTGAGTAGATACGACAGCGCGGACATCGTCGAGAGCACCACGGATATTCTGACGGATAATCATCTTCTCCTCCTGCTTGGTGGGATAACCGATGATTACCTTGAGAAGGAAACGGTCGGTCTGGGCTTCCGGAAGAGGGTAAGTGCCTTCCTGCTCTATAGGATTCTGAGTGGCCATCACGAGGAAGGGCCGGTCAAGCGGGAAAGTCTGCTCACCTATGGTCACCTGACGCTCCTGCATGGCCTCGAGCAAAGCACTCTGCACCTTCGCAGGGGCTCGGTTGATCTCATCGGCAAGAACAAAGTTTGCGAAAATCGGGCCTTTCTTCACTTCAAACTGCTCTTTCTTAACGCTATAGATGAGAGTACCGAGGACGTCAGCAGGGAGAAGGTCGGGGGTAAACTGGATACGTGAGTATTTAGCGTCCACAATGCTCGCGAGGGTCTTAATAGCAAGAGTCTTAGCCAGACCGGGAACACCTTCAAGAAGAACATGTCCGTTGCATAAAAGAGCGATGAGAAGAGAATCCACAAGGTGCTTCTGACCGACGATGCGCTGATCCATACCGTTGCGGATCATGCTTAGGAAATTGCTCTTCGCTGCAATGCGGTCGTTGAGTTCGCGGATATTAACTGTCTGTTCCATAAGGGCTTCAGTTATAGTTCTGTAATAATTTTATAAGTTATACCATGGCTCATCAAGATATCGGAGAACGTTGATGAGAAATAATGTGCAAATTTAACACTTTAGTTTCGCATTGATGGCAAAACTACTGTTAAATAATACAAATTCAAGTTGCGATGCGTTAATCCTTCCTGACAAAAGCGTTCCAGCCTTGGGCCTTGAGAGGAAATTCCTGTCCATCACGAGTAATCATCGCGCAACCGAGAGCAGGCTCAGTGATGTAACCAATCATCTTCACCCCCTTAATATTCTCTATGCGGTCGTGCTCAGTCAATGGCACAGTAAATAGAAGCTCATAGTCCTCACCTCCGTTCATAGCAGCTGTAATCAGATTCATGTTTAGTTCCTCGGCCATCAAAGCTGTCTGATAGTCGATCGGAATCCTATCCTCATACACACGACAGCCGGTATTGGAATTCTTACAGATATGCAGGAGTTCGGATGAAAGACCGTCGCTGACGTCCATCATCGAAGTAGGATGAATCCCTTCGGCACGAAGAGCCTCAATCACATCCTTACGCGCCTCAGGCTTAAGCTGACGCTCAAGAATATATTCCTTACCGGAGAAATCAGGAGTAAAGTCCTTACCAGCTTCGGCACTAACCCGATTTTCACGCTCAAGGAGCTGGAGTCCCATAAACGCTGCTCCAAGATCGCCCGATACGCAAATAAGGTCGGTGGGTTTTGCACCGTCTCGTCTGATCTCCTCCCCTTTAGGGCAATCGCCTATGCAAGTGATACTGATGACCAGACCAGTCACAGACGCGGAGGTATCGCCTCCGACGAGATCCACACCATATGCATCGCAAGCTGTACGGATTCCGTCATACAGAGCATCGATGTGCTCAACAGTGAAACGGCTGGAAACACCCAAAGAGACCGTAATCTGGCGGGGTGTTCCTCCCATAGCGTATATATCGCTGAAGTTTACAATAGCAGACTTGTAGCCAAGATGTTTAAGCGGCACATAGCGCAAATCGAAGTGTATGCCTTCAAGGAGGAGATCGGTGGTCACCAACACATCCTTATCTGCAAAATTCAATATAGCTGCATCGTCGCCAACACCGTAGACCGACGATTCGTTTTTCAAAGGAAAATTTGAAGTGAGCCGGTCGATAAGACCGAACTCACCTAAATCAGATATTTCTGCCATAGCATTAATTTGTTTTACGTTGGACGTATTGCGTTGTGCGTTGTGCGTTGTGCGTTGTGCGTTGTGCGTTGTGCGTTGTATGTTAGAGTTTGCGGAGCATTTCCGTAATGAGCTTCACCATGACGGGTGAAGCTTTCTCAGCGGCCTGCTGCACCTCCTCATGTGTGGGGACATAATCGATGTCCTTTCCACCAAGATCCGTAATCACTGAAAGTCCGAACACATCCATTCCGGCGTGATTAGCGACAATAACTTCAGGGACTGTAGACATACCAACGGCATCGCCACCTATGATACGGAAATATTCATATTCAGCAGGAGTCTCAAAAGTCGGACCCGGCGTACCTACATAAACACCGTGCATAAGCCTCAGGCCCTCGGTCTCGGCTATCTCATCAGCGCACTTCACAAGCGATTTGCGATAAGCTTCCGTCATAGCAGGGAATCGAGTGCCGAGCTCGTCATAGTTTCTGCCACGAAGCGGATTTTCAGGAAAAAGATTGATATGGTCGGTAATCACCATCACGTCGCCGACCCGAAACTCCTTATTCATGCCGCCGGCAGCATTGCTGACAAAAAGAGTCTTGACTCCAAGGTCTTTCATCACACGCACAGGGAATGTCACCTGCTTCATGTCGTAACCTTCATAGTAATGAAAACGGCCCTTCATCGCCATGATGTATTTTCCTCCAAGAGTGCCGAATATCAGTTTACCGGCATGTCCGGCAACTGTAGAGACCGGGAAATTGGGTATTTCCTTATAGTCTATTTCAGCTTCAACCTGCATATTATCCGCAAGGTTTCCAAGACCGGATCCGAGGATGACGGCCACGTCAGGAAGGCGATTGACTTTTGTACGGATGAAGGAAGAAGTCTCCTTGATCTTATCGAGCATAGTTTTTTCCATCGTGTTCAGTATTAATCGTAATTCGTAGAGCGATACGCGTCGCTATTATGAGTTTTAGGTATTATACAAAAATTTAACGCGAAAACAGTCCGGATTGTTTATCTGCTTATCGCCTGGAGAAGATCGGGTACGAAATCATATCCGAAATTAGTCTCAAGCATCCTGACCCCAATAGGGATGTAGAAAATAAACGGACGCAGTTCTACAGGGAAATAGGGATTATGACTAATCCTGACAGCGTCTTTCTCTGTAGTGATAATAAATTTGCGATTGCCGGGAAGTGCATCGAACTTCGACTGTATCTCATGCAGATCAGACTTCTTGAAGTCATGATGGTCAGGGAAATGAAGCACTTTCTTCCTAAAGGGGAAAGATCTGAAATGATTGACAAACGGCCTGGGATTCGCGACTCCGGTAAGCAGAATTACGGAATCATCGGCTTTTATATCAGTGATAAGCATACGCTCCGGGCAATCGTCGGGAAAAACAGGAATCAGACCACCGTAATCAAAAGTGGAGAAATAAAGCTTCTGATACGGTAAGAGCTCAAGGCGTTTGGATACAATACGCATATCGAGAGCCGAAATATCAGAGGGACATTTAGTAGTTATCACCATATCGGCCCTATAGCGGGCATCGCTGCTCTCCCTCATCCTACCGAGGGGGAGAATATCATCGGAATATACCGGATGGGAATAATCCATCAGCATGATATTGAGCTTAGGCTTAATATACCGATGCTGGAAGGAATCATCAAGAACGATAAGGTCAAGCTTGGGGTACTTCTTTATAAGCTCCCGCACCCCTTTTACCCTGCTTTCGCAGACAGCGACCTTAACGGTGCCTCCAAACTTTTCATAAATCTGAAGCGGTTCGTCGCCGATGCTGTCCGGTGTACTTTTAGAGGATGCCACAATGAAGCCGCGAGTCTTCCTCTTATAGCCCCTACTGAGAACAGCAATATTCCTCTTATAGCGCAGACATTCGAGTATGTATTCCACATGAGGAGTCTTTCCAGTGCCTCCGACCGTAATGTTTCCCACTCCGACCACAGGGATATCGAAAGACACTTCCTTCAAAATCCCCCAGTCGAACATTTTGTTGCGGACATAGACCCCGAATCCATAAAGCCATGAAAACGGAGTCAAGACGTATCTCAGAAAACCATCTATCTTAGTCATAGGAAAGACTACACTATCAATTAAACCTAATGCAGAGCGGCGTCATCCTCGCCTGCCAAGGGGAGCGACGGAGAAGACGGGAAGTCTCGCGTATGAATACGGACTCCGGATCATAGCCAGAGATCCTTGAAATCTGCTGCCCAAGCTGATCAAAGCCCTGAGCCTTGAGGATATCCATAAAATCGGGCTTATATTTAGGATATACCGCCACTCCGTACTTGTCTTCCTTAAGGCCAGCCTCAGAGGCGGCATAGGCAACAGCGTCGTCAAGCGAGCCCAGACTGTCGACGAGCTTCAGCCTCATGGCCTGCTCCGCATCATAGACCCGTCCTTCGGCGATCTGACGGACACGCTTCTCATCCATCTTACGACCCTTGGCGACCCGCCTTACAAAACGAGAGTAACCCTCATCGATGTATTTCTGAAGAGCGTCAAGCTGTCCGGGAGTAGGATCATAGAACACAGAAATATTCTTGCCGGGATTGGTGCTCACTGTCTGAGGAGTTATCCCGAGTTTCTTCATAAGGCCTTCAGCCGAAGGGAACAATCCGAAAATACCGATGGAACCGGTGATAGTAAGAGGATCAGCAAATATCCGGTCGGCTGTACAAGAAATCCAATAACCGCCCGATGCTGCATAATCGCCCATAGAGACGATGAAAGGTTTTCCCTTTGACTTGAAATAGTCGAGAGCCTCACCGATCTGTTCGCTTCCGAATACAGAACCTCCAGGAGAATTGACCCTGAGCACAAGGGCCTTGACATCATCATCGTCTGCGAGATCAGTGATCATGGGGACGAGTCTATAGCAGTCGATGCCGCTCTTGGAGTGCTCCTGAATCTCACCTGTAGCATACAGCACGGCAACCTGACTCTTGCTTGCGTAGGCTTTACCCCAGCCGGAATTCTCAGATAGAGTCTCGGGAGTATAATATTGAACATCGTCACCATCCTCACCGACGAGACGGCCCACAATATCATCTACTTGCCGCTCATAGACAAGACGGTCAACAAATCCCTGCTTAAGCACGGAGGCAGGGGTCTGCAACATTATAAATTCATTGGCAGCTTTATTAAGAGAAGAGTCATTCAACGCCTTGCGGCCTTCGGCTACGGCCCTGCCGATATAATTCCACATATTTCCATAAAGAGTGTCAAGCTGGGCACGTGCCGGAGCGCTCATCTCATTGGAAATGTAGGGCTCTGCGGCCGACTTGAATGTGCCGACCTTAACGAGGGTCATCTTAACACCAATCTTATCAAGGAATTCCTTGAAGAACAGCGAGGTGCCTCCAATTCCGGAGATCTCTATAGCGCCACCGGGATTCAGAAACAGACTATCGGCCTGAGCTGCGACGAAATAGTCGCCCATGGTCATAACATCGGCATATGCATATACTTTCTTCCCGCTCTTCCTAAAGTCGGCCACCGCCTGACGTATGGCATTGAGAGTAGCCGGCGAAGCATCGGGATGGCCGCATTTAATGTACATGGCCTTGATCTTGTCTGACTCCTTACCCTCCCTGATGCCATCAATGAGAACATTGAGGGCTGTCGGAGCTTCGACTCCCTCTCCAAAAGCGAGCGACATAAAATCGATCTGACCTGTCTCCGGAGTCTCGATAATAGTTCCGGAAAGATCAAGAAGCAAAACCGAATCAGATCCAACCTTTACAGAACGACTCTCACCGTCGCCGCCGAAACGTGCAGCCACACCTATCACCACTATAACAGCCACGACGCAGAAGAGCACCATAGCCAACCATGCGCCAACGAAAGACGACAGAAGGTTGAGAAAGAATTTCTTTAACATGACTTATTCAATGCATAATTAAAAATGCACAATGCATAATCAACAACTTGATATAAAATACAGCCGTCTTGAATCATCAGAGGGTGGCGATGACGGCCTTGATCTCTTCGGCGAGTTTTTCGGCCTTTTCCATAGTCTCCGCCTCGCTGTAGATACGTATGATAGGTTCGGTGTTCGACTTGCGGAGATGCACCCACGACTCGGGGAAGTCTATCTTCACCCCATCGATGTCGGTAATGTCACAGCCTGCAAACTTCTCCTTGACTGCAAGCAGGATAGCGTCGACATCGATATCGGGTGTCAGCTGTATCTTGTTTTTAGCTATCTGATAAGGGGGGTATGTCTTCTTTAGCTCGCTGACCTTCTTACCGGACTTAGCAAGCAAAGTAAGGAATATAGCTACTCCCACAAGAGCGTCGCGTCCGTAATGAAGTTCCGGATAAATGACTCCACCATTGCCTTCGCCCCCTATTACCGCTCCCGTCTCCTTCATCTTGGCTACCACGTTGACCTCTCCTACAGCAGCCGCATTATATTCACACCCATGTCGACGGGAAACATCGCGCAAAGCCCTGGAACTACTCAAATTCGAGACAGTAGAACCGGGAGTATGAGAAAGGATATAGTCAGCTACCGCAACCAATGTGTATTCCTCTACAAACATCTCCCCATTCTCCATAACGATAGCCAGACGGTCGACATCGGGGTCTACAACAAATCCAACGTCGGCGCGCCCCTCCTTCATTAAAGATGCGATCTGAGTGAGGTTTTCCGGAATCGGTTCAGGCGTATGGGCAAAATGTCCGTTAGCCTCGCAATTGAGCTCAATGACCTCCTTGACTCCGAGAGCGCGCAATAGGTTCGGTATCACAATACCACCAACAGAGTTGACAGCATCTACCGCAACGGTAAATCCGGCATTGCGAATAGCCTCAACATCCACGAGCGGAAGCTTTCTGACCATTTCGATGTGGCGCAGCCCCCATGTGTCGTTTACATATTCAGATCCCAGCTCCATAACATCTGCAAAAGAGAAATCCTCCTCTTCCGCTATGCGAATCACCTCCTTTCCTGCTATATCGGTAAGGAACTCTCCATTACGGTCAAGAAGCTTCAGTGCATTCCACTGAATCGGATTATGGCTGGCTGTGAGAATCAGACCTCCGTCCGCGCCCTCGCCTGTCACTGCAAGTTCGGTGGTAGGAGTTGTAGCAAGCCCGATATTGATCACATCGAATCCCATCGCCATCAAAGTCCCTACAACGAGATGAGACACCATAGGTCCTGAAATACGGGCATCGCGGCCAACTACGATACGCCCGGCCTTACCGCCGTTGACATTCTTTATATACTGGGCATAAGCTGCCGTGAACCTGACGATATCCACTCCGCCAAGTCCATCTCCGCTGCGTCCGCCAATCGTACCGCGGATGCCTGAAATAGATTTTATGAGACTCATATATTAAGTGTTGAGGGTTGAGATTTGAGATTTAGAATTAAATATTGAGCAATAAACTTCAAGGGGGCGATTAGTATTCAGCCTTAAAGTATCTGACGTTCACCTTAAATGGGATACACGTGACACCCTCTTCGTAGAAGCCGTAGTATGACTTAAGAAGAATATTAACTTCCGAATTAAAACCAAGATAACTCAAAGGCACCTGAATGCCTGAACCGTATTTTGCCGACGAGCTGACGCTATAGTTGTCGTAGATAAAATAAGTATCCACTATCGTGTTCCAGAAATTATTCTGATTTCCATCTTTTGCAGCAATATCAAGAGTGTTGCTGCTGTACATGGTCTCCACATTCCAGCGTGTATATGTGAAATAGACCTGCTCATCGGTCTTCGGAAACACCCGGTCTTTTTTGTCATCTGCCTTAAGCACCTGCATGTAGACATATCCATCGTCGTCCATCTTATAATACGGAGCATTCTCACCAACAAGGAAAACACTGTCGGCAGGAATCTCATTGCATACAGTATGCTGAGCCAAAAACCAGTTGCTGGCCCTCTGTTCCTTCTTCAATAGATCGGTATAGCTTTCGGTCTTGCTGCATGAAGCAAGGATGAAAGTCAAAGCAACTGCCAGAGTAAACGATAATTTTAGTCTTATGTTCATAATGTTTTCAATACTTACATTCCTATAATACCTGCACATACCGATCATTTGACCGGTTTAGCATCGAAGTAATCAAGTTTTTCGGTGCGCCCCTTAAGGAAAGCCGCATATTTAGGGAAAGACTCCACCAGTATCCTGCGGCAGTCTTGAAGAGAGCCATGATATTCAGCTCCGGCGGCCATGACGTGTCCTCCCCCACCGAACAATTCCTTACACATGAGATTGACAGGAAAATCCATTATGCTTCTTGCCGACACCTTCACACAGTCGGAATCCTCTCGCAGGAAAAAGCTGAAAGTGACACCCCGAATTTCAGTAGGACGGTTTACTATTCCTTCCGTATCTCCCTTCTCGTAGTGAAAGCGTTCGCATTCCCACTTATCAAGACAGATGACTGAACCATGAAATTCTGGAAAGACCTCCATTTTGCTTGAAAGCGCATAAGCTTCCAGCATCAATGCACCATAGCTTTTTTCAAGCAGCGCAAGGCGTACTATACGGTTTTTGTCACATCCTTTCTCAAGAAGGCGCTGCAAAATCTCATAGATATCTGGGCTCTTACAATTGACAGTGAAATTCTTGGTGTCCGTAATCATACCGGTCAGCAGGCAAGAGGCAGCCTCAATGTTCATTTCAGAATACAGACCAAGCTCTGCCATGATCCGGAATGAGAGTTCGCATGTGCTCGACATATCAGGAAACGAGAAAATGATATCCGCAAACGGAGAAGGCTCCACGTGGTGGTCGATGAGCACCTTAGTAGCAGAGGAAGTCTCAAGAAGGCCCTGCATTCTATCGAGACGGGAGGGCTGATTGAAGTCGCAACAAATAATCAGATCCGCTTCCCTGAACAATTTCTCACAGTACTCCTCATGACGGGTAAGAACCGCGATACCGTCGAAACCGGGCAGAAACAAAAGGGACCTCGGAGCATTGTCGGGGACAACTACCGTGACTGACTTTCCTAGCCTTTCAAGCAAATGCTTCCATCCAAGCGTACTGCCTATCGCATCACCATCGGGACGGACATGACAGGTCAGCACAATAGACGAAGCACTTTCCAGAAGCTTACCAAATTTATCTACTTTTCTCGTATCTAATATTTTATCCATTAATATTCAAATATTTAACAACACAAAATCCACAAGATGCGAACTTAAAAACTGTTGCTCTGCCCCAAAAATCACATACTTCGGAGCATTTCAAAAGGCAAAGATAGCAATTTTTGCCGAATTTTTAGTAATTTTGCAGAATAATTCTTATCCATACGATGGATTTTTATAATATAAGGATCATACTATGCATTCTCGAGAGGAAAAAATAGAAGCCTTCGGAAGGCTTCTCGACGTACTTGACACACTAAGGGAAAAGTGTCCGTGGGACAGAAAACAGACCAATGAATCGTTACGTCCAAACACAGTGGAGGAAGTGTATGAACTTTGCGACGCTCTGTTGGCAAATGACGTTCAGAACATAAAGAAAGAACTCGGCGATGTGCTTCTGCACGTCGCATTCTACAGTAAGATTGCCGACGAGAAAAAAGAGTTCGACATAGCTGACGTATGCAACAGCCTTACAGACAAACTGATCTTCCGCCATCCACATATATACGGAGATGTGAAGGCAGATACACCGGATGCGGTGGCTGACAACTGGGAGCAGATAAAGCTCAAGGAGAAAGACGGCAACAAGACCGTGCTATCCGGAGTTCCGGGAGCTCTACCGGCGCTTATCAAAGCATACCGCATACAAGAGAAGGCCGCGCATGTCGGATTCGACTGGGACAATCCTGAGCAGGTATGGGACAAGGTCAAGGAAGAGACATCCGAAGTCGAGGCTGAAATCAAGAAAGGGAATAAATCAGGCATCGAGCAGGAATTCGGAGACCTATTCTTCTCGGTGGTAAATGCCGCCAGACTGTATGGAGTGGTACCTGAAAACGCACTTGAACTTACCAACCGCAAGTTTATACGCCGCTTCAATTATCTCGAGGCAAAAGCTAAGGAGACAGGTCGCTCACTGAAGGACATGACCCTCGCAGAGATGGACGAAATCTGGAACGAAGCCAAAGCGATAGAAGGACGGTGAACTTTGCGCGTGTTGCCAACGCTTTGAGTATATAATACATTAAATAAGAATAATATTGAGCGACCATGATTCTTTGCATCACAGAGAAACCAAGTGTAGGAGCAGACATTGCCAAAATCCTCGGAGCAGGCGTCAGAAGAGACGGATACTTCGAAGGGAACGACTATTGCGTGACCTGGACTTTCGGCCACCTCTGCGAGCTGAAGGACCCGGCGGACTATACTCCTGACTGGAAGAGATGGTCGCTGTCGTCACTTCCCATGATTCCGCCTCGCTTCGGCATAAAGCTGAAGGACGACAAGGGCATTCAACATCAGTTTGAAGTGATAGAGCGTCTTATCAAGAGATGCGACAAAGTTATAAACTGCGGTGATGCCGGACAAGAGGGTGAGCTTATCCAGAGATGGGTCATGCAGAAGGCCGGTTGCGACAAACCCGTAGAACGACTTTGGATCTCCTCGCTTACTGACGAATCGATACGGGAGGGATTCGAGCATCTCAGACCTCAGAAGGATCTTGAGAGCTTGTATGTAGCCGGCTTGTGCCGGGCTATAGGCGACTGGATACTCGGAATCAACGCCACGCGGCTCTATACTCTCAAATATGCGGAAAAGAGGGAAGGATATGGCAACGCCAATGTCCTTTCGGTGGGGCGGGTGCAGACTCCGACGCTTGCCTTGGTAGTAAACCGACAGAAGGAAATAGAGAACTTCGTACCGACGACCACTTTCGAACTGCGCACCAAATATAGAGATGTCATCTTCACCTCTAACGTCAAGCCGTTCAAGACAGAGGAAGAGGGACAGTCTAAACTTAAAGAAGCGGCCGAGAGCGAGTTTGAGGTTGTTGACGTAGCGAAGAAGAAAGTCAAGGAAGCCCCACCCCGCCTCTTCGACCTCACCAGCCTTCAAGTGGAGGCCAACAAGAAATACGGACTCAGCGCAGACGAGACCCTGAAGACCATACAGGCTCTATATGAAAAGAAACTGACCACTTATCCACGTGTAGACACGACCTTTTTGACCGACGACGTATATCCTAAATGCGGCCAGATCCTTAACGGACTCGGATATTATCAGGAAATTCTGCAACCGCTAAGAGGGAAAAAGCTCAAGAAGAGCAACAAGGTATTCGACAACTCAAAGGTGACCGACCACCATGCAATCATACCGACGGGGATGCCGGCACAGATGCTTTCAAAACCTGAATGGCAGGTCTACGACCTCGTAGCCCGACGCTTCATCTCCGTATTCTTTCCGGATTGCGTCTACGACCAGACTCAGATAAAGGGAAAGGCCGGCAAGATAGAGTTCAAGGCGTCCGGCAAGCGTATAGCCGAGCCGGGATGGAAGAGTGTATACGATTGGAACACAGGGAAAGACAACAATACGACTGATAGCCAATCCCAAGGAGAGACCTTAGACGAGCCGAAGGATCAGAATAATACTCTTCCGGAGTTCACTAAAGGAGAAAGAGGACCGCACAAACCTTTTCTGGGAAAGAAAACCACCACACCCCCTAACTATTACACAGAGGGAACGCTGCTGAAGGCAATGGAGACAGCAGGCGCTTCAGTAGACGACGAAGAGCTAAGAGATGCACTTAAAGCAAATGGAATAGGGAGGCCGTCGACAAGAGCCGCCATAATCGAGATTCTGTACAAGAGGGCTTATATAAGGAAGCAGGGGAAGTCGCTTCGTGCTACTGACGCCGGTATAGAGCTTATCGGTCTCATAAAGGAAGAGTTGCTGAAAAGCGCCAAATTGACAGGCATATGGGAGGGTAGACTACGGGCAATCGAGCGCGGGGACTACAGCGCATCGGAATTCATCTCACAGCAAAAGGGAATGATAAACGAAATCACGCTGTCAGTCTTGAGAGATCCTTCCAACCGCAGGATAACGCAGGTGGTGGAGACCGAAAAACCGAAAAAGAAAAACTCAACGAAAGGCACTAAGAAATGAGCGTAGCAGTTCAATATATCATTGTGTCTGTGATACTTGCGTCGGCAGTATGTTGGATATTCTTCAAGTTTCGGAGTAAGAAGAAGACGAAAGACTCCATCTGCAGCGGTTGCAGCCTATATGATGCCTGCAAATATCAGCGAAGTGAATGTCCAGACGGAGAAAAGAAAAGGCACACGCGGAGTGTGCCTTAAATGGAGTGCCGGAATCAGTCAGCCTTAGCAGTTGAACCAGCAGCCTGAGCCTTGTCGCTTTTGGCCTTCGCATAGTTGACGAGGATAACCCCGGCCACTATTATCACAAAGGAGACGGGCTGATACCAGTGGAAGGAATCCATTTTAGCAGCGACAGCAACGACTGTCGTGATAACCGGAACAAGATACTGGTAGAAGGCAAGCACCTCGCTTCCGACAAGACGGATGGCCGGAGGGGTGACGAGATAACAGTAGACAGTCGGGAAAAGGACGATGAAACCAAGCAACAGCCATGGCATTGCCTTGGTATGCGTAAATATAGGCATGTCGGCATGAACAGTAAACAAAAGCGGTGAGGCAAGAACAGCCGTAAAAAGGAACACCCACTTCATGAGACTAATTGTCTTGTAGCGTTTTGAGGGTCCTTCGAGTATCACAAGATATATGGCATATGTGATGGCGCAGACTACAGCATAGAGGTCGCCTATAAGCCGTCCGGAATCGACTTTGCCGCCACTCAGAATAACCATCACGGCACCTCCAAGGGCCACGAGCATGCCTATTACTTCAAGTAAAGATACATGCTCATGCTTGAATATCGCGTTTATGACCACCACCAAAATCGGTTGAAATGTAAGGATAATGGCTATATCTATGGGTGATGCAGTATTGAAGGCAAGCGAGAATACATACACGAATCCAAGCATCATCAATGCGGATGCCCAGAGGAGTTTCCAATCGCCATGCTGAATCTTCTCATTCTTAACGAAAAGCGAAAGAATCCATATTATGACGGTAGCTCCGAAAATGCGGGCGAGTGCAACTCCTGAAGCGGAGATCCAGTCTGGAATAAGCGCTTTATTTGCCGGCTCATTAAGACCCCAGCATATAGCAGCGGACAAGGCAAGAAGATTGCCCCAGATCATGGCGGAATAGCGGCTTTTCTTGGCCGCAGGCGTAGTGTTGTTCATAGTGTTACAGTTTATAGAAGTGGTCATTCATAATGCATATTAGTTTTTCACTGAATATCAGTTTAAAACATTTTGATGATGCTATACATTTAATTAGACCAGCTGCTTATTAAAATTTCTTAACTGTCAGATAAACGCAGATCCACATACTAAGGTTTAGGAAATTCTGTGGATTTATGACGCATTATCTGCCAGGAATTGATGATGTTCTGCCAAGCGATGTAAGAGGCCGGAGCAATGGAGGCGACCGGATTCATGTAAGCGAGGGCAATCCATACGGCAAGCACAGTGTTTTTCTGCCCCATGCCCTGCCCTCCCGATACCTGTCGCTTATCCACATCT
>JAIDSM010000025.1 GCA_029061225.1 Muribaculaceae bacterium
GGTCGATCGGGACGGTCTCGAAAACCGTTGTACCCTTACGGGTACCCAGGGTTCGAATCCCTGTCTTTCCGCAATAATACCTGATAATCAGGTATTTAAACAAACAACACCCAATTTTACACCCAATTTTGGGCAGTAGGATTGGGTGATTTTTTCATAAATCATCACCAAATCAAAAAAAGATATAAATATGATACTTAGGTCTATAACCTTAAGAAACTATCGAAATTTTGAGACTTATGAAATTGAGCTTGGTAGAAAGACAACTGTACTTATAGGCCGTAATGGTATGGGTAAAACTAATCTCATAAGCAGTATGGTACAGGTGATGAGTTTTATCTTTTCCAAGCAGAGAGGTATGCCTCAGACTGAATTTATACGTAGTTCAGATCAGGGAGTAAAACGTTTTTCAGTAACAGATCCAAGATTTACCAACGATTATCAATATCCTATTTATATTAGAGCTGTTGGTGAAGTAACTGATGATATTGTATTACATTGGGGATTAGAGCAAGAAAGTAGAAAGAGTGGACTTAAGGATTCTTGTTTTAGAGAGGCATACCTAAACTTCTGGGGATATTACAATCAAATTGGAGAGAAACCTTTATTGGCATATTTTTCTGACGGCTTCCCTCATAAAAACGGACGAGTAAGTACTGCAATGCGAAATCGTCTTAAATCTGGGCAGCCATTACCCTCTAATACCGGATATTACCAGTGGGATCAGGATCAAAGTTGTGTTGAAATATGGAAGCGGTATTATGCACAACAGTGGTTAAATAATCGTTTAACCCCTGATGATTCGAAATCAGCTTATATTACAGCAATATTAAATGTTCTCCGTCAATTCTCACAGCCAATAAATTCTGAATTAGATAATGGAGAAATGATCATAGAAGACTTATTTTCTGAAATACGTGATGACAAAAGTGTTCTTATGATAAAATTGGCTGGGAAAGACACGGCAATACCGTTTGACAGCCTTCCACAAGGTTATTATAGAATTTTTTCAATGGTATTGGATTTGGCGAGTAGAAGTTATCTTTTGAATGGCAACTGTAATCCTGAAGGTATTGTATTTATCGATGAGATAGAACTCCATCTACACCCATCCGTTGCTATTACTATTCTTCAACGCTTGCGAAATCAGTTTGAAAGACTTCAATTTATTGTTTCTACTCATTCTCCGTTGGTTATTACAAATTTTGACCAAAGTGGTGCTTTTGAAAACAATAGACTGTATCAGCTTAATAACATTGATGGTGTATATGGGTGGAATATTATTAGCAATGTCTTTGGTTTGGGTTATAATGAGGGCCTAACGCAAGTAATGGATACTGAAGATCGAAATCGTAATATGAATGATATACGTAAACTTTACTTGTTTTGGAAAAATAAAGACGATCAAAAAGCTGGCATTGTGGCTGAAAGGATTAAGCGAGAGTATGAGCACAACATTGAATTTCTTAGAGAATTAGGTTTATAGGCTCTCCATGGAAAAAATTATCAAGTGCAGTGATGCGGCAGCTAATGCTATTATTGACCCTTATCTGAGCTGGGCACGTTCAATGTGGTGGTATGGAGAGAATTGTGGGCGAGTATTATATGAGAAGTTGCGTTTGAGGGATGCTACAGGGTACAATAACCGCCATAAATTAATTGATGAAATATTATTGCCCGAGCAAGATTTTCATTGTTGTTATTGTATGAGGAGTATTGTTGATCATACGGATGATGCCTCAATTGAACATATCATTCCACAGCACACTTCAACTCAAGATCAAATGGATATTTATTTCTCCCATGGGGGATTGAATAATAATAATGTTTGTTTGACTCCGAATTATGTAAGACGTAATAGTGTAGGAGCGCCGTATCCTCATCATGTGGCATATCATAATTTTGCTGTGGCATGTCAGAAATGCAATAGTAGTAGGGGACATAATGAAATAGAACCGATATTTTTATATGATAAAATTGAAAATGAGGTAATATACAATCAGAAAACTGGAGAGGTTGAGTGGTTGTTTGACCCGGCCTATGTAAGTGTGACACCAACATTGCCAACCTTGGAAAAATTGGATTTAAATCGTCCTATATTGAAAGCTATTAGAGCAGTGTGGTTCTATGCTAAGAGTCAAGGTCTTGATCCCTATGTAGCCAATCGAGAAGATTTGATTTATGGTGCAATAGGTGAGAGTCTAACTGTTCAACCAACCATGAGCGATGACGAGTTTAATGCTTTCCTTAGCTTAAATGTTGAAGAAATGTGGAAAATCCTTTTAAAATATCAATACTTTGGATAAAACGAGAAGAATCCTTCTCCCTCTTGTTCCTTCCAAAAAGAAGGAATACGGCTCTACACCCACTTTAGTTTAGAGCCGTATATATAGGGTACGATGATAAAGTAAAGCGTCAGCCGAGGATTTCTTTCAAGGCTTCTGCAAACTCCTTGTTCTTTTTGCTTGGTGGATCGCTTATGGGTTCACGATATTTTGAACGGTAATAATCCTGTTCAATGCCTGTAGTCCGGAACATGGCTCCGATCCATTCGCTGCGCATACCTTTATCAATCTTTTCGCTTAGCTGATGGATAAGGTAGCAAACTCTTACTTTCTCATTCTTACAGACCCCCAAAGGTTTGGAGATTTGATGCAGGTTAAGGGCATGAAAAAAATCAATGGCTGTCATATCTTCAAACTGCCGTCCATTGCAAAGCTCATGGACGGACGCTAAGAGCGACATTGACAAATATAAATCAGTCCGTTGTTCGGACTGTTCTTTGTTCTTTTCAGCAGGTTTGTTATAATATTTCTCTACGACAGGTAGTAGATCATGACATTTAAGATATATAAGCCTGAAAATATCGGTCGGTACACTCCATCGGTCCTCTTGAAGTCTTTTCCGCTTCGAGTAAAAGTTTTGAAGCTTCGCTTTCTCCTTTTGGTATTCTGCTGTCAGCTTGTCTACCCTCCGTTCCAATACGGCTGCTTCATCTTGCGACATTCCGTTAAACGGGGTCATCTCATAAGAATTTGAGGCCTCTTTCAGTTCATCGCTTGCCGCCTGTGTTTTCTTTTGTTGGACTTCTATATCCTTATCAGCATATGACAACGGTTTGTCCCAAAGAAATCTCAAATCCTTACGATCATAGTATATGCTGTTATCCTTATATAGTTCTACTATTCTGTCTAAATCGGTATGCAGACTTTTAAGAACAATCTCCATGCGCTCTGTGGGCGCTTTCAGAACCAAGTCCATTATTCCAGATTCTACATCGTGGACAGAAGGGAAAGAATTGATAAAAGCGACCAAGGTCAAGGCGTCTTCACAAGGGATGCCACTTCCGGAGATTACACCGGAATATATCTTGCAGACGGAACTAAGTTTCGGTATGAATTGGGAGATTTCTTTCATTGTCAATGTTGTAGTTATATAACTATAACGAAAAAGCAATGTGTAAAGTGCTATTATATCTGAAATAAATCGGGTCGAGGGGTTTCCCCTTGCAAGGGTGCTTTGGGTCGATATGAAGCCGTGCGAATGTCTGACAAAAACACATCTTGCAACAGCAACCGAATATGGTTACAAATTCTTTGCTAACTTTACTACGTCAAATTTACTTGGTGATATGCCAACATCCTCACCGTAGTACATTTATCAGACTTGTACGACATATGCTCACTACAGCATAGATTAATCCTGATGGCTCGCTTGCTACAATTGCAGCTCATTTGATACAATTTTTACCAATGATGGTGCAACGTCAAGTTGCTTTCCTCCGGCGAGTTTCACAAAATCCGCACTTGGATCTTCAAGTCAACAATCTTGAAGTATTCCTTTGATATTTCGCGGATTTTTCGTAATTTTGCTTTAAAATAAAATATATGGTAACTAAAGATAATTTTGAATCTATAATATCAAATTTTAATATAGAGAATATGGCGCAATATCTACGTAATTTTGCGCCACTTGAGTACTTTCCTAAAGGACACCCAATTGATTATCATTCTCTTCAATTACTGGACTACATTAAATCATATATATCTGACTCTAATGTTAATCCGCTCTTATTAATGAATGATGTTGCAGACTATAATAAGCTTGCTTGGATTCTATTTTGTATATCTCTTAAAAATATTCATAGCGATAAGTTTTGTATTGGATATGCTTTTTTAGCTTATGTCTATGCAAATAAGGGGATTGAGTGCCAACTAAATAAAAAATTAGAAAATCAGTTTGTTAGACTTCGTATTACGGGGTTTATGGAAAATGATTTCTATAATATTTTCCAAAAAATGCATAATAATGAAGAGATTTCATTATTAGCGGATGATGCATTAGCTATGGCTATAATGTCAGACGTGTATAATACGAAAGCAATAAAATGTCAAGAGAAATGGTTTACTGAACTCCGCGAAAGTGTACGTGAACATGAACCTGACTATGAATATCTTACTGAGGCAGACATCATTAAGACTGGTTGTCTTGTTCATAAGGCTTTAACTTCCTGTTTAATCAACAAAAAGGTTAAATTATTTTTTTATTACTAACCCCGTCTTTTCGCGCACCTCATAAAGTCCATGTCTTCGCTGAAAATCTCAGCAGGTTATGGACTTCTCTTTTTTCCGACCTCAACTTCAACTCGGTTGTAACCGACAACGTCGCTTTGCTTCCAAGCATAGAAAAGCTGACCGGCTTCGCGGCTCGCGCAACGTCAAGTTGCTTTCCTCTGGCTACAGTCGCAAAATCCGTGACTGTTGTGTCTTCAAAGTCAACGATCTTGAAGTTTTCCTTTGACATGTGACTGATTTTATGTAACTTTGTACAATGGAAAAGTCGACACTTATAATAATATGCATTATTGGCTTCTTAATAGGTTTTATTGCCTATTGGTTTCTTTTATGTAAAGACAATTATAACGAGTTTTTTGCAAGAAAAGATGAGCTCGAAGACCCTAAAACTCACTTCATCATTGAAACGTTAAGAGAGAAAACTTTCAGAAATAAGGTCAGAGCTATTTTATATGTTATTCGTAATAGCATTTTACTTGGCATAGTAGGTAGTGTCTTCTTGGGTGGAGGAGCTTCTATGCTAGTTTCTCAATGTTCAAGCGATCACTCTTCCCCTAAATATGAATATGATGATTATGAATACTTTGATGATGCACATAGACCAGATAGATTTTGAGAAATAATCTGAGACTTTTTACATCATATATTTAGTCCATCACTTTGTTAAAAAGCAGTTAGTTATGGGATTCTTTTTTCCTACCTTGATTTCAACTTGATTGAAAACCTACTCCTCTTCGATGGTATCACGGCATTTATTATCAAGCTAATCTTATCGTCTGAACCCTCGGCTCTGTGTCCGGTTCACTTCCCCTAGGACAGAAGGGAAATTGGAGGTCAGGCGATCCAGCTCCTTGCTTCCTTTGTCGAACTGTCGGTTGTCAAGGAATGGACGTGCAAACACCTTCAGGGTGTGGGCCGCGTTCCTGACATCGGGACTATCGGCAAGGAACTCCACGATCGTGTCCCGGTGCCGTATGCTGAACTCCCTTAACACCGACTTTGAAAACTCCATAAACGCCCTGACAGTCTCCTTGAGCTTATCATGCAACATGTCGAGCATAGCCTTAAGCCGTTCGAGAAGGTCGTTCTTCTCACGTTCAAGCCTCTCTATCCTCATGGCGGTAACACTTTCAAGACTTCGGTATTCCTTAGAAAGCGCATTATACTTTGACTGAAGGGAGGAGACAATGTCGGTGTGCTGCTTCCGTAGCTTCTGCAGGTCCTTCTTGTAAAGGATCTCCTTCTTCTCAATCACCATCAGGGCACGTTCCTCCGCAAGCCTCGGTATCTGTGCCACCTGCTCCTCCATTTCCTCCACCCTTATCAGAGCCTTGTCCCGCTCAATGTTGGCGAGGCCGCTCTTCAACGCGCTGCCGCTCTCTGCATCGAGGGCTTTCTGCTTCTCGATCCGCCGGACTTCAAGTTCTGCTATCTCCGTTTCCTTGGTCGCCTGCTCCTTCATTAGCTCGGACTTCCGGTTTTCAAGTTCCTGCTGCTCCTGTTTCAACTGCCTGACGTGTGCCGTCGCCATCTTCTCCTTGTATTCGATAGCCGACAGCCCCTCGATCCCGGTGTCCTCCTTCGGCGTGCCCCGTTCCATCCCGAGGCTTTCGGCAAGTACGGTCTGCATCTCCTTGCACACGTTGTTGTCGATCTTGACGGTCTTTCCGGTCTCATGGTTGAGCCAGTCGACAATGATGTGCGCGTGGTGGTTTTGCCTCAGGTCGTCAGTGTCAGGGTCGGCGTGTCCCTCGTCATGGTGGAGGTCTATGCTGATGACCGAAATGCCATAGCCATTGAGCCAACGGACGAACGGTTCGAAATCCTCGATCCGTGTGTCCGGCTTTATCGGGGGACACCCTTCGCGTATGGCGGAGCAGCCGGATCGTGTCTTCTTCTTACCTGTCTTGCGGTCGGTGGTATCTACGGGCTTGCACTGCATGGCGCGTCCCGTCTTCTGCTTTACAAGCGCCTTCATCTCCTCAAGCAGCTCCGGCAGAGGCCTGTCATAGGACGGGTTGCGCCAGCTCTGATTGAGGTGGCGGTACTCGTCCCAGAAGTATGTGTGCCCGAACTTCCGGGCA
>JAIDSM010000250.1 GCA_029061225.1 Muribaculaceae bacterium
GAAATCTAAATGATTATCCCTCTGAATGCCAAACGACTTATCCGCACATCGTAAGATATAGTGAAACAAAACCATATAGTATTATTAAACTCAACTAAGATGAAAAGATTGCTATCACTTATGGCGGTAATGATGGTCATGGTGTCGGCACTCGGACAGCGTACGGTCTCCGGACATGTCATTTCGGGTGAAGACAACCAGCCCATTATCGGCGCGACTGTACTCGTGAAGGGCACTTCCTTCGGTACGGCAACAGATCTTGACGGTAACTTCCAGCTTAAGGATGTGCCATCGACTGCCAAGACCCTCGTAGTCTCCTACATCGGAATGGTGACAGAGGAAGTCGCCATCGCAGACAATCTCGTGATCAAACTCTGGAACTCCACCAACAACCTTGACGAGCTCGTTGTAGTAGGATACGGAACCACAACCCGAGCCGCCTTCACCGGTGCTGCTTCGATTATGGACGGCGATATCGTGGAACGCAAGAACGACGCCAACTTCGTGAAGTCGCTTGAAGGAAACGTGACGGGTATCCAGTACAACAACTCTACTTCGATGCCCGGCCAGTACGGCTCGATTTATATCCGCGGTATGGGCTCCCTCTCCAGCAGCAGCCAGCCTCTATACGTAATCGACGGTATGCCTGTGAATTCCGATTATGACGGTATGTCATCGACTTCCAACAACTACTTCGACCCCATGGCCGCCTATAATCCCAATGATATAGAGTCCATCACCGTATTGAAGGATGCATCCGCTACAGCCATCTACGGTTCGCGTGCTGCCAACGGCGTCATCATCGTCAACACCAAGAAAGGTAAGGCTGGCAAGCTCAACGTGACCCTCGATGTAAAGCAGGGCTTCTCCAAAGTTGCCAACAACAACATGAAGTTTGCCAATGCAAAACAATCATTGGAACTCTTTGCCAGAGGTCTTGCGGTAGCACGCCCGGCCAACTATGATTATGACAGTGCCTATGCTTTTCTCAAAGATGCATATTTCGAATGGGACGGCGTGACCGACACAGACTGGATGGACGTGATCTCCCGCAACGCTTACTATCAGGAATACAATGCATCCGTAGCAGGTGCTACCGGCGACACCCACTACTATTTCTCTCTCGGTTATCTCGATACTGAAGGTATCATCGTAGGCTCAGACAACCAGCGTTACTCAGGCCGAGTGAATCTCGACACCAAGTACCAGTGGCTTTCCGGCGGTATCAACGCCCAGTATTCATACAACAAGAACAACTCGTTCTCACAGTCTACAGCAGGCAGTATGTCCGCTCCCGTGACAGCCGCCATGTCGTCCATGACTCCGTTTGATCCTGTATTTCTGGACGGCGGCACAGAGTACAACCCGGGAGCGACAGGCTACAATCCTCTCGCACTCCAGGATCCCAAACTTGGCGACCTGAGCCAGGTTACCAATCAGACCATCAACGCCAACCCCTGGCTTCAACTCAATCTCCCCTACGGACTCTATGTCAAGACCAATTTCGGCGTTAACATAATGAGCCAGCGTCAGTACGACTACTGGAGTGCCATATATAATCCACAGGGTATGGACTACAACGGTCTCGGGCAGCAGTACAACACCAACACGAGCACCCTGACCTGGACCAACCTCATTGGCTGGAACTATACCTTCAACGAAAAGAACGTCTTCGACGTGATGATCGCTCAGGAGATGCAGCGTTACGAATACCGCTACGAATACTATTCGAAATATGACTTCCCCTTCGCGGGCGACGGCATGCGCAACATGGCTACCGCCGGCGCTGACAACGGCTCTGAATACTATGAGTCCTCTTCTCGCCTCGCATCCTACTTCGGAAGCGCTAACTATTCATACGACAGCCGCTACTATCTGTCGGCATCATTCCGCCGCGACGGAAGCTCAGTATTCGGACGCAACAAACGCTGGGGCAACTTCTGGTCTTTGGGCGCAAAGTGGCGTCTCGGTCAGGAAGCGTTCATGAAAGACCAGAATGTCATAAAGAACGCAGACATCCGCATCACCTACGGTACGGTCGGCAACCAGTCGCTTCCTTCTCTGTATGCGGCGAGAGGCTTCTATGAGGCAGGCTATAACTACAACCAGACACCGGGTATGGTACCTGCAGGAATTGAAAACCCCGACCTCACATGGGAGACTTCAAAGAAGTTTGACGTCGGTTTCGACCTCAATCTATGGAACAGACTCAACGTGACATTCGACTACTATAACGAGGACACTTCAGACGCTCTCTATCAGGTACCGCTCTCATTTACTACCGGTATGGACGTCACCTGGCAGAACATAGGTAAGATCCGCAACCGTGGCGTGGAGCTCGGTCTACGAGGTGTGGTATTCGCAAACAAGGACATGAGCGTAAGCCTCTTCGGTAACCTTACATTCAACCGCAACAAGGTCATCAAGCTTGCCAACGGCAGCATTGAAAATGCCTATACTATCATAGAAGAAGGGCGCCCCTACCGTCAGTTCAAGATGAAGGAATACGCAGGCGTTGACGCAGAGACCGGTAAGGCACTCTATTATCTCAACGAAGAAGGAGACGAGACCACCGACAGCTGGCAGTCAGCAGCCAAGAGATATGTGGGCAGCGCAGAACCGAAGTTTGTAGGCGCTTTCGGACTGAATGCCGACGGATATGGCTTTGATGTTTCGCTGACATTCAACTACCGAACAGGTGGTAAAGTCTATGACTCAGGCCATAACTTCACCGGCTGGGGTATGTCTTTCAGAACTCCGCTCGAGTGTGTGGCCACAGATTCATGGACTCCGGAAAACAAGGGTGCAAAATATCCGCAGTATATCTACGGCGACCCCAACTACAGTTCCTCACAGCACTCTTCGCGCTTCCTCATGAGCGGCAACTTCCTTCGCCTGAGCAACATCACTGTAGGCTATACACTGCCTCAGAAGGTGACAAGAAAGGCATTTATGGACAAGGTACGCTTCTACATCAACATGGACAATGTGCATACCTGGACCGCAAGCGATTTCATCGGCTACAATCCTGAGACTTATTCGTCAGGTGTGATCGCATGGCAGTATCCTGCTGTGTTCTCGTTCTCAGGAGGCGTACAGGTCGTATTCTGATAAGACATCATAACTTTTTATAGACTATAACGGAAATGAAAAATATCATATTGAAATCATTAGGCACACTCCTGATCGCCGGCTCTCTCAGCAGCTGCGGCACTGAGTTCCTGAAGACCGAAATGTCCAACGGTGTCGATGTCAATACCGCTCTCAACAGCGTGGCCAACGTCGGCAATGCCCTCAACGGAACATACTATCAATTCTTCCGGTACTATTTCGCAGGAAACTACGGTACCGTAATCGGTGACCTCGCTTCCGACATCGTATACTGGAACGGCCAGACCGGACACCAGAACGACATCTATCAGTTTACCTATCAGACTACAGGCCTCAGCTCCGCCTATATCTGGGAATATGGCTACAAGGTGGTAGACAACTCCGCCCGCGTCATCAAGGCCTCCAAGTCTCTTCAGGAATCCCTCTCCGGGGAGGAACTGCAGGAACTCAACATCTATATGGCAGAGGCCTACGCGCTCCGCGCATACTCGGATTTCGTAATGGCAAACGTATTCTGCCATCAGGTGAAGGTAGACGGCAAAGACTTCAGCAATAATCTCGGATTGGTAGTAGTAGACGAACCCATAGAAGCATTCTCCGAAGTCAAGAGAAGCACCGTAGGCGAAACGTATGCCGCTATGCTCGGTGATATCAAGAACGCCATCAGCCTCTTCGAGGCCAACGGCGACCGCGGAAGCCTCTTCTACTTCAACCTCGCTGCCGCGTATGGCCTCGCCGCCCGCATCAACCTCTATCTCGAGAACTATGACGAAGCGATCTCTTACGCGCAGAAGGCTATCGACGAATCTGGTATAAAAACCCTGACCTATACTCCCGAAGGATATAAAGCCCTATACAACTATGGATCAAGCAACACAGAATCCATGTTTGCTCTGGCGATAACCACACAGGACAACTGGAGCGCAAATTCATGTGGAACTCTATTCTCTACCTATGACTACAGTCCGAGTCCATGGCTCCTCTCCAAACTTGGTGAGAATGACGTGCGTAACTCCATCATGGTGTTCGCAGCAGGCACAACTCCCGAGGTGCCTGAGTTTGGAGGCGGCAAATTCGCCTGCTTCGGTATGGGCAACCCCGCATATGCCACCAACTACCTGATCAACGCTCCCGAGATGTTCCTCATTCAGGCAGAGTCCAACCTTCGCAAGGCTACTCCCGATCTTGAAGCGGCCAAGGCAGCACTTCTCGTAGTGGCAAAGCGTAATCTCGACATTAAGACAGCAGAGGATCTGCCCGCTACTAAAGACGAGCTGCTCTCATTCCTCCGCGACGAAAGCGCACGTGAGCTCTTCCAGGAAGGTCACCGTCTTTTCGACATCCGCCGCTGGGGCGTGAAGGGCAACGCTTATGCATTCAACGCTCCCAACATCGATTTCACATTCAAGGACGTGGATCTGAGCAACGTCATCTTCCCCATACCCGAAGATGAGATCAACGCAGGCTTCGGCGTAGAGCAGACCCCCGACTGGGCTGCCGGCCGTCCCCAGTAAATCATAAAAATACTGTTGAGAAAAAAAGAGGATATGTCCATGAGCATATCCTCTTTTCTCATTCACTGGAAATGAGTTGCGGCTGAAAGTGGACTTTTTACCCCACTTTTAGCCGCAATTCGATTTTAGAAACCGTTATTATAGAAATGTATTCCTAAAAACCGGTAATTTTACCACTTTTTAGGAATACAACTATCGAATTGCGGCATCTCCTGCCGAATCAGATAGATATCTTGGAGAAGTCCTCGAGGGTCTCGCAGGCGTCTATCTTGCTGTCGATTTCCTTAGCGGCCATATTCATGGCCATGTCTATGACCTCTTTCTTCTGGTCGGCGGAAAGTGAGCCGAACATCTGTGCCATCTGAGGATTCTGCTCCATCTGTGAGCTGACCACCACAACCATGAAATTGCGCATGGTCTTCTTCAGGAGAGCCTTGTCGGCCGGAGTCAGTTTCTGCTTGAGGTCGAGATCCTTGATGTTCGATTCGATTGATTCGCCGAGCCGGCTGATATCCGTAGGCTCATTCTTCAAGCTTTCGGCGGCTTTGTCCAGGGTAGCACAAAGCGTGGCAATATCTTTCGTGACTCCGGATGTGGCGGCTGTCGGGGTGTCGTTGGCTTCGGAAGCGTTGGCATATGCCAAGCCGCAGCTGACCGTCAGCACAGCCAGCAGAAACATCATAAATGCTTTCGTCATTTTATTCGTATTCTTCATCGTTTGGTATCTTGTTGATTGTTTACTATTTTTAAAGAGATGGTTAAGCTAAATTGCTGTCATCATTAAAGGTTTCAAAGAAATCAGCTCTTCCCTCAGCCATTGCATTTATTGTATTGCAAAGAAATGTGCATCTAAAATCGTAAATCGGTTGAATGGCAAGTACATCTAAATCTTCTCTGAAACCCATAAAGCTCTTATAATGATTGACAAGGTATCTGTCTACCGTGGCATCCGCTGCAAAAAGATAGAGATATTCACTTCCCAGCAATTCGCTTATATCCAATACTTTTCCAATGACGAAATGCCAAAATACGGTAAGTCCTATTCTATTTTTATCACCGAATCCCATCGCTGCCCATTTATAGCGATATGCTTCGTTGACGCAAAAATGACTTAACTCAATTGCAGGATATGAGGTAGCGACCTGTTTATGAAGAGGAAGATTGTCAAAACGACCAAGCCTTTTGATTATCTGTTCTTTTGACTCCTTGAGTTTTTTCGAGAGATCTTTGATGATGGTCTCAGCCTGATCTGTTTTTTCCCTTTCCGTTAATTCTTGAAGATACTTTTTCAGTTTCTTGTGCCGTTCATAGAGCCTTAATTCCTCAAACTCACTATAAAGTAAACCTGATCTTAGAGCAAAATAACACACTATCTCGCGGTCCTTATCTACCACCAAATAACACGCTGTTCTACCGGAAGCATCGTCATTAGACGCATCTCCCTGAATATAGTCTACAAGATTTTCATTTCTTGGATTTTTGAAATCCTCTACCAGACGAAGAAAATCATCATCCTTTGAAAACCTTATGCAGTCAAAGGAGTTAAGATTTGCGAGTTGTGATGAGGTTATGCGCATAACTCCTCTATCAATTGAAAATCATACGTCGTAATCTGATGATCTCGGCATCCTGACGAATATCTTCCGTTTCTATTTCTATGGGCTGTGAGTCCCGCTCCTTGCTTTTAGCCTTTTGCCAGCAGGTTTCCCCATGAGATACGCTACTCAAAGTCCATGAACTTTTATGCGCATAGAGTTCAAAAATCCTATTAAATACTGGAATATAGGCTGGCAATTCAGGATATAAGGTAATCGGATCCATTTCCGTATCCCAGCTACGACCTCTCAGGCATCGCATTACCGGACCATATTTCCATGCTTCGAATTTTTCAGGGAAAAGAGGTGTGCCAAACATCAATAGAGATTCCCTCTGAGCGAAATAAAGCAACTTATGAAGTTTCATTTCATCCAGAGCATGCCCAAAAATCTTACGATATCTATGGGAAACATAAGCAGCAACTTCATAGACATTCAGCATAACAATTCTTAATTAAAATTCTCTATTGATTCTGGTACCTCCGAGGGGAATCGAACCCCTATCTAAAGTTTAGGAAACTTCTATTCTATCCGTTGAACTACAGAGGCGGTTGGAAGTCTTAAGTCTTGAGTCCTAAGTCTTAAGTACTCCTAAAAACGTAAAACGTACAACGTAAAACGTACGACGTCGAACGTTTCACACTGCAAAGGTAATAGTTTTTTTTCATTTTTGCAATTGTTAACCTTACCTATTTGCAAAAAATTTGTTAATATTATAGATTAGTCTTCAGTCTTGAGTCTTCAGTCTTAAGATTTGAGGCATTGGAGACTACCTACTACAAGACGCACTCTCGGACGAAACGCGGACGCACGAACCGTGCGTCCCTACCAACGGGACCGCGTGATCATATAAATGTTCGTACCATGAAGGAAAAGAAGATAGAGATAACATACAAGGCAGTCGGGCCGGAGGAACTATCCGCCGAAGACCGGGAACTGATCTCCAGAGCCAAGGAGATGACCTACCGCAGCTACGCACCGTATTCCCGCTTCCATGTCGGAGCGGCCATCCGGATGGCTGACGGCAGCATCGTCAGCGGCTCCAATCAGGAGAATGCCGCCTATCCGTCGGGCATCTGTGCCGAACGCAATGCCTGCTGGCAGGCCTCGGCCCTCAATCCCGGAATGGCGATGAAGAAGATCGCCATTGCAGCCCGCAATGTAGGCGACTTTCCGAAAGGAGAGGAAGACAAGGCTCCCTTCCAGACGCAGCCCATCTCTCCCTGCGGAGCATGCCGGCAGGCGCTTCTTGAATATGAGCATCTCTACGGGCCTATAGAGGTGATACTCTTTGGAGCGGAAGGCATCTACATCTTTCCCTCTGTCTCCAGTCTCCTGCCATTCTCCTTCACGGAGTTTTGAACAGGAAGCCTTGAGTCTTAAGTCTTAAGAATGCGGACAAGCCGCTTTGATTCATAATTAAAAGTTAAAAAACAACTGAAAAACACAAATATAATATTATGGAAGAAATCAAAATCAACACCGAGGCGGAGAACGCTCCTGTCTCAGCACCCGAATACAACGGCCCTCACCGCGCAGGATTCGTAAACATCGTCGGCAATCCTAACGTGGGCAAGTCAACCCTGATGAACGATCTCGTAGGCGAGCGCATATCCATCATCACCTCAAAGGCACAGACCACACGCCACCGCATCACCGGCATCGTAAACACTCCGGAATACCAGATCGTCTTCAGCGACACCCCGGGTGTGCTGAAGCCCAAGTATAAGCTTCAGGAGTCGATGCTTGAGTTCTCGGAAGGCGCGCTGACCGACGCCGACATCCTCCTCTACGTCACCGACGTGGTGGAAGACCCTGAGAAACACAAGGACTTCCTTGACCGCGTGGCAAAGGAGACTGTCCCTGTCCTTCTCGTCATCAACAAGGTGGATCTCCTCAAGAACAATGAGGAACTCGAAGCTCTCGTTGACGCATGGAAGAAGCGGCTTCCCAACGCCGAGATTTTCCCTGTAAGCGCCATGCAGAACTTCAATGTGGAAAACCTCAAGGCCCGCATCATCGAGCTTCTTCCGCCGTCGCCTCCCTTCTTCGGAAAGGACGCGCTGACCGACAAGCCCATGCGATTCTTCGTCACCGAGATAATCCGCGAGAAACTCCTTCTCAACTACGACAAGGAGATTCCCTACTCGGCCGAAGTGCTTGTGGAGAAATTCGAGGAAAAGGAAAACTCCATCCACATCATGGCCGTGATCTACGTGGAGCGTGACACACAGAAAGGCATCATCATCGGCAAGGGTGGCGAGAAAATCAAGAAGGTCGGCATCGCCGCCCGTCAGGACATTGAGAAATTCTTCGACAAGAAGGTATATCTCGAGCTTTTCGTGAAGGTTGAGAAGGACTGGCGCAACCGCGAGAACAAGCTCCGCCAGTTCGGATACATCGAATAAATTTTAAAAACATGAGCAGATTAGTAGCTATAGTAGGGCGGCCGAACGTGGGTAAGTCCACGCTCTTCAACCGTTTGACGCAGACACGGGCCGCCATAGTAGACGACACTTCCGGCACCACGCGCGACCGGCAGTATGGTAAGGTAGACTGGGACGGCCAGGAATTCTCGATCGTCGACACCGGCGGCTGGGTAGTCAACTCCGACGATGTCTTCGAGGAGGAGATCAACAAGCAGGTGCATATCGCCATCGAGGAGGCCGACGTGATCCTCTTCGTGGTGGATTCATCAGTAGGCGTGACCGACCTTGACGACAAGGTCGCCGCCATCCTGCGCCGCAGCAAGAAGCCCGTCATCCTCGTGGCCAACAAGGAGGACAAGGGCGATTCAAGATACAATGTGGCCGAATTCTATTCCCTCGGCCTGGGAGACCCTATAGAGGTATCTGCGGCCAACGGAGCCGGTACGGGCGACCTTCTCGACGAGGTGATCAAGGACTTCCCCGACACTCCCGACAAGGAGGATACGGAGGAGAATATCGCCAAGTTCGCCATCGTTGGGCGTCCGAACGCCGGTAAGTCGTCGCTCATCAACGCCTTCATCGGCGAGGAGCGTCATATCGTGACCGACATCGCAGGCACCACCCGCGACTCGATATACCATCGTTACAATAAGTTCGGTTTCGACTTCTATCTCGTCGACACGGCCGGAATCAGAAAGAAACAGAAGGTCAACGAAGACATCGAATACTATTCGGTGATTCGCTCTATCCGCGCCATCGAGGCCTCCGACGTCTGTATCCTTATGATCGACGCCACCCGCGGCATCGAGGGACAGGACGGCAATATCTTCTCCCTTATCCAGAAGAACAAGAAGGGTCTTGTCGTGTGCGTCAACAAGTGGGATCTCGTCGAAGACCGCAGTCTTGAGGCGCAGAAGCGTTATGAGGCCGCCATACGCGGCAAATTCGCGCCTTTCACCGACTTCCCCATCATCTTTGCGTCCGCACTGACGAAACAGCGTATATTCAACGTTCTGGAGACCGCCGTGAAGGTGTATGAGAACCGGCGCCGCGTGATCCCGACCTCTCAGCTCAACACCTACATGCTGGAGGAGATCGCCGTCACGCCGCCGCCAAGCAACAAGGGAAAGTTTGTGAAGATAAAATACGTCACGATGCTCAAGGACTCCATCATCCCGACGTTTGTCTTCTTCTGCAACCTTCCGCAGTGGGTCAAGGAGCCGTACCGCCGCTTCCTCGAGAACAAGATCCGTGCTAAGTGGGACTTCCACGGCACCCCGATCCAGATTTTCATGAGAGAAAAGTGATATGGGAAAGAAGAAATTGGTGATCAGTACCGGCGCGGGCATAAGCGCCGAGTCGGGCATAAAGACCTTCCGCGACGCGGGAGGCCTCTGGGAAAACTATCCCGTGATGGACGTGGCGTCGGCCGACGGTTTCCGCCGTAATCCGGAGCTCGTGCACCGGTTCTACAACCAGCGTCGCCACGACCTTCTGAAGGCTGAGCCGAACGCCGCACACTGCGCGCTTGTGGAGCTGGAGAAGGACTATGACGTCTACATCATCACGCAGAACGTCGACGACCTTCATGAGCGTGCCGGATCTAAGAATATCCTCCACCTCCATGGCGAGCTGATGAAGATACGCTCCATCACCCACCCTGAATACGTGGAGACCCTGACTCCGGACAATCTCGATACAACCCCGGCTACACGTGGCGCCAACGGCGACCCGATGCGTCCGCATATAGTCTTCTTCCAGGAGGCTGTGCCGAATATCGAGAAGGCCGCCGAATTAGCTCATGAGGCCGACATCTTCTGCGTCATAGGCACGAGTCTGGCCGTATATCCCGCCGCAGGCCTGATCTACTACGTAAGGCCGGGTGTTCCGATCTACTACATCGACCCCAACCCGGCCTCCACGCCCGATATTCCCAACCTGACGGTCATCCCCGAGCCGGCCACCAAGGGAGTCCAAACCCTGGCAAAGCTTCTTCTTAATGCATAAGCTCGAGTGAGATGCGCTTGCGGGGGCGGTCGATGTCGATGACCTTCACCTCGATGCGCTGGCCGAGCTTCAGGACCTCTCCTACCGATGATATGCGCCTCTTCGATATCTTAGAGATATGGAGGAGGCCGTTTTCTTTTATACCTAAATCGACGAAGGCTCCGAAGGCCGTGATGTTGTTGACGATGCCCGGAAGCACCATCCCCTCAGTCAGGCTGTCGAAATCCTCCACTCCCGGAGTGAACGCCTCATTGTCGTCGTCGGTGCGCGGATCACGTCCCGGTTTCTTCAGCTCGGTGATAATGTCGGTCATCGTCTCGAGTCCGCCTACTCCTCGGGCAGCCAGTCCCTTCACGTCGATGCTGTCGAGCAGATCTCCTTTTGCTGGGAGTTCGGAGACATCCCTGCCGATGCTCTTCGCCATCTCCTTCACAAGACCGTAGCTCTCGGGATGGATACCGGTGTTGTCGAGAGGTTCGTCGCCACCCGGGATGCGGAGGAATCCGGCACTGAGTTCGAATGCCTTGTCACCGAGTCGGGGCACCTTCTTCAATTCCTTACGGGTACGGAAATCTCCGTTTGCGGCGCGGTATGCCACGATGTTCTTCGCCAACGCGGGCCCGATGCCCGAGACGTAGGAGAGCAACTGCTCGCTGGCTGTGTTTACGTCAACTCCAACGGCGTTCACGCAGCTCATCACCGTATAGTCGAGCATGTCCTTGAGTTTGGTCTGATCCACGTCGTGCTGATACTGCCCGACGCCGATCGACTTCGGGTCGATCTTCACCAGTTCGGCAAGCGGATCTATCAGACGGCGGCCTATTGATACGGCTCCGCGCACCGTCACGTCCTTGTCGGGAAACTCCTTGCGTGCCACGTCGGATGCGGAATAGACCGATGCCCCGTTCTCGCTCACCACGTAGACAGCCTTCTCGGGCACGAGACCGCTTCCCTTCACGAATTTCTCCGTCTCGCGCGATGCCGTGCCGTTGCCTATTGCCACGGTGTCGAGTCTGTGCTTTTTGATCAGCGTCTCGATAGTGCGGTGGGCTCCTGCGAAGTCATTGCGCGGAGGCACAGGGTATATCACCGAATCATCGAGGAGATTTCCCTGCGCGTCAAGGGCCACGACCTTGCACCCTGTCCTGTAGCCCGGGTCGATGGCGAGTATGCGGTGTCCTTTCAGGGGAGCGCCGAGCAGCAGCTGGCGGAGGTTTCCGGCGAAAATGTCGATCGCCACTCTGTCGGCCTCCTCTTTGAGCGAAGCCGACACCTCCGTCTCGACGGAGGGACGCAACAGACGTTTGGAGGCATCCTCAACAGCCGCGTCAAGCAGACGGGCGCACTCCTTGGAGGCATATCGGGGGCCGAAGTTGTCGATTAGCCGGTCGGTCAGTTCCGCTCCCTTCTCAGGAATCTCATATTTCACCTTTATGAGACCCTCCGATTCCGCCCTGCGGAGGGCGAGATACTGATGGGAAGGCATCCGGCGGACGCTCTGGCTGAAGTCGGCGTATTGGGCGAAAGGAGAGCCCTGCAGTTCCTCGTCCTTTCCCTTGGCTACGGTAGTGGCGATGGAAGCCGCACGCTGGTAATGATTTCGTGTGATGTTGCGCAGACGCGGTGACTCCGAAGCCATCTCGGCGATGATGTCGGAGGCTCCGGCGAGTGCCTCGGCTGTGTCCTGGACACCATTCTTACCCACATACTTCCTCGCCACATCGGCCAGGTCCTCAGGTCTGCCTGTCATGATGAGGGTGGCGAGTGGTTCCAGTCCCTTCTCACGTGCAATGGTGGCGCGGGTACGCTTCTTCGGTTTGTAGGGGGCGTAGACATCTTCGAGTTCTGTCATTGTCGATGCCTTTTCGACAGCTTCGGCAGTCTTGGTGTCGAGAGCCCCTGCGTTTGCGATTGCCTCCCGCACGAATTCGCGTCTGGCTTCAAGCTCACGTTGGCTCTTCAGAGCTGACTCTACAGCACGCACGGCCACCTCGTCCATGCTTCCCGTCAGTTCCTTACGGTATCGGCTTATAAAGGGTACTGTCGCCCCCTCATCGAGCAGCTTTATGACGGCCGCCACATATTTCTCATGGAGTCCGGTCCGCGCCGCGACTCCCTTCACTATTATCTCTTCCTTGTCCATTTCGTTCATATCTTAAAATTAGCCTTCCTACGTGTAGGCGACCTTTAAAATTCATCATTAATAATTAATCATTGATCATTCGTAAGAGGGAGGCGAGGCGGTCGCCCTGTATGGATATCGTCAACTCCGGCTGACGCACGAGCCGTGCGTCCCTACGTGCGGGGACGGATAAGAACGTTTACCTTGATGTCGGACACCATCAGCGCTTCCTCGATCATGCCGACAGAGGGTGAGAGTCCCCCTTCGCTCAAAGCGCAGCATAGCTCCACCCGGTCGGCGCCTCCGCGGGCTGCCGCGTGGACGCTGTCGATATCGGCTGCGCAGATTTCGAGGATTGTCGTTGTCATCGTTGTCATCGTTGTCGTCGTTGTCGTCGTAAAACCCTTAACCCTTAACCCTTAACTCTTAACTCTTAACCCTTTTTTTATAAAGGCATACGGCGCCGCATACAAGGAATGCTCCCGCGGTGTCGGCAATGAGGTCCCAGGT
>JAIDSM010000251.1 GCA_029061225.1 Muribaculaceae bacterium
CTCTACACAAGGCTATTCGTCGGCAGCGTCAGATGTGTTTAAGTGACAGTTTCAGTATAACGCCATGCAGCTGTTGTGTAGCGGTATAATGGGAGTGTTGACGGCCATTTATTCGTTTTCATTACCCTTGCTGAAAGGATCTGCAGATTCAACTCCAAATCCCACCGCCACCCGTATCTCCTTAAAGGAATCATTAAAGCAGATGTTAACTCGCCGGGAAATAGCAGTGTTTCTCTTATTTGTGATTATGTCGGGTGTATGCCTTCAGATATCCAATGGATTCGTGACTCCATTTATAACGCATTTCAGCGGTATCGGAGAATATGCGGATTCTTTTGCGTCGGGCAACGCAACCATGCTTTTCTCCCTTTCACAGATATCGGAGGCTGCTTGTATATTGCTTGTAGGTATCTCTCTAAAATGGAAAGGAATCAGGTATGTCTATGCTATCGGGCTGCTTGCGTGGGCATTAAGGTTTCTGATGCTTGGCGTGGGCAATCCCGGAGACGGGCTATTGCTTCTCGTTGGCTCTATGCTCGTTTACGGCATAGCTTTCAATTTCATTACGATAGCCGGACATCTGTATATCCAACAGGTCGCTCCAGCTAATATGAAAGGGTTTGCTCAAGGCCTTATGATGTTCATGAGCAACGGAATCGGAGCTACATTCGGTACAATCGTCGCCGGCTCGGTCGTCAACAGATGGTGTCATTGGCAGATGATTGATATTTTCGGATCGGGCATACCGATGCGTCTCTTTATGGGCGAGTGGATATATCCCTGGAGCATATTCGCAGCCTATGCTTTCGTTGTTATGCTTATGTGGCTTCTCTTGTTTCGAAAGAAAGCCGATTACTAACAAATAAATGGTAGGGACGCACGAGCCGTGCGTCCTCCGACAGTAGTACAGAATATGAAGTACAGGTATATAATTTTTATTTACATGTTAATGCTTTTGACTGCGTGCGGAGCAAAATCATCTAATTCGAATGATGAAGATAGTTCATCGGATATGATTGTTGCGGATTCGATAGCCGAGGCATTGGATTACCAAATGTCTCATTATCCATCTTCGCAATACAGGGATGTTTATAAGAACTTCATGCAGGATTTCTTCGGACCGGGCCATATTCTTGCCGATACTGCGGCTTCCGGTCGCTTCCTACGTCAGGAACTTGCGGAGGAAGGTCCTTTTGATGGACCTCTATATGAAAAGACAGGATTCAGGGGAAATTTCTATCGTGTGAACCTATCTCTTATCAAAGACGGTATAATACCTTATGAGATATACTTTCCTGCATTTGTAGAGAGTGTTCGGGGAATTAATCCACCTTCGGGAGAAGATTGGATGAAGACTTGGAATCTTATTGACAGTGTAATAATGGCTAAAGGACTGCACTTTCCAGATGAAGATATCGACAGGCAGGCTCTCGCCGATCAGTTTGCGGAAGGAAACTACGTTGCTCATCACAGCCGCCGCTTCAACGATTCCGTCCATTTCCACTACCGCATCATCTCACGCGATAATTTCGAGCAAGTCATTCTCCCCCTGATTGAGAAATCCAAGTAAGCAGGAATTTCCACGCCGGTATGACTTCGATGGAGACTCCATCCTTTTCGATTATGCATTCTTCTTCATAGGTTACGATAATTCGATGACTCACATCCAGCCTCTCTCCGATCTTTAATAGTGCCTTTGTCTCGCGATCAAATGTTTCATCTGAGCCTGCTATTGAGTAACTAACCTGAATGGCAGTTTCTGTTTCCGGAATATAGAAGTCTACCTCAATGCCATGATTGTAATGATAGACAGCGTCTTTTGTTCCAAAGCGTCGTATGAGGGCAAGCGCGATAAGATTCTCAAGTAAAGATGAACGGATATCGAGTGCGAGAATTGAGATTATACCATTGTCAATGAAATAGTATTTCGGATTTGTAATCCTTCCGGTCAGATTATCGGCTATATTGGGGACAGTCAGAAGAAGGTAGGCGTTTTTGGCGTATTCCAAATAATTGATGACTGTCGGTTTTCCGATTTTTACTCCTGTAGACGCCACAATGTTAGTGGCTCGTGAGAAGGATAGGGGATGCATGACGCTTTCGGCGAGTTTCTTAAACAGTACCCGAAGTGCGAATATATTTTCTATCCGGTGTCTTGCCGCTATGTCTCCAAGGAATATCTTCTGGTAAAGACTTGTAAGATAATCACGCTTTACAGGCAAGGTGGCACATTCCGGAAATCCTCCGAATTGAAAATACTCTTCGAAATGGCGCATCAGCAGAGCCCGTTGGTCGGTGGTAGCTATCAAAAGCCTGTCTTTGCTGTCGATGCCGTTGATTGCGAGATATTCGCGGAATGAAAATGGAAAAACCTCCTTTGTAAGATACCTTCCACCTAATACGGCAGCAACATCAGTCGAAAGCATCTTTGCATTGCTTCCTGTGATTACCACATGATACTTGTTGTCGGCAACCCGACGTGCGAATTTTTCCCATCCATCCACATTCTGTATTTCATCAAGAAAGAGCATGGGTCTTTTGTCGCTCACTCTTGCATGAACCTCAAGAATGGAATTCAGATCGGAAAGTTCCATACCAGCCAGACGTTCATCCTCGAAATTTAGATAAAGTATCTCGTCCCAGGTTTTTCCTGACGCTATAAGTTTTTGAATCTGTCCATACAGAATGTAAGACTTACCGGCACGTCGAACACCGACAAGCACCTGCCTGTCGAAGCCTTCTATAGTAATATTTCTGGGTATTACTTTGTGACGCATTACCTCCTGCCGGTTCTCAAGCATCACTTCCAAAAGAGTTTCCTTACTGATCATCTTGATTGTTTTATCTATAAAACGAAAAATGGCGAATTTTGTTTTGTCTATGAAACAAAATTGGCCTTATTTTGTTTCGTAGACAAAACAAAATGCCTGTGGATGACTATCAGTTCAGGCTATCCAGAAACAAATAGCCATTCTTAAATCAGAAGGACGCCTTCAGCGAATCGGTCCGGACAATGGAGGATACTGGAAAGTATTTAATAAAGAATAGTATCTGGGATTTGAATAATCAATAAAAAATCATTATTTTTGCAAATGAATAAGAAAAACTGCAGAGATATGGTGGAAAATATAAAGTATCCTATAGGACAGCAAGATTTCAAATTGCTGAGGGAAAGCGGAAGCATATATATTGATAAAACCAGATATATTAAAGAAATAGCAGAATCCGGAAGCAAGTATTATTTTCTTGCTCGACCTCGTCGGTTTGGAAAGAGTCTATTCCTCTCAACTTTGCA
>JAIDSM010000252.1 GCA_029061225.1 Muribaculaceae bacterium
GCCTTATATATGATGTGATAAGACAAAACGGTTGGACAATCGAGAAAATACTCCTGACTCATGGGCATTTTGACCATATGGGTGCAGCGGAATTGCTGAGGGAGAGGCTGGTGGCTCCAATCTACATCTATCCCGAAGACGCAAGGTATCTTACAGATCCTTATCTGAACTTGAGCGGAAACTCCGGGCACCCAATCACAGTGGCTCACTATGAAGAACTGTATGATGGGGAGATTATCAGGCTCAAGGCCAACTCAGGATTCTATCTAAAAGTGATACATACACCGGGTCATACACCGGGATCTGTGACATATTATTCACCGGAAGAGAATGTGGCGTTTGTTGGCGACACACTGTATCAGCATGGACCGGGGCTGACACACTTCCCCGGCGGAAACCGTAGGGAGCTCGAAGAATCTATCATAAACAAGATCCTCACCCTGCCACCAGATACCGTGCTTCTTTCAGGCCACTCCTCTCCTATCACTGTGGCTCAGGAGCGTCAACTTCTTTTACAATAATTGGATATGGAGACAAACGATAAATTCTCATCCTTTGTTATCAACGGCAAGACAGCAAAGAACCGCTTCATCAGGAGCGCAACTAACAGCCATCTCGATAATATCGATGGCACGATAAGTGATGCAGAGATAGAGATGTATGACGCTCTTGGACGCGGAGATGTAGGGACTATAATTACCGGGCATATGAGCGTAGCACCGAATCTTGATTACCGTGCAGATATAGCCCAACCAGCTATAGGAAGCGACGAGTTCATATCGGGAATAAAACGGGTAGCGGATAAAATTCATGACTACGGAGCTCTTTCTATTGCACAGATCTCAATGGCAGGACCGAAAGGACTTACACCATTTGATTTCAACGAACTGTCTACCGAAGAAATGGAACAGATCCGAGACTGGTTTATAGCAGCAGCTGTCAGGACTAAGAGTGCCGGTTTCGATGGAGTCCAGGTTCATATTGCTCACTGGTATATGCTTCAAGCAGTTGTGAACAGAGATCTCAATCACAGGTCAGACAAATATGGAGGAACCGATGAAAACCTTGTTCGTCTTCCCAAAGAGATAATAGAAGGGATTCGCGAGGAATGTGGGCCTGAATTCCTAATTTACGTCAAGATGAACGCTCACAATACTGCTGACGCTATCGATGATTTCGGGCTGTTGGCATTCTACGTGAAAACATTGGTTGAATGCGGTGTAAATCTTGTAGAGATTAGCGGATCAGATTTTACGAGGCAGACCCGCACGGCGGAATGCTATTACCTTAATGCCGTCAAGTTTCTTCGCGATAGATTCCCGAATTTACCTCTGTCGCTTGTAGGAGGTATCTATACTGAAGAAGCAATCGATAAAGTTCTTGAGACCACAGACTTTGTTTCTCTCTCAAGAACACTTCTGACACAGCCAGACTTCCTTATTAAACTAAGAAATGGAGAGGCATTAAAGTCACGATGCATACATTGCAACAAGTGCTTTGAGATCTTCGCCACCAAGTATGAAAGATGTGTCTTCGGTCCGGTGATTCCGAAGTTGGAAGTCACTTTCTCATAAAAAAATAATATTTTTTAACACTTGAGGGGTTACGCAATGCGATAACCCCTCTTTTTTTACTTTTTACAGCAAAAATGAAGGTATGCGCAGGGTTTTCTTTTTAATATGAAAGTTATGGATTAATTTTGCATTAATAAGACATTTAACT
>JAIDSM010000253.1 GCA_029061225.1 Muribaculaceae bacterium
AGTTTTCTTTCTTTTATGGAAATTACCCCCTTAAAAATGTAATGAATCTACATTTATTCCCCCTTAAAAATGTAATTATTCTACATTTATTCCCTCATAAAAATGTAATAAATTTGCATATCTCATTATTATTTAGTAATTTTGCAGATATGAAAAGATATATCTATAAAGAGCTGTTGAAATGGAAGGATGCACGTCGACGCAAACCACTTATGATGTATGGCGCACGGCAGGTTGGAAAAACATATATTCTCAAGGAGTTTGGCCGGAATGAGTTTGATGATATGATCTATATCAACTGCTATAAAAATGAGCAGTTGAAAACACTTATGAGTGGGGATGCCGATATTAGTCGCCTCCTTCTTGGCATATCATCTATAGCCAATCATGATATATGCCCTGGCAAGACATTTATTTTCTTCGATGAAGTTCAGGAAATACCTGAAGTGGTAGCGGCGCTAAAATACTTTTGCGAAGATGCCCCCGACATTCATGTTGCGGCGGCGGGCTCGCTGCTTGGTGTCATGAATATGGCGGATATCTCCTTCCCGACAGGGAAAGTCGATATAATGCACCTTTATCCTATGACTTTCGATGAGTTTCTTGAGGCTGCCGGACAAACTTCAAAAGCTGAACTTCTCCGTATGACAGATACCGAAGAGACTCTCAACAGTCTGCTCCAAAGCTTTACCGACCTTCTACGACAGTATTATTTTGTCGGAGGGATGCCGGAAGCAGTGCTTGATTTCATTGAAAATAAAAATCCAAAATCAGTAAGGGAAATCCAAAATGCGATACTTACCGCATATGATGCGGATATCGCCAAGCACGCAGCCAAAGATACCCAGAAGGCAAGAATGGTCTTCGAGTCAATCAGTTCACAACTCGCCCGTGAGAATAAGAAATTCATATTCGGTGCACTGAAGAAAGGCGCGCGTGCCTCCGAATACGAACAGGCTATACAATGGCTCGTAAACGCAGGACTTATTTATAAAGTTTGCAGGGTATCCAAGGCTGCTATGCCGTTGAAGTTTTATGAAGAAAAAGATACTTTCAAACTGTTTCTACTCGATGTAGGTCTGTTGGCAGCAATGGCTGAGGTGCCTCCATCACTAATGCTCATCGGGAACTCAGTATTTACCGAATTCAAGGGAGCATTCACTGAAAACTATGTGCTCACGCAGCTAAAGACAGTCCCTGATACTGTGATAGGATATTTTTCGAAAGACAATTCCAGTCTTGAGATAGACTTCATAGTACAATGCGGAATTGAAATTATGCCTTTGGAAGTCAAGGCTGAGGAAAACGTAAGATCCAAATCACTAAGACAATTTGTTACCGTCGATAATTCAGGAAGCGGAATGCACGGCTACAGAACGTCTATGAAAGGATTCGAGCATCAGGAGTGGATGACCAACGTACCGCTTTTCGCCATCAGGAATTTCCTTCTCAACAAGCAGCAATCCCCACTGACCGCTGAAAGCTGATCGATGACCGCTAACCACTGATAGCTTAAAAACTTATGAAAGGCAAACCGATAATCTTAAAATGCCCGTGGATGCGCAAGGGATATTGCCTCAATCTATTCGGAATATTCTGCGCTCGCGATACATCATGGATAGACCGATTCGTAGTCAACCATGAGCGTATCCATACGGCACAGATGCGTGAACTGCTCTGGATTCCATTCTACATCATATATGTACTGGAATGGCTTTTCCGTCTATGGCAGTATAAAAGCTGGCATAAAGCATATATGAACATATCTTTCGAACGTGAGGCTTATCGCCACGGACATGATCTCGGATATCTGAAACGGCGACGACGATTCGCCTCCTTCAGAAAAAGACAATAAACTTACGACTTGCGGACGCATGAACCGTGCAATGTGGTTCAAATAAGAAAGCATGGTTATAGTTACTTTTGCCATCGCGGGACGCGCCCGGAGGTCGCTAACTACACTGGGGCACTCGAATTCTTGAGTAATGCGTTATTTGAACCGCATTGCATGAACCGTGCGTCCATACCAACCAAACAACTGATAGCTGACCGCTAAAAAAACTAAAAACTTATGACAACTACAGATAAAGCACGTGGCTCCCTCTTAGGCGGAGCCGTAGGAGATGCCCTCGGATATGAGGTGGAATTCTCATCACTAAACGGTATACTCTCCCGCTACGGACACCCGGGCATAACCGATTACGCTCTTGACTCCAAAGGCGTAGCCCGTTTCTCCGACGACACCCAGATGACCCTCTTCACTGCGGAAGGGATCCTATCCGCATATCAGGCAAATCCTGAAGCTACCTCCGAAGAGATACTCAAGAGCATAAAGCAAGCCTACTTAGCGTGGTTTGACACCCAGACCGCATTCCAGCTTCCGCTCCCCTACTCCTGGCTTACATATGTGCGCGACCTATGGGCTCGCCGCGCGCCGGGCAACACATGTCTGTCCGCACTCAGCCAGCTTAAGGATGGTTACGAAGTCAAGAACACGTCAAAGGGCTGCGGAGGCGTGATGCGCATAGCCCCGATCGGTATTTTCTACGCGGCGCATGCTGAACAATGCTTAATGCATAATTCACAATGCATAATGGATTTCGTCGCGAGGGTTGCAGCTGGTGCAGCTAATATCACTCATAAGCATGCCATGAGCGACTACTCTTCCGCATTTGTCGCTTTGCTCGTCTACAGATGCATACTCGAAAAGGATACCGTCACCCGCTCTCGTCTCAGAGCTATCACGGAGGAATGCCTCCCTATAGCCATCGGCGTGACCCATTCCGATCACAATGGCAAACGGTTTGAAGAACTGATGAGAGAAGCTATGAAACTGGCGGAAAGCGATACGGACGATTTCGAAGCCATCAGACGCCTTGGCGAGGGATGGATAGCGGAGGAGACGGCAGCGATAGCCCTCTTCAGCGTGATGCGATACATCGATGATTTCGAACGCTGTGTGGTATGTGCAGTGAACCATGACGGCGACAGCGACTCGACAGGGGCTGTAGCCGGGAACATCATAGGTGCGATCCTCGGCTATGATGCCATACCCGAAAAGTACAAAAAGAATCTTGAATTGGCCGACGTAATCGTCTCAATTGCCGACGACCTCGCCGGAGTGTCCGACCCCGCACAGATGAGCCGTCGCTACGCCGACCATCGACCCTATGGTATAGACGAAAAACTTAACTTCATAAGTGGAATGAAGTTCACACCTGAGAATATCACAGAACTGGGACCCGACGATATCTTCGTCTTCGGAAGTAACCTCGCCGGACACCATGCAGGAGGAGCCGCACGTGTGGCACGCCGGCGTTTCGGCGCCATCGAGGGTCAGGGTGTCGGAATGCAGGGACAATGCTACGCGATTCCGACGATGCAGGGAGGAGTTGAGACTATCAAGCCATATGTCGACGATTTCATCGAGGTAGCAAGCAACTGCGACCAGAACACCTTCTACGTTACGCGCATCGGATGCGGCATCGCCGGCTTCACCGACGAGGAAATCGCGCCCCTCTTCCGCGATGCCCTGAAGCTATACAACGTGCGTCTACCGGAATCCTTCGTCCGTATCCTCTTGAACCAATGATCCGGTAGGGACGCACGGCCCGTGCGTCCGGAGCTGTACAGCCGCATGTAGAACTCAACACCCTCATTGGTTAAAAAAAGCTAATATCGGAATCAGCGTTAAACCCATAGCCGATTGTCGGGTCAAACCATCGTAAACAATCGAAAATAACAAACCTATAACACCGATAAATTACGATGAAGAAAATTCTTATGACCCTCACGCTTGCGCTTGCCGCAGCGATCGCGATACCCGCAACCGCACAGTCCACGACCACTACCGCAGAGCAGCAGAAAGAATGCTGCAAGGAGAAGAAAGAATGCACCAAAGATAAAAAGGAATGTTCTGAAGCCAAGAAGGAGTGCAAGAAAGAAGGCAAAGCATGCTGCAAGGATAGCAAACGTCACGACCGCAAGATGAAAGACGGCAAAATGGCCAAGGGCGACCGTAAGATGAAAGGTCCGAAAGACGCCCGTATGGGTAAGGGCAAACGCCACAGCGAGAACCCCATGATGAAGGGCATCACACTCACGGCAGACCAGCAGACCAAGATGCAGGCTCTCAGGGAGCAGAACAAGGAAGCAATGAAGAAGTCGAAAGCCGAGTCTAAGGCTAAGAGCAAAGACGAGATGCAGAAACTTCGCGAGGACTTCGACAAGGAAGTGGAGAAAATCCTCGACAAAGAACAGCTTAAGCAGTACCAGGCCAACAAGGCCGAGATGGAAGCTCGTCGCGCCGAGAGAAAGAGATAACGTTTGACGTTGGACGTTTGACGAATAGCAGAAAGCTTAAATACTAAAATAATAAAACGGGAAAACGGCCGGCTCTTGCGAGAGTCAGGCCGTTTTTTTATCCTTATTCCACCAGTTCACTGAAAAGACGCGCAAAGGTGGCGTCAAGGTCGTCGCAAAGTCCGGGATGAGGTCGGGAGGTCTGAATGACGCTGCTCTTGACCGCAGATATCCAACGGAATCGCTCCTCTACCGGATACCCTGCGACGGGGCCCGCATCCTTCTTGCCTTCGGCAATGTCAACGAAAGCCTGCAGCTGACGCTCCAAAGCTTCGCAGTCAGCGTCAGGACAGATGGCCTTCAATTTACAGGACTGCAGCAGGATGCTCACCTTGATCCATCGCTGACGCTTGCACATCATCGCAAGACCAACGTTTATGAACTCCTCCCGTTCTACCCGCGGGACATACCGCAAAACGGCATACTCATATTTGTTTTGCTCTTGCATCTTCCACAGCCTTTACTATGTCCATATCCCGAAGTCTCTTATGGAGAAACTTCCTGTATACCTCTCTCCTCTCATTGATCAAGTCATCTGCATTGTCGACACTGTCAGCATTCTCAGTGTTGAATATACTCGATGCGGCAGCCGAAGTATCGTCCCAATTCAACCATTCATCAGGAAGCGCGTCAACAATCTCATCAAGCTTAGCCTCTGTCAGACGCGAGCGTATCTCGCGGTCTACCTCCCTCATACGCGTGGCCTTATGAAGCAGGGCATGATCCTTGATATAGGGAAACTGCGTCATCGCGCTCTTCTCCCAGTCGCTCCAGCTATGATGGAAGTAGAAGGAAGCACCGTGGTCGATCAGCCATAGTTCTCTGTTCCAAATGAGCATGTTGGTGTTCTTGACGGTGCGGTCCACGTTGGTTATGAACATGTCAAGCCAGACTATCCGCGATGCGGTGGCCTCGTCCACAGGGTTGGCGTAAGGGTCGAGCGTCATTGCTCCCTGAAGGTAATGCACGCCGAGGTTAAGGCCTTGGCTCCATTTCAGCAGGTCCTGTATCTCCTCATCTCCTTCAGCCTGGCCGAAATACTCGTCGAGGTTGAGGAAAACCTGCTCCGGCACTCGCAGGCCGATAGCCCGCGCTATCTCGCCTCCAAGGAAATCGGCGATGAGAGCCTTCTCGCGATGGCCTGACCCGCGAAACTTCACGACGTACTTAAAGCCGTCGTCAGCCTCCGCCAGAGCGGGAAGGGAACCTCCCTCGCGAAGCGGTGTTATGTATCTTGTCAGATTCTGTTTTCTTATTTCCATGGTTTTTAGTCTTAACAGCGATCAGCTTTCAGCTTTCAGCGATCAGCTTACAACTGATAGCTCACAACTGACAGCTGATAGCTGATAACTGACAGCTTAGAAGCTAAACAACTAAGATTAAATTTAGTTAATTTTATTCAAGAATCCTCAAAAGAACAACACTGAAATTGCAACATATGCAAAGTTTTGATAATTTTGCCGTATGAAAACGAGCCGATTCCACATATTGCGAAAAACATTGCTTCCTGTCTTAACTGGAGCTGCCACCGCCGTCGCTGTCGTAGCTGAGCCTAACGCGCCTCTCGAGCCCATACCCTATGAGCTGCCTGAGCTAAAAGTCAGCACCAAGCACCGGCCTATCCTCCACCTGACCGGATATATACGTGAGATATCGACTATGTCATCTTCTTCTGATACCCTGATGCTCTACCGCGAGAAATGGGTCGATTTCATGATTCCGACCGGAAAGGAGAAGAAATATCAGGGCTGGACCGATCCACGTCTACTGAAGGCGAAGTCTTACTATAAATGGACAGACGCATGGGGACACGACAGTGTCTCCGACCGAGCTAACCATCACTTCTCATGGTCAGATTGGGTTTCCCTTCCCCGACGCGTCAACTTCCCTGCCCTCTTAGGAGGCACCCGTCTCGGATCAGATACCGTCATGGGTAAGTACTCTCCCACCGAAATCTGGAGAAAGGACTCGGCAGGAGTCAACGTGACGGTAAACGTACTTGCCGACTCCACACGACGCAAATGGACCCCTCGGCTTGCGGGACCTCTCTGGAGAGACACCGAGTTTGAACGTCTCGTGATGGACTACCGATTTTCAGATACCGACACATTCTCGGTAAAACCCCAGAACCTCGACCGCCTCTCATGCAGCATCGAGTCGATGGGAAGGGGCCACGATATGTTCAGGTTTAAACACTATGAAGACCCTATACTATACATCAGCACCTACTTCGACCTAACCATAACCGACCGCGAATACCTCACAGTCAAGGACGCGCGCCGCAAGGAGAAGAATCAGGAGCTGGCCATCCAGGACGCCATGCTGATATTCGAATCGGAGAGAGTGCCGCGAGACTCCATCATCTCCGACCTTATAGCGAGGGTTGAGGCTATCGACCACGACTCGCGGCGTCTCGGCATGGAACTCGACACCCGCGTAGGCAACGGATCGCTTCCCGAGCCTCCCGCCTACAGCCGGAAGGAAAAGACCAGACGCTTCATCAACAAAGCCAAAGACATCCTCAGACACAGCGTGAGATTCTGATGAGAATACAAAACATTTTGCCATCTCGGAAATTTTTGTTAATTTTGCAGAATAAACCCAAAACTATCAAAAAAACGCCCTTGTCGGCTGCGAAAAAGTTGGCACGGTTATTGTTATTGAATAGTACGGATAACGAAAAATATAGAAATAAACATAAATACTGAAATGAACGTAACGTTTGAAAAAATCGACGACGTAAACGGTCTCGTGACCGTTGAGCTCGCCGCTGCAGACTATGCAGAAGGCGTAAAGAAAGCCCTTAAGAATATCGCGAAAAACCGTCCCGAACCCGGTTTCCGCCCCGGAAAGACTCCTATGAGCCTCATCCAGAAGAAATATGGAGAGGCCGTGAAATACGACGAAGTGAACAAGGCTACTTCCGAAGCCCTCTACAATTATATAAAGGACAACAACCTCCGCGTGCTTGGCAATCCGGTGCCCGAAGCAAGCGAGAGCTTCGACATAAAGAACGATGACTTCACTTTCAAGTTCCGTGTCGGCCTCGCTCCCGAGATCGCTAATCCGGTAAGCAAGGAAATGACCGTACCCTACTACAACATCGAGGTGACAGACGAGATGGTGACTACACAGGACCAGAACCTCCGTCGCCGCTTCGGCAAGCAGGAATCCGGCGACACCGTAGAGAGCAACGCCGTAGTGAAGGGCATCATCACTGAGCTTAACGAAGACGGCACTGTAAAGGAAGGCGGCGTCGTTGTTGAAAACGGCATCGTTGGTCCCGAGCACTTCAAGAGCGAAGACCAGAAGGCCCTCTTCGTAGGCAAGAAGGTTGGCGACAAGTTCAACTTCAATCCTTGGGCAGCCGCCGACGGCAACGTAGTGGAACTTTCCTCCATGCTCGGCATCGACAAGGCCGACGTAGAGAACCACAAGGGCGACTTCCAGTTTGAAGTGAAAGACGCCATCGTGCTCCGTCCCGCCGAACTCGGTCAGGAATTCTACGACCAGCTCTTCGGAAAGGACAATGTAAAGGACGAGGAGGAGTACAGAAAGAGCGTAAAGGAGATGATCGAGGCTCAGCTGAGCAACGACAGCGACTTCCGCTTCACGATCGACGTCAAGGACGCTATCCTCAAGGCTGTAGGCGAAATCACACTTCCCGACGCTGTGCTTAAGGACTATCTCAAGCAGGCCAACGAGACACTCAACGACGAGAACATCGACGAGGAATACGCAAAGGCTCGCCCGCAGCTCGTATGGCAGCTCGTCAGCGACAAGATCGCCGAGGCTCTTGAAGTGAAACTCGAGAAGGAAGACGTGGTCGAACTCGCCAAGGCTATCGCCCGCAACCAGTTCGCACAGTACGGCATGCCCAACGTGCCCGAAGATATCCTCGAGAAGTACGCCAATGAGATCATCGCAGGCAAGCAGGGCGACCAGGTTCGCCAGCAGGCTTTCGAAAGCAAGCTCTACGGCACCATCAAGGACGCCGTAACACTCGACGAGAAAAACGTCAGCGTGGAAGACTTCAACAAGCTCTTCGCACCCGCAGAATGAGTCTTAAGTCTCGAGTCTTAAGATAATGATACCTTAGCGGGGGGGGGGGGGGGGGCCCCCCCCCCCCCAAAATGCAGGATGAATAATGGTTTTTCTTGGTAAATAATAACGCAACCCGATTAATTACCATTAATCCA
>JAIDSM010000254.1 GCA_029061225.1 Muribaculaceae bacterium
TTCAGAAGGATGCCGCCGAGGTTGGAGAATCTGAGATTCTTTCCGCCGAGCAGTGATTCCTTCCTGATTTCTTTTGTGGTTCGTATGCACTATTGCGACTGTTCAGGCGTTATATAGGTATGAGACCGATAAAGAAGATAATATTGACGATGGCTGTCTTCGGGCTGATGCCCGCAGGCGGCCATCTGTTGCATGCGGAGACCGTCGGCCAGAAGGAAGCAAAGTCTATGGCTCAGAAATTCTTCAATGAGTCTCGCAACTATGTCACTCCTCCGGTCACTTATGTCTATAATGGCAAGGATCTTACGACTCAGAGGCTCTTCACTCCTTTCTATGTGTTTAATTCTCCCTCCGGAGGATTCGTAATTGTAGCTGCGGAAAACAAGGCGTTTCCGATTCTCGCATATTCCTTAAAGGAAAGCTTTGACAAAGACCGTATGACGCCCATGACGCGGGAGATTCTCACCGATTTCTCCCGCGACATTGAGATGATTCGCTACGATAGCCGCGTCCCGTCTGATGCGATAGAGCAGTGGGCTACATATCCCGAGGTGGTATTCGATATGCTCAAGAATCCTGACAACGACGATTATTATGCTGTATCCTATGGTGATGGTGAGGCTTTCTGGATGGTGCGCCGTGAGGCGACAGAGTTCGACTTTGAGACGGGGTCACCCGTCGAGTATGCCCTGGCGCCGGTCGAGCCTACATCTGCCCCCATTCCGGAGGCCCCATTGGTGACATCCAATCTTGCCGGACATTTCACTCTGTCGCTCCCTGTGGATATAGAGAGGGTTATCGTATACGATGTCACCGGAATGATGGTGGAGAACAGGAAATATAGAAATACAAACGTAGCGCATGTCGACATTGCGTCACATCCCAATGGATTCTATATCGCGTTGGCCATTGATGAGGATGGAATCGGACATGCTGTTAAACTCTATAGATAAATGATGTCTGCTACTAAAAAGATGCTCCTCGCTCTGCTGGCTTTGATTGTGTCTATCGTTTACATAGCCGTGACGTTTCGTTTTAGAAGGGAACTTGGCTGGTGGGCGTTCACTGATTGTTTCGCGCTTTTCATGACGGTCTTCACTTGGATGATGTCTATTCTGATTTCAAGGATGATTCCCCATTCTGGTATGGTTCTCTCCAAGATAGCCCTCGTCTTCGGCATTCTATTTGTGATATCTCTCGTAGTGGAATACTTAGTCTACACCATTGCCTTCTAAGCTTCCCTGCGTCATAAGAAATAAAAACTCCACCGGATCTTTCCAGTGGAGTTTTTTATTGGAAAATTCAATTGTGCATTATGTATTATGCACTATGAATTGAGAATCAGCAGGGAAGTGCCTCATTGGTCTTGTGCACTGCAGCTGCGCTCTTAGCGAAGAGTTCCTTTTCTTCTTCGTTGAGTTCGATCTCACAGATTTTTTTGATGCCACCCTTGCCGAGTACGCAGGGAACGCCGATGCAGAGGTCCTTCTCGCCGTATTCGCCTTCAAGAAGTGCGGAGCAGGGGATGATGGCGTCCTGATCGTGGATCACTGCCTCTACAACCTCTGCTGTTGCTGCGCCGGGAGCGTACCATGCGCTTGTGCCGAGAAGCTTGGTTAGGGTTGCGCCGCCTACCATTGTGTCGGCAACCACTTTGTCCATAGTCTCCTTGTCGAGCAGTGTCTCGCAGGGAATGCCGCGGAGTGTAGCGAAGCGACGCATAGGTATCATTGTGGTGTCGCCGTGGCCGCCAATCACGAAACCTTCAACCTCATTGGGGTTAGCGCCGAGAGCTTTGCTTAGATAGTATTTGAAACGGCTGCTGTCGAGTGCGCCGCCCATGCCGATGATGCGGTTCTTGGGTAGACCGGATACTTTGTGGATGAGGTAAGTCATTGTATCCATAGGATTGGATACACATACTATCACGGCGTTGGGGCTGTATTTGAGAACGCTTTCGGTCACCTGCTTTACGATGCCGGCGTTTACGCCGATAAGCTCTTCACGTGTCATGCCGGGCTTGCGGGGAATGCCGGATGTGATGACCACTACGTCTGAGTTGGCGGTAGCCTCGTAGTTGTTAGTCACGCCGCAGATGCGTGTGTTCATATCGAGAAGGTTTGCGGTCTGCATCATATCCATGGCCTTGCCTTCGGATACGCCTTCCTTGATGTCGATCATCACTACTTCATCGGCTACTTCACGGATAGCCATCACGTTGGCTGCAGTTGCTCCTACGTTGCCTGCGCCTACAACTGTTACTTTTGACATTACTTGTGTTTTTTATTGGGTTACATTTTAATCTATATCTCTTTCCCGTTCCGGCTCTCCGGATGGGATACGCAAAGTTAAGAAAAAACTTCGGAAAGTCAAAATAAAGAAGGGAATTTTTGGAAAAATTTAGGAAACTCCTTTCATAATTCCATCTCCCCGATGCCTTGCCGCTCTATGGCGGGGGTGTCGTCGATACAATCGATGATGGTGGTTTGCTCCGTCAGCCCTTCTTCTCCTATTGCTATACCGTCTGCCTTGCCATCGTACGCTTCCAGTATCAGCTCCGGATTGCGGGCATAGTCATCGTCTTCAAACTCAATGGAGGTCGTAAGGAGGGGATGGCCGAGTTTGGCGGCTACTTCCCGTGGAGTCCGGCAATCCGGGATGCGGATGCCTACTGTCTTTCGCTTCTTGAATTCCTTCGGCAGGTTTGACTGGGCCTTGCATATGAATGTAAATGGCCCGGGAGTATTATCGCGCATTAGCTCGAAAGTGCGGTTTCCTATTCTCGCGTATTCGGCTGCCATCGATATGTCAGAACAGATGATAGATAGGTTGTTTTTGTCCGGATTGATGCCCTTGAGGTCGCATACTTGCTTGACGGCCTTTGGATTAAGTGCATCACACATTATGCCGTATAGGCTGTCGGTCGGCATTATCCATATTTCGCCGGCCTTAAGGAAGTCGGCTATCTGCTCTGCCTGTTTGTCGGAAGGAGAGTCGTTCCAGATTTTGATCGATTTCATAGTGCAGGGGTGTTAGTATGCAAAGATACATTAAAATCGTGAGATTTCCACACCGGCAGAATAAAAAAATCAAGGCCGACGCGATTTTTCCGTC
>JAIDSM010000255.1 GCA_029061225.1 Muribaculaceae bacterium
GGCCCTTTGAGCTCTTTGTAGTTCTACTTCCGCCGCCACTTTCTTATAATCTGACACAGCAGACATGATACCTTTAGCATGAAAAGCTATCATTTCAAATTTATAAAGCTTATCCATATAAGCAGTTGTCTGATTTTCGATGTCAGCTCTGATTAAATCGTTTTTTTGTACCATACTAATTGATTTGTTAATCAAACATTTTTAAGAATCCCTCCAAGGCCTTTCTTTTCTTGAAATCCCTTTTTGGCTGTTCCACATATCCGGCTTCTTTCCAAATCTCCTTCTCACCTTCATACAAGACGTACGCGGCATCATAGAATAATAAAAGCCTTAGTCTATGATTAAAGTCAAACCTGATTGTCCATATCACTATTAGATATAGTACAGCAATTATTAATTTCAAGACAAGGGGACAAGAGAAAAAGAGGAACGTAACTATCAATCCTGCCGCAGACCATATCCAGGCATCCTTCATGAAATACTTAGGATCATGATCAATAATAGAGATTCCATGTGCTACATTTCCGACATTCTCGTTATATTTTCCCACCATTGGATTCTTTGCGAGCAATTGTCCAATTGGTGTCTGCGTGGGTTCTATATAAGCATAGTCGACATTATTCATAACATAAGCTACACCTTGAGGATCTGATGCCAGAATAAGGTCCCTGCCTATAATTTCTTCTTTTGTATCTGACGCAATTTTAATGAATTCTTCAGATATCGTTGTCTCTCCAGATACGAAAAGTTTCTCATTTATATCAGCATACACATCTGAATATCCAGGAAGTATTGTATTTGAGGTATGTTCTCCACGTTGCCATGCTTCAGCTTCCGCTAAGATATAGCTTCCGAGCTTATGGAAAAAGGACGCGGTCTTGTAAAGTGTAAGAATGCGAAGTCCTTGATCTGCCTTGAATTCAAGCTTCTCTTTATCTGTAAGAATTTCATTAGGAATCTCAAGAGAAGAGAATCGCAATAGCATTCTTTCAGAGTTTTGTAGGCTACGGTCAAGACGTGGCAATGCTGTCTGCATTGCCAGAATTCTTCCTTCGGCAATTGTCTTCTTGACATCCATGAGCTTATCAAGATACTCATTATGAGCCTTATTCTTTTTATAGGTTCCTATGCCTCCAAGCACCACAGTTGCAGCCAAGGCTACATAGGCGATTTTATTTGCTGCACGATTGTTTCCAGACATTAATGACATGTCATGCATGGCAGATCCTATGTTCATGGCCACCTTAGCATAACCGCTATACTCTAAACCAATTTTTTCTTCTAATATATTGAGTTCCGATGTGAACGTATCCTCTATTTGATCAAGTTCTTCGGCCAAAGATACAATCTCTTTTTCAATACTATTTTCATCCAGTGGAAGCACGTTATCTTTGACGAGCAATTCGTTTTCTTGCATATGATGATAGTTAAATGAGTAGTATATCAATAATTGTTATTTCAACTTCTCGACTTTAAGGAAGCAGGCGTTAAGGCAGTTCTTGGCCTTGAGGTCGACGCCGTATTTTTACCATAAAGCGCCTCTCCGAGGCTATCTTTCTGTGGCTTAGATTGCCTCAGGCTAAAGCCTGAGGTTTTAGCATAATCATCAGGTCTCCGACCTGATTTTGATTTCTTTATAAGATTATGAATCTTCCCTAACATGCTGACTGATACAGAAAATTATATAAAAAATGCGTAAGGCTGAGCTGTCTTACAACTGAGGCATCGCCAAACGCCGTGAAGAAAAACAGTCCACCTCACGCATGCGGCATGTATAGGATGGTGCCTTAGCAAGACACTTCCGTACGAAGCATGCATGAAGCGTTCGTGACTGCTCTTACGTCTTCTTGAAAGTTTTGGCGATTTTCAGTTGTCGCAGAAGCAATGAACGCATCGATATGTCTGCCGGATTACTCCGACATTGCAAAATTACGGAAATATTTGTAAAAGACAAAATATTTCCGTAATTTCTTTTCGATGGTGGACTCTAAAATTTTAACAGAAGTTATTACGTATGGTGTTCAGCTCTATGTGCCAAAAATAATGACTTTACCATAAAGCGCCTCTCCGAGGCTACTGAGCTTTTTCAGGTTTCCTCAGGCTGAAGCCTGAGGTTTATCCACAATAACAGCTCTCCGAGCAGACATGCCATCTGCTTAAATCAGAACATGAAACTGAACACTCTAAGCGATTATTTTCTTACGAATGACTTGGAACTGTCTGATTCATTTATCAGTCTGTCACCATCTTCAGAAAGAACAAATTTTGCATCTTCAGAGGCCATTGCCTCCAAGGCTTGCTGCATAAGCATTGCTATCAAAGGATTTTCAACGTCCAATTCGATGGTATTCTCATCAAACTTAATCATGATTGTGTTTTCCGAGTCAGATACACGATTCCAGGATCCACTAATTTTCCCATATCCGTCTTCTGCATCTATTATCATTGCCACAGTTCCGTCGGAATTGATTTCGGTTACTGATGTACCACTTGTGTCGTTTGAAGGCATCCACTCCCCAACAAAGGGATCGCCGGAGCAGGCTGAGAGTGTCAGAAGAAGAATGACACTCAGGATTGAAAAGATTGTTTTCATTGCTTCTTGGTTTTTTAGCGCAAAATTAGGATGAACATGGCTCCATTGAAATATACGTATAGTAAAATAAAGCGCCTCTCCGAGGCTACTGAGACTATAGTAAGTTCCCCAGACTGAAGTCTGGGGTTTTGACACTATTTCAGCTCTCCGAGCTGACAAGCAGATGCCTATATCGGAACAGAAAACTTAACACCCTATAAGATAAGACAATACCAGCAAGGAGGTTGGAAACCTCCTACCCAAATACTATACAGAGAACAACCGATTACAAAAATACATCCATTATTTTAGAATATCGGAGAGAAGGCGCGACATCTTGTCGATGGTGTCCTGCTGTGCGCTGAGGGTCTTGATCTGCTCTTTGAAAGGGGTTTCGTCGTGGCGCAGGAAGATACGGATAATGTGTTGCCACGGAGCTTTTACCTGAGACCCGAGCCCTAATCTCAATGTGAGAAGATGAAAGAATGTCTTGATAAGTGCTGAAAACTCTATGTCCGATATTTCCGGACCAAGACACCATGCGCATTCGTAGGCCATACTCCTGGTTGCCACTCCCCTATCTTCCAGCCCACGCAAGAAGACTTCAAGCATACTGACTGAAATCTGCTTGTTGGCCGCAAGTTTATCGGCGCCTGAATTTACAGCTACATTGGCAACAAAACGTCTGAGGAAAGCGTCATAGGCATCCTCTGTAAAAGCAGTTCTGACCGCAGGGTAAGTAACGACTTTCTTTTCAGGCATATCTGTCACTATCCAACTATCTACCATATAGTCGCGATACGCTGCGGCGAGGATTCGCAGGGCGACTCGCGCAACATCGTGTGGCGATTCGTCTTCATGTAGGGATATCCAAAATGGCCAGAAGGTGCGGTCGTTGTCATTGTCGGTGTCGCGAAGGCGGCAGGAGAAGTCTTTATCCGGGAAGACATTGTTTAGGCGGCGTATGGCAAGGGGCAAAACCTTATTCCACTCCTTTAGAGCGACTTTTGTCTCTACACTATGATCGAAGCCGGAGAGGGACGTCGACCGGCAGCCGAAATAGATGCCGTGTGACGGATGATAGATGTCGTATTCGATCAGAAAGTCATAACGGCGGTGTCCATCAGCGCTACCCAGGTTTTCTTCGATATGCTCTATATAACGGGGATTGCCTGAATGAAGGATCCTTTCCGGATCGCTTCCTTCAGGCAAAAAGTCGCGGAGACGCTCAATATGATGGATAGAGGCGCGGTTGCTCCAATAGTATTTGTCGACATTCATCTTTATGACATGCGGTCGCGGTAGTCTTCGTAGGTGAATTCGCGGAGGAGTATGGGGTCGCCTTTCTTGGGCTGCAGCCAGATGGAGGGATGCTGTATGCCATTGAACATATTGGTCTTCACCGTAGTGTAGTGGTTCATGTCGCAGAGGGTCAGTCTATCGCCGGCTTTCAGAGGATTTGCAAAGTCCCAGTCGCCTACAAAGTCACCGCTCAGGCAGGAATTGCCACCAAGGCGATAGGTATGTCGTTCCGAGTCTCCAAAATGATGATCGCCGGTACGCAGGTCGGTGTTTTCTTCTTCAGGTAATGCCTCCGCTATGACAGGCTTATAAGGCATCTCAAGGCAATCCGGCATATGGCATGCAAACGAAGCATCGATTATGGCTGTCTTTATTCCGGCATCCTCTACCACGTCGAGCACCTGAGTAATAAGATCACCAGTCTGCCACATGAAAGCGCTTCCAGGCTCCATGATAATTTTCAGATTAGGAAATTCCTTGTGTAGATCTTTCATAAGTGAGACAAGGAAGTCTATGTCATATCCCTTGCGTGTCATGAGATGACCACCTCCCATATTGAGCCATTGCACTTTGGGAAGAAGATGACCATACTGTTCCTTGAGGGCATCGAGCACTTTTGCAAGGTCATGACTATCTGATTCACATAGTGCATGGAAATGCAGGCCTTCAATTCCTTCAGGAAGACCATCTGAAAGAGCGGCTGCTGATTCACCGAAACGGGAGCCGGGCACACAAGGATTATAGATGTCGGTCTCTATCACACTGCAATGAGGATTGACACGCAGACCTGCACTTACGGGCTTTTCCGGATGCAAAGAGTTCCATTCGTCGATCTGCGGTTTGAAGCGGCGGAACTGGGCAAGGGAATTAAACGTAATGTGGGAGCAGCCGGCGAGAAACTTCGGAAATGTCTCGTCGGTATATACCGGACAGTATGCATGCACGTCATGACCGAGATAGTCGAGCGAAAGCTGCATCTCGTTGAGTGAGCTTGCCGTGCTCGATGTAAAGTAACGTTTCACAATGGGAAACGCTTTCCATAGCGCGTTGGCCTTGAAAGCCATTATGATCTTGACGTCGGCTTCCTGCTCCACTCGGCGAAGAAGCTGAAGATTTCGCTCTATGCGGTCTTCATAGACTATATAATAAGGCGTTTTTATGTTCATTATATTTTAGAAATCGATTTTGCCTTTCTTGGCTTCTTCAAGCATTTTTGCACCCGGCATTAGATATACCTCAAGTCGGCGGTTTTTATCGCGGTTCTCATAAGAAGTATTGGGCACAAGTGGCATTTCGTCGCCAAACGCATAGGAGAAAGTAAAGGATGTGTCTGCTCCCTGATCTTCAAACCAATTTGTCACGGCATCCACACGGTCAGCAGTGATATTATCGCGGTATTGCTCCGATCCTGTATTGTCGGTATGCATCACGAGAAGCACCCTGAACATATCAGGATCCTTCATGTATCTCTTGATCGGGGTCAGATACTTCGCGGCCCCTTCCGACAGGTCAGGCGAATTTGGAGCGAAGAGGTCGCTCGCCGGAATAGTGATGAGGATAACTTCCTTGTTTCTAAACGCCTCTATATTGCAGTTTCCCTGCTTTGGAGAGAGAGGTCCGTTCATCAGCCTCTTGCGGGCCTCGATATCCTGAAACTTCCTGATAAGGTCGGCAGCCTTCTGTTCCTTGGATAAATCAACTGACTTCAACATTTGTGCCAATGTCAGATCCTCAAGGCTGTTATCTTGTGCCAAAGCCGCAAATCCGAAACATCCGCAGGCCAATATCACGGCAATCAAAAATCTTCGTATCTTCATAATCATAAATCAATTAAGGTCAAGGAGACCATCTGGCAAGCGCATATGGATCCTCTTACCCTCTTCATCCATCTTCTCAATGAAGTCTTCAGTCAGAGGTATGTAGACGGTCTTACCTTCCGGAGTCTCTACTATAAACAGTTCATTTTCAGTATTAGTGTCGATGTCGACCACTTTTCCAATCATCCCTGCGTCAGCGTCTTCTATCGACCATCCGATAAGGTCGTCGTAGAGAGCATATTCCTCATCGTAATTGTCGAGCATGAATTCCTTAAGGCGGTCGCGTAGAGCGTAAACGGTCTTGTTGACGAGTTTCTTTGCTTCAATCTCGCTGTCTATTCCTTCGAATTTAACAAGGAAAGAAAAGCTCCCTTTAGTACGTATACTATCGGAATAAAATGGCACGTAGATACCGTCGATATCAAGCACGGCAGGATTTCCTTCCTCAAAGTAGCCCGGATCGATATCGAGCATCATGTTCATCTCCCCCTTTAGGGCGTGAGTCTTGAGAAGCTTGCCGACCGATGTGATTTCTTCTTCCGTAATCATCAGTTTCTGAATATCTTTGCCCCAAGGGAATTGAGGCGTTCGTCAATATGTTCGTATCCTCTGTCGATCTGGTCGATGTTTTCTATCCGGCTTGTACCCTTTGCCGACATTGCAGCCATCAGGAGTGCGATACCGGCGCGAATATCCGGACTCACCATCCTTGCGGCCTTAAGGGAATTAAACTTTCCGCTGCCTATTACCGCCGCACGGTGAGGGTCGCACAGAATGATGCGGGCTCCCATGTCGATGAGTTTGTCGACGAAGAAAAGACGGCTCTCAAACATTTTCTGATGTATCAGGACGCTGCCCTTGGCTTGCGTGGCAGCAACAAGAAAAATACTCAGAAGGTCGGGGGAAAGACCTGGCCAGGTAGCGTCGGCTATAGTCATTATCGAGCCATCGATAAAGGTATCAATCTCATAAATCTCCTTCTGGTCAATAATAATGTCGTCGCCCTTGACCTTCAGATTTATGCCCAAGCGCGAGAATGCATCCGGTATTATACCGAGATCACGTATTCCTACATTTTTAAGCGTAAGGCTGCTTCCGGTCATCGCAGCGATTCCGATGAAGCTGCCGACCTCGATCATGTCAGGAAGCAGACGGTGGTTGGCACCCCAGAGCGAATCGACCCCGGTGATGGTGAGGAGATTGCTTCCTATTCCCTCTATGCTGGCTCCCATACGCACGAGCATCCGGCAAAGCTGCTGGATGTATGGCTCGCAGGCCGCGTTATAGATGGTGGTCTTGCCCTTGGCGAGTACAGCCGCCATAACCAGGTTGGCGGTACCCGTCACAGAAGCCTCGTCGAGAAGCATGTAGACTCCGTTCAGACCATTCGGAGCGGTTATATTGTACACCCTTCTGGATGAATCATAATCAAACTTTCCTCCCAGTCGCTCTATGCCGACGAGATGGGTGTCAAGACGGCGACGTCCGATCTTGTCACCTCCAGGTTTCGGAAGGACAGCTTCTCCGAATCTGGCAACCAACGGACCTACGATCATCACGGATCCACGCAAAGACTGAGCCTTCTTCAGGAACTCCTCGGTATGAAGGTAAGCAAGATTGACGTTGTCGGCCTGAAACTCACATGTATGGCGGTCGAGATATGAAGTCTTGACACCAAGGTGAGTGAGAAGATCGACGAGATTGTTGACGTCCGCGATATCGGGAAGATTAGATATGGTGACCTTTTCCGAGGTTAGAAGCGTGGCGCATATCACCTGAAGAGCCTCGTTTTTAGCACCCTGCGGCTCAATAGAGCCTTGAAGGCGACAGCCGCCTTCCACGATGAACTCACTCATGCTTTCAATAGTTTTGTTTGTTCTTCTTCTTATTCTGTTTCTGCTTGGCAGGCTGCTGAACCTCTTGAAAATCGTAGAGATAAATGTCGCCCGGCATAAGGTCAATCTTTCCTTCGCTTATAAAGCGGAGATCGTTGAGAACCTTCATATCGCTTACCGCCTCCTTGTTGTGGGCGAGCATAAGCTTCTTCATATGGTTGGCTATCACTCCTATCAGATTAAACTTCTCTTCCGACTCCTCCATGTCTGCAACAGTACGCACCATATCCTGGATATGCTTTCCATAATAGCGGAAGATTATCTCACGGGAATTGCTATAGGGAATCGGATCGGGGGTGGGATTCACTTCCTCAGCCTGAAGCACCGGCACCGGGAAGTCAATGTCGAGCTCAAAACGAGACATGATATTGATATGGTCCCAGATTTTCTTACGGTCGTTGGGATCTTTTTTCAGAGCCGGGAAAAGTATTGTCATTATGTCCGCTATCGCGTAGGCGCATCGCGTACGTTCCTCACGGTCCGGAATAGACACACAGAAATCGACGAGATTCTGGATATTACGTCCGTATTCGGCGAGAAGCAACGGCTCCATACCGGTATTGTAAGGTATCATATGGAGGATTTCAGGAGCCACTTCGGCATTTCTGATTTCCCGGGTGTTTATTTCGTATTTTGTTTCTTCCACTTTTATTAAATATTAAAGATAAATTATTAAATATTAATGACATTTATCCCACACGGGCGTTAACACACGGAGTGTGCCGACTACTTCAGTCCCTTTACGGTGGATTTCTTTGCTTCGTATTCCTTCAGATATTCCGGCACAGAATAGGCTACGTCGAGGAAATCTCCTTCCCTGAATGCCTTCTCGGCAAGCGCCGTCATGTCGGATGCCTTCGGGTTGACACCTTCAAGCCAGTGAAACCTCTCACCCTTCAGCACCTCCTTAGACTTGGCAGAGCCATCCCCCATGAAGTATATGTCGCGGCCTTCAGGGAGGTCCAGGTAACTTTCTTCCGTAAGGATCAGTGGGCGAGGTTCAATGAGAGCGTCAAGGCGGAAGTCGTAGGCGGCTGTATAGACCTCCATACGCCTGGCATCTATCATCGGCACGAGAATCTCATCTCCCTGCCATTCAATATTACGAAACATCGCCTTTACGGCTATCAGTTTAAGAGTAGAGACGCCGATGAGAGGCACATTTAGTGAGAAGCATAGACCTTTCGCCATCGAAAGACCTATGCGAAGTCCGGTATAGCTTCCGGGCCCCATGCTGACGGCTACCGCATCGATCTTCCACTGCCTGCGGCGTGCCTCCTTGACGCATTCGTCAACGAATGGACCGATGACACGCGCATGGTTCATCTCCACATCATCCTCACGGCTAAATTCCGCGAGACCTTCGTGGATAAGGGCGACGCTGCAGTATTTGCCGGATGTTTCTATTGCAAGTATGGTGCTCATTTTTAAGGGTTAAGGGGTAAAGGTTAAGGGGTAAGGGGTAAGGGTTGAGGATTGAGGGATTGCTTTATGCTGCGGGCGCAACGCATGCCGTCGATGGCAGCCGAGACTATTCCTCCTGCATATCCGGCACCTTCACCCGCCGGATAAAGGCCTTTTATTTCAGTATGGCAGAGGGTCTCCTTGTCGCGGGGAATCCTTACAGGACTTGACGTGCGCGACTCGAGACCGATAAGAATCGCATCATTAGTCAGAAAGCCCTTGGCTCTTTTTCCGAAATCAGTGAACCCTTTCTGAAGTCTCGTTGCTATGAAAGGAGGCAGCAATTGGTCGATACGGCCTTCGTAAAGTCCCGGAAGATAGCTCGAAGGAGGAAGATTTTTCGATTTCTTTCCTTCTACAAAGTCTTTCATCCTCTGAGCAGGAGCCACAATGCCACCTCCCGACTCCTCGAAGAATTTCTTCTCCAAATCCTCTACAAGATCA
>JAIDSM010000256.1 GCA_029061225.1 Muribaculaceae bacterium
TTTGGAGATTAGCTCAGCTGGTTTAGAGCGTCTGCCTTACAAGCAGAGGGTCTGCGGTTCGAATCCGTAATCGCCCACAAAAGAGGATATGCGAGAGCATCTCCTCTTTTTTTGTGCCTTTTTCCGCCAATTCTGTAAAAATCCACAATATACAACATTGTATTTGAAAAATTTGTTGTATCTTTGCATATCAATTTAAACAATAGGGAAAATAAATATGGCAAGACCAATTAAAGAAACCCCTGTGTTAAGGGGTAAAGATGCTGTTGAATTTGCCAGAAGAATGGCAAATCCTGCTCCTGTAAGCAAAGCAGAGAAGGAGGCGGCTCGTAAGGCATATGAGGCATTCAAAGCCATAAGTACGTTTCCGATGTGATTATGGACTTTGATAAATTCTCTTTCCGGCAAATAGATGTCGATACTGAAATAAAGTCATTCGATTGCGGTGATGCCGATCTGAATGACTTTTTATTTTCTGATGCCATAAATTATTTCAAATCAATGATGGCCCTGACCTATCTTCTCGAAGATTCCGTTAATGAAATGACAGTGGCTTATTATAGTCTGCTTAATGATAAGATTGTATTTGATCCTGGTGAAAGAAAGCTTTGGAATAAACTGAATAGAAGAGTTGCGAATTCGAAGCGTAGGAAAGAATATCCTGCTGTCAAGATAGGTCGTTTAGCAGTTTCCAAAGAATATGCAGGCAAACAGATTGGAAGGCTAATTCTTCTGCAAATCAAGCATGTCTTTTCTACTATGCGCCGAAGTGCTTGCAGATTCATTACGGTCGATGCCTATGCGGCAGCTGTGCCGTTTTACGAGAAGTGCGGATTTATGTTTCTTTCTGAAAAAGATAAGAATTCCCCAACAAGGGCAATGTATTTTGACTTAATAAATTTCCCGGATTAAAATCAATATGAAAATCGAAGAGATAAAAGACATACGGATTGAGGATTTCGACTATCCACTTCCTGACGAGAGGATAGCCAAGCATCCTCTTGCCGACCGCGACAGCTGCAAGTTGCTTCTATACACCGGCGGCTGCACTTCCCACCATATATTCAGAGACGTTCCCACTCTCCTCCCTGACGGAGCGCTCCTCGTGATGAACAATACGCGAGTAATCAACGCACGCATGGAATTCTTCCGCTCCTCAGGTGCCCGCATCGAGATATTCCTCCTCGAGCCTCTTGACCCGCGCGACTACGCAGTGGCATTCCAGACCCGGGGCCGCTGCACATGGCAGTGCCTCGTCGGCAACCTCAAGAAATGGAAAGAGGATCACCTTGAGAAAACCCTCGACATAGATGGAAGAAAAGTAACCCTCAAGGCTTTCCGCCACGAGCCACTTCCTGGCAATGCCCACGCCGTGGAATTCGTCTGGGATGACCCACAGGTGACATTCGCCTCTATCGTAGAGGCTGCCGGCAACATCCCGATTCCTCCTTATCTAAACCGAAAGTCGGAGGAATCAGACTCCACAGACTACCAGACTGTCTACAGCCGCATCGAGGGGAGCGTGGCTGCTCCTACCGCCGGACTTCACTTCACCCCTGGGCTTCTCGACCGAATCCGCAAGAAAGGGATCGAGACGCGGGAGGTGACGCTTCACGTAGGTGCCGGAACATTCCAGCCCGTCAAGAGTGATGAGATAGGGGAGCACCCTATGCACCGCGAGACTTTCGAAGTGGAACTCGACCTTGTGCGAACCCTACGTCAAGCCTTGGAGTCGGGACGAAAGGTGCTTGCTGTAGGCACCACCACTGTCCGCACCCTCGAATCTTTACCTCTGCTTGGCATCCATCTCTTGAGAGCGGAGAGTGGAGAGCGGAGAGAGAAGCCGGTTTCGGAAAACGGAAAACGGAAAACGGACAACGAAATAACACAATGGGAAGCCTATACTGACGAAGCTCTTTCCATTGACACTCTCGAAGCATTGAAGGCTCTTGAGAAATATATGGAAAAAGAGGGTATCGACCATCTTTCAGCCGCCACATCCATCATGATAGCCCCCGGTTTCAAGTGGCGAATAGTAGACGGTATGGTGACCAACTTCCATCAGCCGCAGTCTACACTCCTTCTTCTCGTGAGCTCCCTCCTTGACCGCGATAACCTCACTGACCCACTATGGCGCCGCATATATCAGGAAGCACTTGACAATGACTACCGCTTCCTTTCATACGGTGACGCATGCCTCTTCCTTAATGATAAATGATTAATTATTAATGATGACTGATAGTTTTTCTGAGACGAATACGCAAAACGTAAAACGCATAACGCACAACGTCAATATTCCAGGCTCAAAGAGCATCGCAGCCCGTGCGCTTGTATGCCGTCTGCTCGGTGGCCACGACACTGTGCTGACCAATCTCCCGGATTGTGGCGACACCCGAGGCATGCTCCGCCTGACAGAGGCTGTGCGCAAGGCAATGGCTTCCGGTTCGCCCGCAATAGTTGACATAGGGGAGGGAGGGACTACCCTCCGCTTCGGGATGGCAGCATGTGCTTCCATCCCGGGGCTCGACATCAAGCTGATTGGGAGTCCTCGCCTTATGGAGCGTCCACACGATACGCTTGTTGATGCTCTCCACGTCATGGGGGCGGATATAACCGCAATCCCTGAAGAAAACGCATTTCACATCAAGGGAAAACTTCTTTCAGGAGGCACATTAGAACTCGACGGCAGTGTCAGCAGCCAGTTCCTTTCCGCTTTGATGCTCGCTGCCCCTGCATGGGATGCCGACACTCGGATTCTGCTTAAAGGTAAGGTCGTTTCCCGTCCATACATAGAGATGACCGCCGGCGTGATGCGCTCTTTCGGCGCGGATGTGAGTTGTCAGTTTCTGAAACCTGAAACCTGTAAACCTGACATCTGTAAACCTGACACCTTTTTGGAAGTAATTGTACGAGCCACGGGCTATGCCCAATGTGCCCGCTACGACATCGAGGGAGACTGGAGCGGTGCATCCTATTTCTTTGAGACGCGCCTGATAGCCGAAGCCCTCGGCATCGAGATACCCGATTTTGAAATGCCGACATTGAAATCTCCGGCTGAATCGCTGCAAGGCGACAGCCGCGTTGCTGCCATCTTTGCCGAAGCCTCATGCCGCCTTCACAACGATCAAACGACAACGGAAAACGGACAACAGAAAACGGACAACGGAAAACGGACAACGGACAACGGAAAACTAAACCTCAACGATGCTCCCGACCTCTGTATCTT
>JAIDSM010000257.1 GCA_029061225.1 Muribaculaceae bacterium
CTATTTAATCTTTAATCTTTTATCTTTAATATTTAATCTTTAATATTTAATCTTTAAACAATGATACAGTTAACCGACATTAAGAAAGTTTTCCGTACGGAAGAAGTCGAGACTTGGGCTCTCGACAACGTAAGTTTGAAAGTAATTGAAGGCGAGTTCGTTGCGATCATGGGTCCCTCCGGATGTGGCAAATCAACGCTACTTAACATCCTGGGTCTTCTCGACACCCCGACCGACGGCACCTACATCCTCAACGGCGTAGACGTCAGCAAGATGAAGGAGACCGACCGCATCAACATCCGCAAGGGTGTCATCGGTTTCGTCTTTCAAAGCTTCAACCTCATCGATGAACTTACAGTGGAGGAAAACATCGAGCTTCCCCTCCTCTATATGGGTATCCCAAAAAAGGAAAGGAAAAAGCGAGTACAAGAAGTAATGGAGCGAGTGAATATATCGCACCGAAACAAGCATTTCCCGGCACAATTGTCCGGTGGTCAGCAACAACGCGTGGCGATTGCACGTGCCGTAATCGCCAATCCCAAGATAATCCTTGCCGACGAACCTACAGGTAATCTCGACTCAAAGAATGGTGAGGAAGTGATGCAACTTCTTTCGGAGCTCCATAAGGAAGGCACTACGATAGTGATGGTGACTCACTCCCAGCACGACGCCGGCTACGCCAACCGCACTGTAAAACTCTTCGACGGCCACATCGTCTCCCAAGTCCGTATGTAAAAACCTAAATTATGATCCTCCATTACATCCGTATTTCCCTCCGGAATCTCAACAAATACAAGACCCAGACCGCCATCAGCATAAGCGCGATGGCAGTCAGCTTGACGCTCATGGCAATAGTCGCGTCGATCTTGATGCCCCTAAAACCTGTATACCTGTTAGGTCAAAAATATGCAGACCGCACAGTGCAGTTTAATCAAATAAAAGAAGATGGCAGGCGATTCAGATATGCCATTCCTGAGAAACTTTCACTGATTTTATCGCACCCGTTTAAAAGTGTGGAAGAGATACATTATTATGAATTTGGAGAAGGAAATCCAATGCATATCACTGCAAATTCCGGCCAAGACAACGAGCGGTCACTCTATAATGAAAGTTTTCTCATCGACAGTAGTTTCCTGAAATTCCAGGGTATCAAATCTGTCTATACTGGCAAGGAAATAGGAAAAATTGCAGAGGGGGAAACTGTCTTAACTGCCAAACTTGCTAAGAAATTGTTCGGAAAGGAAAATCCAATAGGCAAAAGTGTCAATGTGAGCCATCCTCATTCTGTGAATAAATCGTTGGATCGGCCTTATGTAGTAAAGGATGTAATGGAAGACCCGGCACCGAAACAGCCATTCTTTCGTTTGCCGGAAGGGATTTTCATATGTGCTGATGAGGAATTGATGAAGAGAGATGCAGAGTGTTTCTTCATTCTGAAAGATGGTGCTTCGCCTGAGAGTCTTGCAATAGAGCTTAATGAACTGTTGGGAGAAAATGATCAAATTAAGGTAGAATATGTAAAGGATATATACTCATATCAAGATTCATTGAACGTACGCAAAGCCATTATCCTGTTTCTTTTCCTGTTTGTCTTGGTTGCATTTTCCAACTATATGAGACAACAGACTCAACTTTTCAGGCTACGTGAACGTGAGGTTGCATTGCGCAGATGCATCGGATGTTTGCCTTCATCAATGTTTATACTCTTTTCTTGTGAGATATTGATAGTTCTTCTGATAACACTCGTGCTGACAATTATCCTAATCACCTTACTATCCGCTTTTTTGACATCTAACTATACGTTACAGTTTGAATACGATAACTATAGCCTGAAAGATGCTGTTCCTGTTGCACTTATCGCCATTGCAATCCTGATTGTAATAAGTCTTATCGTTGTCGCTATAACTGTAAGAAGCATCCGACTCGACCAGACAGGTCTTGCGCTGAGGATGAAACCACTGCCTAAACATCGTATTCGCAATATAGGACTCACCCTGCAATTGACGATAAGTATGGTTTTCACATGCATTACCGTTTTGTTTTTTATTTCTGGCAGCAGTATAAAGGAAAGCTTTGGCATTCCGGATGATATGGACAGATACAAGAAATATCTGACACTCAGGATGCATGCTGTCAGTGATCAGGAGTCAGACGCTATCTACAATAAGATTGAAGCCTTGAAATCAGTCGAGAAGGTATTCAAATTCATTGAGGTAAGGAGATTTCTTCCCTTCAATGAGGACCAGACTGATTTTGTTGTGGTAAATCAACTTTTCCAAAAAGATATGGATGGTGTTGACTTTCACAAATTGAAAAGTGAGGATATTGCCGGGAATGTCAATCCTGATAAGTTTATATTGGTCAGTAAAGCATTTCGTCAGACATTGATAGATAAGAATCTATGGAATGGGAAGACGGTAACGGTTCCTGAATACGGAGATTACGAAGTGAAAGGTGTGTTTGACTGTCTTCCTTTTGAAATGACCGACGACAGGAATGACATTGTAGTATATGATACTTCAGAGCCCATGGCTTTTGCTTACGATAGAATCATCTTGCCAAAGGCAGGGATGGAAAAGGAAGCAATCAGTGATATCCGGAATGCTATCAGGGAAGTTCTTCCCTCGCGTATCGACATAGAGACTAAAAGTTATTATGATGTCAATGCATTCCACTATGAAGTTGACAATGCTATGATCGCGGTAATTTATATTCTTTCGGCAATCAGCGTTGTGATGACCATGGCTGCCATATATGCGGGAGTTTCATTGGATACACGTCGCAGAAGAAAGGAAATGGCTTTAAGAAAACTCAATGGAGCCGGCAGAAAGATCATCGCCATGATTTTCATCCGCACATACATCTGGATTGTTGGAGTCGCTGCTTTGATCTCTCTTCCTGTATGCTTCATCGTGTTTGACTCCATTCTAAAACGTCTTTTTGAATCAATAGAACCGGCAAGCGTATTCCCTGCATACCTCATAGGCCTATTGCTTATCCTCGCAGTGACCACCTGCACAATAGTCTGGAAGATCCGCGACATAATGCACGCCGATCCAATAGAATACCTCAAGGAATAATTACGGGTCAATCACGAAAGCACCATCAGCGCAGTTCAGGTCGGAGACCTGATGATCATGACAAAACCCCAGACTGAAGTCTGGGGAACCCATAAAGAGAACTCAGTAGCCTCGAAGAGGCGCTTTATGGTTAAGGCCAGAAAATAATTATTAATTAAGAATTAAAATGTTACTTCACTACATCAGGATTTCCCTCCGGAATCTCAACAAATACAAGACCCAGACCGCCATCAGCATATGCGCTATGGCAGTCAGCCTGACATTGATGGCAATTGTGTCATCAATAATGCTATCATTCAAAACACCACCTTTGCTCAATCAACCATATTCAGATAAGGTCGAACAGTTCACAAGGGATGAAAACTCACCGATTATATCTCAAAATGATAGAGATTTGATCATGGGTCATCAGTTTAAGAGTGTAAAAGAAATGCATATTAATTCATCAAGTCTTTGCACAATGACGGTTTCAGCAAATCCCTCAGGTAAGGAAGAACATTCCATGATAGCATACGGGGGTTTGAGCGATCCCGAATATCTCAAATTCCTTGGTGAGAAATCCATCTATTCAGGAGAAAAACTCGGTGAGTTCAAAAGCAACGAAGTGGTGATAACAGATTGGTTGGCAGAGAAACTATTTGAAGGAGAAAGCCCAATAGGACAGACAATTTCTTTAAAAACTCCTTTTTTCAGAGATTTCACAGGTCTTGATGAAGGCATTTATATTGTAAAGGATGTTATAGAGAGACCCTCTTCAAACAATGAATTTATATATCCAAGTCAACATATCTTCCTTTTTACTGAAAATTTTACTCCTTTTTCTTACAGCCAATTATATTTATTATTGCGTGAGGGTGCCGACAGAGAGGAACTTCAAACGGAATTGGAAAATCTTTTATCTAACAATGAGTTTGTCTTACTCCATGTTAAAGACAAATATGATGAATCTAAATATGAGCTAATCAGGAAATGTATCATACTTTTTATGTTTATCTTTGTCCTGGTATCGTTTTCCAACTATCTCAGGCAACAGATGCAGCTATTTCGGTTGCGCGAAAGAGAGGTAGCACTCCGTACATGTGTAGGCAGTCAACCGGCCTCCCTGTTTTGGCTTTTTGCAACCGAAATCCTTATAGTATTAATATCTACTCTTGTATTGGCGTTAACGCTTATTTTTATTGTTGTCGGTTTCTTGAATTCAAACTATCATACTCTGATCGAAGAAAACACTTATAATTTCGACGATTCCTATCCTGTCGCATTTATCTCAGCTGCTATACTCTTATCAATTGGCATGATCGTAGCGACCATAACGGTAAGGAGAATTCGTCGCGATCAGACAGGGCTTGCTCTTAGGATGAAACCGCGACCCAAACACCGCCTCCGTAATGTTGGACTGACTGTGCAGATGACGATAAGCATTTTATTCTTATGGCTGACATCGTTGTATTTCCTCTCAATTGACTCGATCAAGGATATGTATGGCATACCTGAAGATGTCGATAGGTATAAGAGAGCCTTGAATATTTTAAAACTTTCTTCTGACCCGGAAAATTCAAGTAAGGTTCTTACTCGTATTGACTCTCTGGACTGCGTGGAAAGAGTCTTTAAGTTATCTGTAGATGGGTTTACTGTTTTTGATCCTGACGAAGAATTCCCTAATACGTCATATTATAGCGAATTGTTTCAGAATAGCGAGGATATCGAAGACTTCTTTGGCTTAGAGATAAATGAACTTCCCGGGAAGGTGAATCCGGATAGGTATGTATTGATAAGTGAAGACTTTAAAAAGATGCTTATTGACAAGAACCTATGGAATGGTAAAACCGTGACATTACCAAACAGAGCAAATGGTGAATATGAAATAAAAGGTGTTTTTGACAAGATTCCATTTAAAGAAAATTTCAATAGCAAGGCCGTGATTATAACTGACCGTCATGCTCAACGCAATCAGTACGGAGTGGAATTCAGCCGTTTCATACTTCCAAAGGCTGGAAAGCAGAGTGAAGCAAAGTCTACAATAGACAACATTATCAGGGAAGAGGTTCCGAATCGTGTAGACATAATGACCGACAGTTACTTCAATTTATATGCCCCTCGCGGATACAGTATGGCAAGTGCTGTCATAACTATCATCTATGTCCTCTCAATAATAAGCCTCATTACCACTATAGCAGCGGTCTATTCCGGAGTCTCGCTCGACACCCGTCGCAGACGCAAGGAGATGGCTTTGAGAAAACTTAACGGAGCTACCCGCAAGGTGATTGCCCTGATATTTTTGCGTACATATATAGTGATTATTGCAGCAGCCGCAGTGATAGCACTCCCATTGGGATTGATTGGCATTCCAAAACTCGTTGAATTAGACATCGCATTCGAAGTCTATACAACGAGCATTGTGCCCCCATATCTCTTTACAGTGCTCCTAATCATAGCCGTCACTGCAGTCACCATAGTCTGGAAGATCCGCGACATAATGCACGCCGACCCCATCGAATACCTCAAGGAATAATTAAATGATAATGCATAATGCATAATTCATAATGCATAATTGTTTGTTGCCAAATATCAGTCGAAACCATTTTATGATACTATACATTTAATTTGATCGACTACATAATCATTAATAAAAAAACCAGCAATGTTTCTACACTATATACGGATTTCCCTCCGGAACCTCAACAAATACAAGACCCAGACTGCCATCAGCATCTGCGCTATGGCTGTCAGCCTTACATTGATGGCAATGATATCATCTATCATGCTGGAGTTAAAACGATCTACATTATTCGACCAGCCATACGCCAAAAGAGTGGAACAGTTCTCTAATGGAAAAGAGGGCTCAATGTTCATTAATTATGATGATTTAGCCATTATTATTGGTCATCATTTTAATAGTGCGGAGGAAATACATTATCTTGAAGGGGCTAACTATTTCATGAATGTGACATCGGATCCCGCCAGCGACAACGAAAGGTCTCTTACTTCTGTAGGCACATCACTTGATAGTGATTTTTTGAAATTTTTGGGCATGAAATCTGCAAGCTCGGGAAACATTGTCAGTTCTTTGTCTGAAAAAGATGTTATAATTTCAGATTGGTTAGCAAAAAAACTTTTTAAAGATGAAAATCCAATCGGACGCTACATCAACTTAGATTATAGGAATTATGATGGCTCTAAGATCAATCAGAATTATGTCATAAAAGATGTAATGAAGAGTCAGAGTAATATTTACAATCCCCTTCCTCAAAGATGCCATCTGTTTTTATTAGCAGATCATCTATCACAAGAAAGCAAGGCATCATGTTTTTTCATTTTACGTGAAAACGCATCGCGAGATTCACTTGCTCAGGAATTGAAAGAAATAATCCCTACAGACGACATCAGACTTAATAACGTATATAGCATCCATAAACAAGGAGAGAATAAAATCCTATTCACACGCAATCTTATATTATTGTTTCTTTTTCTCTTTGTCTTGGTTTCATTTTCCAACTATCTTCGCCAACAGGCACAACTCTTCCGTCTGCGTGAAAGGGAAGTTGCGTTAAGAACCTGTGTAGGTTGTACTCCCAAGTCTCTGTATCTATTGTTTATCACAGAAATAATGATTGTGCTTTTATTGACCGCGGTCCTTGCAGTCACAATAGTCTACTTTGTATCTCAGTATTTTATCAATCATTTTGGTTCAATGCTTAATACCATTAATATTGATTTTGAAGGAGCTATTCCTATGATTCTGCTCACGTCAGCCATTCTAATGGTAATCAGTATTATATCTGTGACTTTTATTATACGAAGGATTCGTAAAGACCAGACAGGACTTGCACTGAGGATGAAACCTCAGCCAAGACATAGACTCCGCAACGTTGGACTCACGATTCAGTTATGCATCAGTATTATTTTCATCTGGTTTTCCCTCATGCTATTTATGTCGATAAAAACCATTAAGGATGATCACGGTATTCCTGAAAATGTGGATAAATATAAAAGATGTTTGACTCTTGTGACTCATGGAATATCTAAAGAAGAGACAAGCGAAATCAATACTAAAATTGAATCTTTGGAATCAATAGAAAAGGTTTATAAATACTATTATTTCACTCCCTATTTTGATCAGGAATCTTATAGTGCGTCCACGCAATTTATGGCATTCTTTCAAAATAATTATGATGTAGAAGAGTTTTTTGATATAGAGGTAAAAGAGTTGTCAAGTAACTTTGACCCGGAAAAAAATGTTCTTATCAATGAAGAGTTTAAAGAGATGCTAATTGATCAGAATCAATGGAATGGAAAAACTGTGACTCTTCCCTTTAATGGCACCGAAGAATATGAGATAAGAGGAATCTTTAAAGGAAAAACCTTTTCAAATCAATTCACAGACAAGACAATAATAGTGACTGATGCATCTTTGTCTGATTCTAATTTCGAAAGAATTATCCTTCCCAAAGAGGGCAAAGAAAATGAAACTAAAGATGAAATCGAAAGAATATTCCAAGAAGTATCCCCATCTCGGATAGACCTTAGTGTCGAGAATTGGTTCGATAAGACGGTCCCCTCTTATAGTATGTTTTTTGTCTTCGTGGTCATAATCACTATTCTTTCAGTTATCAGTGTCATAACAACCATGGGGTGTATTTATTCAGCTGTTTCACTCGACACCCGACGACGCAGAAAAGAAATGGCACTCAGAAAACTGAATGGTGCCGGTCGAAATGTGATAGCGATGATATTCATGCGCACTTACATCTGGATAATATCCGTAGCGGTAATGATATCTTTTCCATTAAGTATTATCATAATGCATACTATTCCATATCAAGGTTTCCGAGAATTGGGATATCCTTATGTCTTGTTTGCATACGTATTGTCATTGTTGCTTCTCGTCATCGTGACCGGCTGTTCTATAATGTGGAAAGTACGCAATGTGATGAAAGTCGATCCCATCGAATATCTAAAGGAATAAGTTTTATGAAACTTTTTATCATTAAATTTTGTTTCTGATGCTTAATTTAGTATCTTTGTAGCCTAAAGAATCAGAAAATGTAACGCTTATAATTATGCCTCAGATAAGTTCATTTTATGGAATAATAATATTCCTTAATTTCGCAGACCATCTGCCTCCTCATTTCCATGCGTGGTATGGAGATTATAAATGTATCGTTAACATTAAAGATGGAGTAGTCAAAGGGGAGATGCCTTCAAGGGCATTAAAGATGATTTTTGAATGGATGGAAACGCATCGTGATGAGTTGCAGTTAGCTTGGGAACAAACCGTAAGAGGAGAACATCCAAACAAAATCGAACCCTTAAAATAAAAATCTTTATGTTTCTTGAGATACTTAAAGCCTGTTATTTGGACCACTATAGGCTTAAATTGTGGTTCAATAATGGAGATGTGAGGATTGCTGATTTAAAAGATTCTTTAATCGGTCAAGCATTCCAACCACTACGAGACATTGATTTCTTCAAAAAATTCAGAATTAATCTTAACACTGTTGAATGGCCCAATGAAGTGGATTTCGCCCCAGAATATCTTTATTCCATCAGTGTTTCAGAAGGAAATATTTCGAAGCCGGCTCGTAAACGCAAAACAGGTCTTGATGAAGCCCTTGAAGATGTCAAAGCCGGGCGTGTGACACATTAAAATTCAGTTGAAGACTTTTTTAAAGAAATGGAGGCATAAGTAACTGTTCATTTGAATGTTGATGAGTGAGAATAAAGGCAAGGTTTTGGTAGTTGATGACAATGAGGATGTATTGTTGTCGCTCAACATGCTGCTCCGCAGGCATGTCGAGGGAGTGCGCATTTTGACAGATCCGAAGGATATCGGAAGACTAATGGATACTTTCGACCCAGACGTCATTCTCCTTGACATGAATTTCCATCGAAATGCCAGCAGCGGGGAGGAAGGTTACCAATGGCTCGATTTTATCCTAAAGAAAAATCCAAAAGCCGTGGTGCTTTTCATTACAGCATATGTTGACACAGAGAAAGCAGTCAAGGCTATTAAGGCAGGTGCCGTAGACTTCATACCCAAACCATGGGACAATGCAAAGCTCCTCGGTATTGTGGAGAGCGCTATAGATCTTAGCAGATCTCGCAGAAATTCATCGTTTGAGAATGAAAAACGAGAAATATATACCCCACCAAAGACAGAAGATGCTCCGGTGCTGATTGGAGAATCTCCACAAATGCAACTGCTCAACAAGCAGATAGCTAAAATCGCGGCTACCGACGCCAATGTATTGATCACCGGGGAGAACGGTTCAGGAAAAGATGTGGTAGCTCATCTACTTCACTATCATTCTCACCGTAATAATAAACCCTTTATATCTATAGACCTCGGCACTATCCCGGAACATTTGTTTGAAAGCGAACTTTTCGGGCATGAGAAAGGTGCCTTCACCGATGCCAAGGGGGCAAAAGCCGGGCGTCTGGAATCAGCTGCCGGAGGAACGGCGTTTCTTGATGAAATAGGCAACCTGCTTCCGGGAGCACAACAAAAGTTGCTTACAATGATCGAAAAACGTGAGATATCACGTCTCGGTTCTACAAAAGTAAATAAAGTTGATGTCCGAATCCTTTCTGCTACTAATGCAGATTTAGTTAGCATGGTGGCTGAAGGCAATTTCAGACAAGACCTTCTTTATAGGCTAAACACCATCGAATTGCATATACCACCCCTAAGAGAACGAGGCGAAGACGTTGTGCTACTCGCCGAATATTTCTCACGTCAGTTAGCACACCGTTACAAGATCGATGATGTGAAAATTTCAGCCTCCGCTCGGCGTAAACTCCTCAACCATTCATGGCCCGGAAATGTCAGGGAACTGCAGCATGTAGTGGAAAGGGCTATAGTCATGGCTTCAGGAAATGTATTGGAAGCGGAGGATTTTGAGTTCTCACGAATGGCAGAGCCGGCATCAAAACCCGAGACCCTGAATCTGGAAGCCTTAGAACAGGATGCAATCATGAAGGCCATAAGCCGCAGCAACGGTAATCTTTCCCAGGCGGCCTCGCTTCTCGGAATTACGCGTTTCACACTCTACCGCAAGATAGAGAAATACGGATTGTGATGAGCTGGTTTGGCAATAGATCGGCCGCCAGGATACGACGTATGCTGCAGGCTATCCGTAACCGTGATTTCTCTCTCCGTTTCCCTGCAGAGCGGATGCGTGGCTCGGAAAGGGAGCTCGCCGAGGAGATGAACGACGTGATTTCCGGTTTTCGTGAAGACCTGATGCGTCAGGAAAGACAATACGGACAATACGAGGCAATCCTTAATCTTGTAGACTCGGCTTTGATTGTGGCTGATACGAACGGAAACGTATCATGGATGAACCGGAAGGCGATCACTAACCTTTGCGGATTCAAGATAACACATCTATCCATGCTTGATGCGGTGCATCCTGATCTTGCTGCAGAACTGAAAACTCTTCTCCCTGGTCAACCGAAGATCCTGACATTGAATTTAGACGGACGTGAGGAACGCCTGAAACTCTCGATGGCGACATACGATTCCGAGGGTACTGATGTCTGCATT
>JAIDSM010000258.1 GCA_029061225.1 Muribaculaceae bacterium
GTATATCACTGTCCAGAATTATCGTCGGGCTATATAGGCATCATGACCTTATTTTAGTGACATTAGTCTTAAGTCTTCGGTCTTAAGTCTTGAGTCTTAAGAATGCGGACAAGTCGCTTTATACGCCTTCGACAAACCTACTACGCCCTGCTGTAAGGGGCAAATAATGAGGACTGAAGGATTTTATCATAGAATTTTTAGTTAAAATTAGTTAAAATATTGTATTGTCAGAATTATTTTGTAATTTTGCATTCCCACTTATCACAATGTCGTTGAGTGGGATGGAAAAAGCAGTATATAGAGTATAGTCAGATGACTATGTTAATATAAATTAATAATAAAATAACAAATTGTAAAAATATCCGTTCCTTAATAGCCCTTGAAGGCTATCTACGATTAGAACCTGATTAGAATTTAATATAAACCTAACATACAGATTGATGCAAACTATTAAAAAGACTTCAAATCGCCTGTCGGCATCATTTTTCAGATATATGATGCTTCTGGCATTTGTCCTGAGCGGCATGGCCGCACAGGCAGCGATTGTCAAAGGTACGGTGACCGACGAGGCCGGAGAGCCCCTGATCGGAGCGACCGTTATGGTAGCCGGCTCAAGCAACGGCACCGCTACAGACTTTGACGGCAACTTCTCCATTGACGTGGAGCAGGGAAAGACCCTGAAAATATCCTATATAGGATATCTTTCACAGGATGTGAAAGTCAAAGGCAACGACCTTAAGATCGTCCTGAAGGAAGACAACGCACTTCTCGATGAAGTGGTGGTAGTCGGCTACGGCACAATGAAGCGTAAGGACCTCACCGGCTCAATCACCACAGTAAACTCCAAGGATTTCAACGTAGGTTCCTACACCGATCCGGGCCAGCTTCTTCAAGGAAAGGTTCCCGGTCTTGTAGTTGTGCAGAACTCCGACCCTAACGGTGGCGTAAACTCACTCACACTCCGTGGTGCATCCACCCTTAACGGCTCGACAGAACCTCTTTATGTGGTAGACGGTATTCCGGGAGTTAACCTCAACCTCATTCCGCCAAGCGAGATCGAGAGCATCGACGTGCTCCGCGACGCATCCGCTACCGCCATCTACGGCTCCAAGGCAGCCAACGGCGTCATCATCGTCACCACAAAGCGCGGTGCCGACGGTCCGGCGCGTGTGACCTATTCAGGCTATGTATCATGGGAACGCATAGCCAACGACCACAAGATGATGAGCGCCGACGAACTCCGCAGATATGCAGAGGAGAACAACATCCATATCCCCAACGACCGCGGTGAGAACACCAAATGGGCCGATGAGGTGCAGCGCACAGGTTTCGCAACAAACCATGACCTCTCCATCTCAGGAGGCAACAAGACCACCACATACAACGTATCGATCAACTATATCAAGCGCGACGGTATAATCAAGGGTGTAGGCAACAACCTCTTCACCGGCCGCTCATATATAGAGACCAAGACACTCAAGGAGCGTCTTACACTCGGTGTAGGCATCAACGGCAACATCCGTAAGGAATGGGGCGTGCCACGCGGCATCGAAGGAGGTTCGGTATATGAAGGTATGTACTACTACTCTCCTCTCGTTCCCGCCACCAACGAGGACGGCAGCTGGTATTCAGACAAGACCATCTCGCAGAACTACAACCCCCTCTCACTTATCTACGAGAATCAGTCGATGGCCACTATGAAGCGCCTTCAGTTTACAGGAAAGGCTTCACTGAAGATCATCGAAGGACTCTTCCTGAACGCCAACTTCGCGTATGAGACGGAAAACTACCATTACAAGGCATACACCTCCACCCAGTCGCAGAACAACACACGCCACGGCGAAGCAGAGCGTAATGTCAAGGACCACTGGAGCAAGCTGATGGAAATCTACGGTAACTACGACAAGGAGTTCGGAGAAAACCACAAGCTCGCACTTATGGCGGGTTACTCGTGGGAGGATAAAAAACGCGATGACGGTTTCGGAGCCAAAGGTTATAACTTCTACGACGACACCCTCAAATGGTACGATATAGGAATGGCCAACAGCTGGGATACAGACCCTGTATGGGGAAATCTTGAAAACCATACAAGAATGATCTCCTTCTATGGCCGTGTCAACTACTCCCTGATGTCGAAATATCTCTTCCAGGCTGCTATCCGTCGCGACGGTGCCTCAACATTCGGATCAAACAATAAATGGGCTACTTTCCCTTCAGCTTCTATCGCATGGCGCATATCTCAGGAAAACTTCCTTAAAGACAACAGCTGGCTCAGCGAACTCAAGCTGCGCGCCGGTTGGGGACAGAGCGGTAACGCCCAGGGCTTCGACATCTATACCTCCCGCTTCTTCTATCAGGCAGCAAAGCGCTTCGACTATGTCGATCCCGTGACAGGCGCAGTGACTTCCTACAAGGGTCTGACAGCTGCCCGCAACGTAAACGACAACCTCAAGTGGGAAACCACCACCATGCTTAACATCGGTCTTGACTTCTCGTTCCTCAACGGACGTATCGGAGGTACGATCGAGTACTACAACAAGGATACCAAAGACATGATCTGGGACTATCCGGTATCAGTGGCACAGTATCCCGTCAACACGATGACCGCCAATGTCGGCAAGATGCGCAACCGTGGCGTCGAGCTCATGATCCAGGCTTATCCTATCCAGACAAGAGACTTCACCTGGAACACCTCGCTCAACTTCTCACACAACGACAACAAGGTAGTCAGCGTCTCCAACAGCGAGTTCAACGCAGGTGTGCTCAACCGCTACGACCCGCATCTCCCGGGTCTCTCGCAGGGCTGCAACACACAGCGCATCGTGGAGGGCAAACCTATCGGCTCCTTCTACCTCTGGGATTGGGCAGGCTACAACGAACAGGGTATCTCCACCTTCTACCGATATGACGGACAGGGTAACCATATCCTTGACGAGAACGGCAACCCGGAGACCACTATCGAGCCGGGCGAGGATGACCGCATCTATATGGGCAACGCGCAGCCTAAGCTGACAATGGGCTGGGACAACCGCTTGACATATAAGAACTGGGACCTCAACGTATTCTTCACCGGAGTGTTCGGCCAGAAGATATTCAACGAGCCTCACGCCTACTTCTCATATGTGGGTTCAATATCTCAGGGCAAGAACGTGATGAGTTCCGTATGGGACGACCAGCTCGCTACCGACGGTCTGGCACATTATCCCTCGCAGCGCTATCTCGAGAACGGCAGCTACTTCAAGCTCGCCAGCCTCACACTCGGCTATACATTCCGCGACTGCTTCAACGGATGGCTCAGCGATATCCGCCTCTATGTGTCGGCCAACAACATCTTCACCATCACGAAGTATAGCGGCCGCGATCCGGAGATCAACCTCGGTGGTCTTGACCCCGGCCACGACACCCGCTCCGACCATTATCCGCGTACTCGCCAGATACTCGTAGGCGCAACCATCAACTTCTAACTTCGTGCGTTTTACGTTGTACGTTATACGTTGTGCGTAAATCATAATGCATAATTATTTGACTTTGGAATATGAAACAATATAAGAAATTTCTCACTCTCGGCGCGATCCTTGCGGGAATGGCTTCCTGCACCGACCTCAACACCGACCTGAACACAAGATATGAGACCCTTCCCGACAATCCCATCGCCGTGGAAGGTGAGTTCAACGCCTGCTAC
>JAIDSM010000259.1 GCA_029061225.1 Muribaculaceae bacterium
CCCATAACCCCATAACCCTTAAGTGAAACTTAAATATAATATGATACGAATGAGATTGCTGATGACTGCTGCGGCAGTGGCCTCCTGCCTGGCAGGATACGCTTCTGTAGGAATTGAGGAGACGGTAGCCGCATGCCCCGAGAAGGCTGGTGGAATATATTACGCCTACGATGTGGAGTCTGATTCCATTCCTCCAGCCCCCGATGGTTACTCTCCTGTATATATAAGCCATTACGGTCGCCATGGGTCGCGCTGGCCGGTAAATCAGAAAATATATAAGACTGCGGGCGATTTCTTTCAGGAGCAGCAGCTGGCAGAAAACATTACCCCGGAAGGGAAGGAGATATGGAAGATGGTGACACGTTGCGCGGGAAACTCCCAGGGACATCTTGGAGAACTAACCGATATGGGAAAGCGTCAGCACAGGGCTATTGCAGAGAGGATGAGCAGACGTTGGCCCTCTTTGATGTCTGATGGCAAGGTAGTGGCCCGCAGCTCCATCGAGCCACGGTGCATCATGAGCATGATGGCTTTCTGCGACCACCTTGAGGAGGAGCACCCGGGATTAAGGATTTCCAAACACGCTTCACCGGGCGATATGGATTTCATTCATCACAACACTCCTGAGGCAAAACTTAACACGGGTGAGGATGCGCCATGGATGTGGGAATTCCATCAATACCGCGATTCCGTCTCCCGATGCCCTAAGACTGCGGCGAAGCTTTTTAAGAATGTTCCCGAAGGTGACTCCCTTGCGGTGTTCATGCGCAGCCTTTACGATGTGGCGATATCCGTGCAGGACATTGACAGCCTTGAGGCTGATATACTCGGATTCTTCGATGCCGGTGAACTTGCCGGACTTTGGAAGGCATCCAATTTTATGCAATATCAGGCCAACGGTCGTTCACCGGAAACCGGAGCCTCGGGTCCGGAAAGCGTCAAGCCCCTGCTCCGTGAAATCATGGAGAGGGCCGATGAGATGCTTGAGTCGGGTAATGTCATGGTCGACTTGCGGTTTGGACATGACACCGATCTTCTGCGGCTTGTCTCTCTGATAGATGCCGACGGGTGCGGGGTAGAACTTGAAGATGCGGAAGAGGCTTCGGAAAAGTGGAGAAATTTTGAAATCTCGCCTATGGGTGCCAACCTGCAGTTGGTTTTTTACAGAAATAAGGATGGAAAAATACTGGTCATGCCGCGGCTTAATGAGTCGCCGGTGAAGATAAGTGACGTTCCTGAGGTGTTTCCGAACTATTATGACTGGGAAATTTTGAAGATTTATCTCGAAAGT
>JAIDSM010000026.1 GCA_029061225.1 Muribaculaceae bacterium
TTGTAAAGCTTGCTCCTTCCATTGGATTCCCTATCCACCAACCGTACATGGAGCTTTCACAGGATGAGAAGGATATTCTTTGGCATGGAAAGGGGAAATGGGAAGGTATCGACGGCTTCTTCAGATGGGTAGATGAGAACCAGTATAAGATCCAATATAGAGTTATGAAAGCGCGCTATCGTGGCAAGACCATGTGTCCTGACTGCCATGGCGCCCGACTGCGCCCGGATGCGGAATACGTAAAGGTCGGAGGTCGCAGCATAACGGAACTCGTCAGGATGCCGGTGTCTGACCTTAAGGTATGGTTTGACGAACTCAGGCTTAACGAAACTGACTATTCAATCGCCAGGCGGCTCCTTATAGAGATTCGCACTCGCCTTGACTTCATGGACAAGGTGGGACTTGGATACCTTACACTCGACCGTCTTTCTTCCTCCCTGTCGGGAGGGGAGAGTCAACGTATCAACCTCGCAACATCTCTTGGAAGCTCACTTGTCGGCTCTCTATACATTCTTGACGAACCCTCGATCGGACTACATTCACGAGATACTGAAAAACTGATTGGAGTACTCCGTGATCTCCAGAAGATCGGCAACACCGTAGTTGTGGTGGAGCACGACGAAGACATCATGCTCGCTGCCGATGAAATAGTAGATATTGGTAAGGATGCAGGCTCGCTCGGTGGACGGGTTGTATATCAAGGCAATCTTCAGGAGGCACTCCACAGTGGAGAGAGCGGAGATTCCTATACTCTCGACTATCTAACGGGGAAGCGAAGAATACCAGTGCCGGAACTGCGGCGTCCATGGAAGAAATATGTGGAAGTTGTAGGAGCGAGGGAAAACAACCTCAAAGGCATAGACGTAAAATTTCCTCTTGGAGTGATGTCGGTAGTTACTGGTGTGAGCGGCAGTGGAAAGTCGACTCTTGTCAGGGAAATTCTGTATAAGGCGATGGTACGCCTGCTCGGAGATCCATGCGACACCCCGGGAGCGCACAAGAAGATTTCTGGCGACGTGCAGTCGGTGGGTGCGATTGAATTCGTTGACCAGAATCCAATAGGCACATCTTCGCGTTCGAATCCCGCTACGTATTTAAAGGCTTTTGACGAGATAAGAAAACTTTTCGCTGATCAACCCCTTGCAAAGCAAATGGGATTCACCCCCGGCTTCTTTTCCTTCAATGCAGAGGGTGGAAGATGCGAGGAGTGCAAGGGTGAAGGCACCATCACCATTCCCATGCAGTTTATGGCTGACATCACAGTGGAATGTGAAGAATGTCATGGCAAAAGATTCAAACAGGATGTTCTTGACGTAGAATATCGTGGAAAGAATATCTTCGATTTCCTTGAAATGACGGTAGACGAGTGTATAGAATTCCTGAAAGAAGATGGAAAAGACTCTCAGGTGAAGAAGATTATAAAGAAGCTTCTTCCGCTTCAGGAGGTCGGTCTCGGTTATGTGAAGTTGGGACAGAGCAGCTCTTCGCTTTCGGGAGGAGAGAGTCAGCGAGTGAAACTTGCCTATTTCATTTCGCAGGAAAAACAACCGCGTACGATGTTCATTTTTGACGAACCCACCACTGGCCTGCATTTCCATGACATATCGACTTTGCTCAAATCGCTCAATAGGCTGATAGAAGCCGGTCATAGCGTTGTGATTATTGAGCATAACATGGATGTTATCAAGAGTGCAGACTGGGTCATCGACATAGGTCCCGAAGGGGGTGAGGAAGGAGGCAACCTCGTGATAGCCGGCACTCCTGAAGATGTGGCGGCTTGTGATAAGTCATATACCGGAAAATATCTCCGGGCAAAACTTGAAGAGAAATGAAGAAATGCGTTTTGATGGCTCTCTTGGCAAGTGTCTGCATCGGCGTCGCAGGCTGCGCACAAGAGAAGAAGAAAAAAGACCGCAGTCAGGCTACGGAAATGTATGAGCGTATCTGCAAACTTACCGAAGACTATACCGACCGACTGCAAAATGCGCCTGACAGTGCTGACTGGGCCTCAGTATGCTCGGAATTCGAGGAAAAGCTTGATAAGATTACATTCAGCTACCCTCCTGATACCGATCTCCTACTTACAGAGGGACAGAACGACACCATAAATATCCTCTTGCAAGAATATGTGAAGATGCGGGAACGACGCATACACGGTCTGCTTAATCCGGATGTGGAGACAGACTCCCTGGAGGTCTCTGACACATTGGCAATAGAAAATCCGCAGTCAAAGGAGTCATAAACAATTCGATGTACCCGTCAGCGCGTGTCTGATAAAACGTGCATCTCACAGTCCTTGCAGTTGAACTCAAGATCAAACCTATCCTTACCGGATTGCAAAACGAGGGGTTCGGAATATCTTCCGAGTCCCTTTTCTTTTTTACACATGCCGAGTTCGTGGAGTATGCAGTGTCGAGTTGTCATCAACCTAAGTTTCTTTCCTTTGGTGTCTCCCGATGTTTCAAGAGCGCGTTCGATTTTCGTAACACCATGCTCCCGGTAGAAACGCTCCGCCAGACTGTTAGCCACATTGTCCCGGTAGTCAAGGGAAGCGGAGAAATAAAGCGCATCAAGATTCTCCGTCTTTCTATAATGATAGTCATAAGTCGCCCGGTTTGCCTCATCAAGGGCTGCTATTGCTCGGCGTCGCAGTTCTGTCAACTGTCCGGCTGGAATAAACACTAAAGGGTCAATCTCCGACTTGAAGTCGATTAGACGGTAGCTTGTATTTCCAAGTTTAGTGAAAATAGGGTAGTAGTCCTGAGGCTTGTTTGCCTTGTCGCGGTTGCATTCCAGAGGAATCCTTACACTGCAACCTCTCTCGTCCGAAGCCGACAGTCCACTGTTGTCAAGAAGGAAGGAGACACCGATCTTACGCATTGCGGTAGGACGTTGCAGCTCCTTGTCCCATACACGGTCGAATGTGCGGTGTATGTCGGCTCCTTTCGGAATATCGACCGGACGGGCTGTGATGATACGTCGGCCCTGAACACCGTTTACCATCGCTCCTGTATAGTTTCCCCTCAAGTCAAAGAAGCTTATGCCATCACCATTGTTTAGTTTGGATACGTCTTCAATGACTTCACCGAGTGATTTAGGTGTATCAGGTGATATTATACCCAAAGGTCGACGCCTCTCGATGAAGTAATGAGAAAACCCTCGGTTGAAGGATTTTGAGAGATTCGGAGTGAAAGAAACTTCTGAGACGCCAAAACTGCTGCGGCGATACCTTTCGGGATTTGTTTTGATAAAGTCATCGATAGCCCGGCGATAGGCAGAAACCGTATTCTTCACATAGGAAGCCTCTTTGAGACGCCCCTCTATCTTGAAGCTCGATACTCCCGCCTCTATCAAGCGCGGTAATAGATCTATGGTATTGAGGTCGCGAAGTGACAGCAGGTGCTTGTCGCGACTTATTACCTTACCTTTGGAATCTGTGAGCGTGTATGGCAGGCGACACAGCTGTGCGCATTCACCACGATTGGCACTGCGTCCGCATGTTGCGAAACTCGCATGGCACCGTCCGGAATAACTTACACATAAAGCCCCATGAACAAACACCTCCAGCGGAATATTGAGCGCCTCCGACATTTTTCGTATCTCCTCCAACGTCAGTTCGCGTGGAAGCACGAGCTGACTGAAGCCTGCATCCTGAAGAAACCTTGCCTTTCGGGGAGTTCGTATATCACACTGAGTACTTGCATGCAGCTCAATAGGAGGTATATCCATGCGGAGTATCCCCATATCCTGGACTATTATCGCATCTACCCCTATTCTGTAAAGATCGGAAATCAGTTGCTCTACTTGTTTGATCTCCTTCTCATAGACAATGGTATTGACTGTCACATATACTCTTGCCCTGAAGATGTGCGCGAAATCGACCACTCGTCTCACCTCGTTGAGAGAATTGGCCGCGCTCCTTCGCGCTCCATGACTAGATGCACCCATATACACCGAATCTGCACCATGAAGTATAGCCTCAATTGCGATTTCAGAATTTCCTGCCGGAGCGAGAAGTTCAAGCTGTCTAACCATTCTGTGTAGATGTCATTTCTTCATCATTCGGTCAAGGATACGTTTGTCTTCACGCTCCTTGATTGCCTGACGCTTGTCATACTGTTTCTTACCTCGCGCCACTCCGACAACAAGCTTTGCATACCCTCTGTCGCTAATGAATATACGGAGTGGTATAAGTGTATATCCCGGATCGGATACAGCCTTTTCTATCTTTGCTATTTCTTTTCTTGAAAGTAGAAGCTTACGGTCTCTGCGAGCGGCATGGTTGTTGTATGAACCATAAAAATATTCCGAAATATTCATGCCTTTCACCCATACCTCACCTCTGTCGATGACGCAGTATGAATCCGCAAGTGAAGCTTTCCCTGCACGGATCGACTTGATTTCCGTACCGGTCAGTACCATGCCTGCCGTATAGGTATCTCCGATCTCATAGTCAAATGAGGCCCGGCGGTTTTTTATATTGATATTTTTAGCTTCCATTATAATTTTAACAAAATAGGTTTTTTACAGGTTTGCCGAATTACAAATAATCATGTGGAAGAGAATAATCCATAATAAATGCATTAAAATATTTTCCCGCACATCCACATGAAGAGATACGGCATGACTATAACAGTTACAACAATCGTGACCATGCATCGGTTGTTGTATTGCTCAGGAATGACCATAAACCTAATCCCTTTTGTGATTATAAAAGCTGTCCATATGGGCAGAAACACTGTTATGGTCTCGAGTATCGGAAGCACTTCTGCCGGAATCAGGAAGAGAGCCAGACTCGATAGTGCATATTGCACCATAAGTTTGAAATATGGTGTCTCCGTCTTTGACTTCACCGCCATGGGAAACAGCCAACGGCATACAACCTGAATTGCAAAATAGCTGAAAAAGAAAGATACGAAAACAGAAACGGCACTGACAAGAGTCGTTGAGAGATTAAATTCGGGAAGATAGAACCAATCAGCAAACCTGCAGGCCGAGGCCAAAGCGATCAGCGGATAAAAGCATCCGGCTGCAGTCTGTTCTGGTTTTAACCGGGAGCGACGGAGATCCTTCCATCCGGCTGTTCCGGTCATAAGGATGTTGAGGAGCAGCAAGAAAGGAGTTTGTCTACTTTTATGCTTATCGACCGGCTTATTGGATTCTGTATCAACCTGATCTTGGTTTATTTTCAAATCTTCGGAAT
>JAIDSM010000260.1:0-9619 GCA_029061225.1 Muribaculaceae bacterium
TGGCTTGATACCGACTTGGAAAATGTGACACCCATTAAGGAGAGGAGGATATTGGATAATGACAATCATTAAACAATAAAAATAAGAAACAGTGAACGTATTTACGGATATGTTTAATATTTTAATTATATCAAAAGGACTATCTTCTGAGACAAAATAAAAAAAGCCCAGAGCAACAATGAACAATGAAATTGACAAACCGCTTATTATCGCTACCTTCATCATCTGCAGTATAAGCGGCAATTTAGATTCTTTTGAATATTTTTCTTTAGTTTGTAATTCTTTCATCGAAATAAAACATTGCAAATGTGGATATTATAAGATTAATTCAAATGCCTTACCTCAAAAATCTATCGATAATATTTAAAGTGCACACTGAATTGATATTTATGAATCCACTGTGTTTCAGTGCATTGAAATGGTGTCTAGATATAGTCGCAACTCAATATGTCAACCCATTTAAAATTAAAAATTATAAGCACTTGTGAAATTTATGAGACTGGATAAAAATCAATGTATCATAGACTTGCTATCATACGTCACTAAGACGAATTAATAATGTATTCGATTATTAAAAATAGGATATCCTCTTTTAAACATATCATAACCATAACGTTCAGCATTTACAGTTGAAATACCTTCCTTATTTAATTTTTCACTTTTATAAATTTGATAGGCATCAAAAACAGCCCGAGCGGCTCCCCAAGGGATTTTTTTTCTAGCTGCTATGAAGCCAGCGCCTATATTACCAATGTCTCTGGCTGAAGTGAATATAGGATACCCAGCTTCGGAAAATCCAAAAGGCATTCCTCTGTAATGATCTAAGGAATAATTCTCTTCTGGATTTCCATTGGTTGCCTTAAAATCATATTCATGACCATTCTGAGCTTTTACTATATAGTCGAGCAATGATGGATCATCAGAAATCAAATTATACATAAACTGAAGTCCACTACCATCATTACAATCAATAACGGACTTATCCATCCATTTTCCTTCTCCATTATTATAGTCACTATTATAAAAAGAAGTCATGGACGTGGTCTGTCCTATTGATTTTCCCCTTACAGTATATTCGCCATTATCATCTTGCTCATATACATAAATATTTAAATCTTTGTCATTAATGTCTCCACCAATCACCTGATATATGCCAATTCCTTGATTTGTCACCCATGTGCTTCGACCGTCCGGGTCAAAGGCATTGACAGGGTCACCGCAGCAATACGCGTACGGACTGATATCATAGTATGCATAGCACATATCATCCATGGAGTGCCATCTGCCTATAGCCGCGTCATAGTGGCGGGCCCCATAGTCATACCAGTCAAGACCGTGCATGCGGTCGAGCTCCTTGCCGTTGTACATGTAGCGCTGGACATTGACGCGGGTACCCGTAGTCATCAATGCGCCGTAAGGGTAATAATTGACAGCCTGCCTTACTGCGGCACTCTCGCTGACAACCACACGGATATTGCCCTGATAGTCGGTAAGGTAAGCGTTATATACGGGATTTCCGCCGTTGTAGTCCACATATCCGCCATCTACGAGTATTTTGTTCAGTTTGCCGTCCTCGTATATCTTGTTGCCAACGTAGTCGATGATGTGGGTCTGAGCTATGGCTGTGGAGACGGATCCTCCCTGAGAGCCTGAGGAAAACAGGCCGGCATAGCTCGTCTCATACCTGACCTGCAGCTTGGTGCCGTCGGCCGCATAGCGATATGTCGACCTGCTGCCGTCCCTATACTGTATGCTCAACGGGAGATTGCCGACGTTGTACGTTATGGATGAGATGCCCTTGTTCCAGTCACGAGTCATGTTGCCGTTGGCGTCGTATTCATACTCGACAACGTTGTCAATTCTGTCGCTGAATCCGAAGAACCCATTGTAGGAGGGAGCGATGACTGCATCGGACACAGACACGAGACGGTTGCCGTCGTAGCCGTTCTTGCCTATGAACGAGTAGTTGTCGTAGAAGAACGCCTCATGCACGTGTACTCCCTGCAGGCTTGTGCCGTTTATCGTGTAGCCGAGGTTTTCGGTGGTGGAGGAGTCATAGGCTGCATACACAAAAGAGTCGTGAAGCGGCTCGCCGGCATAACTGAAGGCTCCGGTGCAGGTGCCGGAGATGGCGGGACGGCCAAACCTGTCGGGAATGGAGAACAGCCATTCCCCTTTGGCTCTGCTGTTGCCGTCCTGCGACAGTATGCAGTTACCGGCAGCGTCATATATGTAATATATAGGCTCGCAACCAGGAAGTTTTCGGTATATGCAACGGTGGGAAGAATCGTATTTGTAGCAGTAGGCATACTTCTTGAACATGTCATTGTCGGGATAATACACATTCGACGAAGTGCCTGAACTGAGGTTTTGCCTGATATATTCAGACAAGGCCGGCGGAGCCACAAAGCATAGGTCTCCGCAATGGTCATACACATAGCAGGTGTATCCCGCGGCATCAACCGTGGCGAATCTGCGTCCTCCGATGTCGGTGAGCTCCTCATGCCAGCAACCGTCCTCGTCTGTGATTTTAGTCACCATCAGGCTGGATAAAGAAGCCAGAACAACACCTACCGTTGGCATATCCAGTTTAAGGGCATCATACCGCCACGTATGCTGAATGATGCTTTTCTTCCCGCCGTCATGCCACTCCTCGCCGGGCTTAAAGCGCTCTGACTCTTCCTCAAAGAGGTATTTGTCATAGTTGGAGCTCGAGAAGGGCTTCGTGTCACCGTATTGAGTACAGGCCGCGGACTTCAGGGAGGCCGCAGCGGCGAAGCCTCCGTTGCCGGATACCGGTACGGGCAGCCACTGTGCGGTATGGCGGCGGTATGCGTCATATTCGTGCAGGATGACGACGTCTCTGTGGTCAGGGGTGGCACCGGTCAGTACTTCCTCGGTTATGTCACCAAGCCCGTTGTCATATACCCGCTTTTCGATGAACTTAGTGGTGTCGGAGGCTGACGTATGAACGCGTGAGGATATGCTGCATCCACCGACGCTCTGACCTGAGGCTGTGAGGACGGACCACAGGAAAACAGCGATTAACAGACATACTCTTATAAAAGACATGCCTCTGTCAGTTCTTGTATTCATATCCATAGCTTTTTACAATCTGACGGTTGGACTCGGACACGACATTGTCTTTATAGACGACTTCCCTGACAAGTCTTCCAAGTCCGTCATATTCATAGCCTGTGATGTGTCCGTCTTTGTCGGTAAACCTGCTTACTCCCACATGAGGGATATACGACCATGTACATATTTCGGCATCGGGAAGAATGTCCCTGATCTTGTTTAGCTTTTCCATGCCGCTCCCTGCAACACTTGCCGCCGCACTCTCCAGTTCGGCCTTTGTGACATTCTTCGCCTCTACCGTCATGTATCTTCCTGAATCATCCCATAGGTATGATGTGTGTATGCCTGTTTTCAAATTGACAATCTCCAGCGGTTTCCCGTATTCTGAATAATGAAGCACCTTGGCCATGGCCTCATATTTTCCTTTATATTTCTGGTGATATATTGAAGGAAGAATCATCGTCTTTCCATTTACGGTATATTCCGCATATGTGGTTTTGTAATTCTCTACCGGTATCTTACTATTGGAGTAGAGGGCGTTATGATCATATGTCACAGGAGATGCCAGCATATTTCGGCCGATCATCTTCCGGCATATGGCGGAAGTGTCGGCATGTTCAGCCGGATAGGTCATCGTAATCTCCATTTCCCTGTTGTCATGATACGTCTTCTGTTTGATATGGTCGCCATATACATACGAATAGGTTTCACGCGTACTGAACGTTCGAGACAGTCCGGACGCATATTTTACCAGTCCACCCTTTGCCAAACACATCATAGTTATATCCCGGTTTTAACGGCTGTGCCTCGTATTTAAGTTTTAACGGAATATGGAATCCATAATGCTCAATGTCAAACAGCGGAATGGTGATGTCGGGCATTCCCATGGGATTATCCATCTCATAGACACCAAGACGTGCTATTGCCTCGGCTTGCGGACTGGCAGGCTGATTGGGATACATGGACGGCGGCACTCCCGAATCTTGTGCGTCAAGTGTGACACCGGCCTGTATAATGCAAAATAGGGTGGAGATTAAAACCTTATACTTCATGGCTATGATGCAAAAAACGAACACTTGTATGTCTCGCCATTAATCTTTACAAACAAAACATACTGACGGAATCCCAACATGGCATAGCTTATCGAGACACTGGTCGTCTCTGATGCTGCGCCATTAAAGTTGACTATCTTGTAAACCCTGCCTGATATGTCTGCAAGTATCAGCATGCCATTATGCTCATAAGTCAGACTCTGAGCATACACCGGACCACATGTACATATACATAATGATAACAGCGTCAAAAAACATTTCATGATATTAGTTTATTGGTTATGCGTCTGCTAATTTACAAAAAATAATTGTATCAAACAAGTTTTTGCTCGTTTTTATTCAAAAAATGTAATTATTCTGCCTCATCCGGAATTTCGATGAGTTTCACCAGACTGGTGCGGTTCTTATATCAAAAATGAAAAAAAAATTAGATTTTAACAAAAGATAATTACCTAAAATACAGCGACAACAAAATACCCGATTCGTCGTGAATCGGGTAAGAGGGATTAAATCCTAATTTTTATCTTAAATGAAAGAGCCGTGAACTTCCGAATCTTCGAATAATCCAAAACTCCCCTGCGCACCCAGCTCCTCTACGCCTCTGTGTGAGGCCAAACTCTGAATATCAGGTAATTATTCCAAAACTATGTACCCCGATGCGTGGATTTGATGCAATCAGGAGGCAGGCCCCATTTTTATGAGACGGGGCCTTGATCCGTAAGCGTAAAACTGATGATCGGCTCCCAGCCGTCATGAGCCGGAGCATTGTCCGTGGATTCCCAGCTTCCCTTATTTCCTAACTGGAGCAATGAAAAATAGAACTGTGCGAGTCCGATTCCCATTCCGATGAGGGAGTCCCGGCTTGGTTCCTGGTAGAAGTAAATCTTTTTGCCGTCTACAAGCGCACGCCATGGCTGCTTATTATAGGCTGAAGGAGCGGAACGCATATATTCAAGCGGCTTATAGAAGGGACTATCCTCGCTGACAGGATGATTAAAATCACCTGAGAAAAAAAGAGAATCAAAGGGCTTTCTCGTTGCACTTCCAAGCATCTTGTGGGTAAGTTTCTCTACAAGACGCTGCTTATCGGCCGGATAACCGACAGGCATTATCACATGAAGAGGAGTTTCCGATGGGAAGTCCGCTGCCTTCTGGAATACACTTCCACTGAAAGTATCGGTCATCCAATTAGTCCCGAGACCCATGCTGAATATCGTCAACGCCACCTGTGCCTGCTTGAATCCGGCTGAAAGCGCGGAGTTGCGGTCTTCGGGAAAGCCCACTAGCATATACCAGCTTGCACCGCTGACAGAACCGTAAGTACTCGGAGTCTGTTTGCCTTCAAGGTCAAAATGATGCATTTTCACAGCCACATGACCACCAAACGGTGATTCCGCGCTATCGATCGATTCCTGTATTTCGGAGATTTCTTTATCGGAAAGGGGTTTATCAGGATTGTATGTCCTCACGGCACGACGTGCCTCCATAGCTTTTATATAATCCATATCATCCAATCATTTAGTTCTTCTGTAACTTACAAGATATTTCCAGTCCTCAGGAGGTACGGGTGCTCCGGCCATCTTGGAGAATTCTCCGTCGTGCCCGTAGTATTTCTCCGTCTCGTGAAACTGGCATATTCCTATGCCCGTATCAAGGACAGATGCCGGACTCTTGTGCTTGTAGTAGAAATGTACTGTATCGCCATCGACCAATGCTCTCCATGGTTGGGAATTAGTGGATGATGGCGCTATCCTGAGCATTTCCAATGCTTCCCTGAACTGATTGTCTTCTGGAACAGGAGTCTTGAAATCACCATAGAAGAACAGGTCGTTGAATGGCTTCCGGTTCTTACTTCCGAGGGTAAGACGAGTGAGTTTCTCCTTCATCGACGGTTTCTCGGCCTTGCCGACCGGGCAAATCACTTTCAGCTCCTCTCCCGCCGGCCATTCCACTCCTCTCTCGAAATCAGAGCCTTTGAATGTGGCGGCAATCCAGCATGTTCCCAATCCCAACTGCCATGCCTTGAGGACTACTTGCTCGAAGCGATACCCGGCGCTGAGAGCTGATGCCTCGTCAGGACCTATTCCAAGAAGGAAGAAATCTTCAGCTCCTTTTATCATTCCGTATGTACTTGGCTTATATCCTTCCTTAAGATTGAATTTCTTCAGTTTGATGGATATGTTTCCACCAAACGGAGAATCAGACTCTTCAATAGCCTGCTCCAGCTGCGCTGTCTGCTCAGGGCTAATTCCCATGCCGTCGAACGTTCTAACCGACCGGCGCTCTTTCATTGCTTCTATGATATTCATATCGTGTGCTTTATATAGTTTAGAATAAATGCATAATTGCCTGCGGCCAAGCTTACACAAGTCACAATGCATAATTGTCAGTCTATGTAATTCATGCACTGAAACATTTTGATATTACACTAATATTTGCCATTCAAACATCGTTATCTGGCTTACAGTTTATCGGACTATCCTCATTATACCACTTAAAGCGCAATTTATACCACCGAAGCAATAGCATGTAGGCGCATACCCTATTGTAGTTGATAATAAACTAATTCAATGAGTTGAAGATCTCGAGAATCAGTTTTCTGTCATTGCCGTTTATGGTGAAGGTTCCGCTTTCTATACGGCAATGGACTGTCGGAGCCATTATCACAGAGTCTTTGAAAACGAAACCGATTCGTTTCCCTATTCGGTTTTCAGTGGCATCAGCCCATTTCGGAATCTATCCTCTTTAAGTTTTCCTGTTATGACAAGCATATCAGGATAAGACAAGCACGCTTACGTATTGTTAGCTTAATCAATGAACCACCCTATCACTGAAAACATTATATTATCAGAATAAAGAAAAACACATATGAAAAGAACAATATACTCCTTCTTTAAGGAAACGGCACACAGATACCCCGAGAATCCTGCCATCATCGAGGATGACCGTAAACTGACATTCTCCCAGCTCGACAGAATGGTCGACGCTATAGCCATAAAGTTTTATGACAGACAGCCGAAGTCTGTGGGAATCGTAATGCATCACGGAGCGGAACAGATAGCGGCGATGCTCGCCGTACTGAAAAGCGGAGCCTTCTATGTGCCTGCCGAACCTTCACTTCCTCAGGAACGTATCGACTACATGATGCAGTCTGCAGGAGTGGACTTCATCATAAACGACAACTATTGTAAACATCTCAAATCTGCAGACAGGACAATGGCCGACCGCAGCGAGCCGGACGGACTCGCATACGTGCTATACACTTCCGGCACATCCGGCAAACCCAAGGGCGTCAGTGTCGAGAATCATTCCGTGGTCAACTATTGCGAGGCATTCGAGGCGGAGTTCAAGACGGGTCCAGGCGATGTGATGCTGCAATACTCAGTCTGCTCGTTCGATATATTTGTAGAAGAGGTCTATACTACCCTTCTCAACGGAGCGGCGCTATGCATTCCCTCTCATGCAGTACACAACGGTTCCCTAACAGGATTATTGAAATTCGCCGAACGTCACGGGGTGACTATCATTGACGGATTCCCCTATCTTCTCGCCGAAATGAACAAGCTTGACTATATCCCGAAGTCCATCAAACTCATAATAAGCGGAGGCGACGTAATCCGCGCAAGCTATATCACCCATCTGAAAGATCTCGGCATAAAAATCTACAATACATACGGCCCGAGCGAGACAACGGTCTGCTCCAACTATTTCCGTGTAGACAACGCCGAACCGCTTTCGGATGGCACTTTCCCTGTAGGCAAGGCTGTCAGGGGTGTCGAGGTAAAGATACTCGACAAGGAGCTTCAGGAAGTTCCGCAGGGAACCGTCGGAGAAATATGCATATTCGGTGAGGGGGTAAGCCGCGGATATATCAACAACGCTCCGGAGCAGGCTAATTTCGTGACAATGCCCGACGGGACAAGGATGTATCGCAGCGGCGACCTCGGATATGAGCTTCCCGACGGCAATATCGCGTTCCTTCACCGACGTGACGACCAGGTGATGATTCTCGGAAAGAGGGTTGAGCCGGAAGAAGTGGAAAATGTGCTCAACACATGTCCGCAGGTTGAGCGCGGAGTCGTACGTGCATTCCTTGACGACAATGGACTCCACTACCTGACAGCCTACATTATTCCAAAAGAGGAAGCTAAGCTTAAGGAAATAAGAAAGTATCTCACCGACCGACTCACCAACTTTATGATTCCTGAATTTTTCGTTAGAGTAAAAGAGATTCCCCTTACCCGCAGGGGAAAAGTCGATGTAGGGGCGCTGCCTGTCGTTATGAAAGAGGGTGGAGTATAAAAAATGACGGCAATGATTGATTTAAGACAAATTTATGATATAGACACACTGATGATGTGGCGGGCGGAGGTGATCCGCAATGTGTTCGGTGAGGAACCGGATCGGAGGTTGCTTGAGGCAAACCGCCGATACTATAGCTGTCATATACCGGATGAAAACCACATTGCATTCGTGGCATCTTATGACAACAAAGATTGCGGGTGTGGAGCGGTCTGTCTTACCGATGAGCTCCCTTCGCCGGATAACCCTTCAGGCAGATGTGCTTATCTGATGAATATATATGTTCGTGAGGAGTTCCGTAATCATGGGATTGCCCACAGGATTGTCTCACGCTTGATCGAAGAGGCGAAGAATCGTGAGTGTGGCAAGATTTACCTTGAAACTACAGCCGACGGAAAACCTGTATATACTTCGCTTGGCTTCCGTGATATGGCTGATATGATGAAACTTTCGTAAATGCATAATGCACAATGCATAATTCATAATGAAGTTTTATATAAGTAATTGATCAGATTGAACGTATAATATCCTAAATGTATTATCTTCTGAATTTCAATGACTGACAATTATGCATTGTGCATTATGACTTGCGTAAGCTTGGCCACAGGCAATTATGCATTCCCACTTGATATTGATGAAAATTATGGAGAAGAATATTAAAATTGAAGGTCTGTCCTGCCTTTGCAGCTCTACGCTCCGAAAGGATAAGATCGCCTACATACTCTATCCTATGGACATGCTCGGCAACTGGATTGAACCGGCTGCTGAGAAATATGAAGTGACGATTGTCGTGATAACGGGAATGGACTGGGAGAGCGTGTTCAGTCCTTGGCCCGCTCCGGGAGTTCCGAAGGGAGATCCGGATTTTAAAGGCGAGTCTCCGGAATTTCTTCAGCTCTTGCAGGAGAAAATCATTCCTGAGGTAGAAAATACCCTCGGAATTGACAAGGATGCTGAGCGGAACCTTATCGGAGTGTCGATGTCGGGGTTGTTTGCCCTATGGCAGTGGATGGAATGCGACACATTCAAAAGCATTGCCTCTCTTTCAGGCTCATTCTGGTATGAGGGCTTTATCGAATGGATGAGGAAGATTGAGATTCCACATAAATCAGGTATGGGATTTTTCCTGCTCGGCGAGCAGGAACCCAGATCAAACGTAAGGGCTTTCAATTCAGTAGGCGTAAATA
>JAIDSM010000260.1:9629-20093 GCA_029061225.1 Muribaculaceae bacterium
GCGTAAATACCGACGAGATTGTCAGGCTTCTGAAAGCAGCCGGGATCCAAGTGGAATTCCAGAGTGTTCCCGGCAATCATTTCTCCGATCCGGTTCCCCGGCTTGAAAAAGCCTTCACCGCCCTGTATCCCGCAGATAAGTCAAAATAGGACCTTTATCCGGGAAGCACATCAAGAGCCATCATCAGCAGGAAGCCAACTGACAATTATCCAGACCAAACCTCTGCACACGGCCAACAAAAGCAACCGGGTTACAAACATCGCAGGCTTGTGTCGAAAACTGAAGTGTGAAATAAAATTACACACTTTAATCTTGGAGTTTTGCGGAATTTGATGTAATTTTGCATTGCAAAACCAATCGGAACCACATTCCCGATCGGTAGGGAAGATTACATCACCTCGGCAATTCGGCTGCGAAAGCAACGGAAAGTGATGGAACGGCTCTTCTTCCCGTGGAGACATCAAGCTCCTAAACCTAAATATATCAATTGCATCCCGTTTGCAATATTTTGACTGACGGCCATCCCGGCATGTGCGCGAGCACTATAGGGATAATTATACGCTGTCATATGAATATGCAATTGATATGAGAAAATCTGTTCTGGAACCACTCGAACATGAGCCGATATTCATTGGAAAGATAATAGAGGAGGAACTCCGCCGCCAGAAGCGCACCGTAACATGGCTCAGTCGCAAGATACACTGCGACCGTCGCAACATATACGATATCTTTTCACGCTCCAGCATCGACACCGGACTCCTCTACCGGCTTAGCACCGCACTCTGCACAGACTTCTTCGCTTACTACTCCACCAACTTACAAACACATGACTGCTGAAGCCATGCCTCAACTCATTAATATTTAACAACGAAACAACCATATGAATAAGCTGATCTTAACAGTCATGGCGACGGCTCTACTGTCTCCGTTAGCATTCCATGCCAACAGCCAGAACCCAGTGCCGACACAGGACCCTAAAAAGGGCACTTACGGCTATATGGATGCTTCCGGGAAATGGGTCGTGAAGCCCAAATTTCAAGAAGCCGGAGAGTATCGTAAACTTCCGTCGGGAGTTGAAGCGGCGTTCGTAAAGGAGAATGAGAAAGAGGGATACCTCGACTCCCAGGGCAAACCTTTGGGCGCAGGCATTTCCTTCGCCTCCATCGACTCGATCTCGCCATCCGCCGCCATCGTCAGGGTGAAGGATAAATACGGCGTGGTGGACTGGAACATGAATTATATCCTGAAACCGGAATATACCGATATACGCCACATCAACGGGAAACACTTTAAGGTCTCTGCCAAAGACAAGGCCGGCATGATGTCAGATAAGGGATCCATCATCCTGCCGCTGGAATATTCAGATATTGCGCTGGTAGACAATGACTGGTATAAGGTAAGGAAAAACGGGAAAACAGGTTATTTCGATGTTGCCTCGGAGCGTATTGTCGTTGCTCCGGAGTATTCCGATATGCATAAGAAGATTACGCTCAATAAATCGTCGTATTTCCCCGTATCAAATGCTTCCGGATTCTGGGGATTGGTGAAGGAAGACGGGACAAAGCTCCTCGACTTTAAATTTCAGGATATCCAGCCCGGCGACGGCAGGAATTTCATCATCGTTGCCATTAAGGGCGTCGGCAGCCAGCTCTATTTCCCTGAGAAAAACGTCTTGCTGAATTACACTCCCTTAAAAAAGCAAGAGATAGACGGGTTTACTCTGGTTAAAGGCAAAGTTGATGCTCCCCCTACAACCTCGCCTGTGGAGTACGAAATCTATACCGCTATGTTCCCCGATGGGTATTACTCAGCGGTGTTCTCGCCGGAAGGTAAGATTTTATCGAAATATGTCAACCCCAATGTGAACAAAGTTGGTTCACAAAACCGCTATCTGGTGCAGACTGCCGATGATATGTTTGATCTTTACGATGCGAAGTATTCACTGCTGGCTTCCTCCATCAAGGGTAAGCCGAATAAGGATCTTCAGCCGGGATGGACAGTGTTTGACGAATACTCCCTTGATCAGAACGGGACCTTATTCCCCTCTCACTCCGAAGAGGAATACGTCATCGTGCAGACTGATGATAAGAAATGGCATTATCTGAACAAAGGCAAAATTAACGACGACGGCTTTGATGAGGTCAACATGGGCTTCACAAATCTTCATGATGTCAAGAACAATGGGAAATACGGCATTGTATATAGAGGCAAACTTATTCTCCCATGCGTTGCTGACGACAAGGTGGCCATGCTGCCAAATGTAAATCTCATCACGACAACGATCGACGGCAAACCGATCCTGATAGACAAGGATGGAAAAGTTATAGTTGAACCCGGAACATATGATGAGATCGACGGCACAGCCTATAGCGTGCTTACCGTGAAGAAGGACGGAAAGACAGGCATAATATCGGCAGACGGATCCGTATTAGTGCCTCTTGAATATAACAATGTGGGTATCTGGCAGAGATTCTACGTTGTGGAGAAGGATTCAAAATATGGAATCTTCAGTTTTGACAATGAAGAAATCCTTGCTCCTCAATTTGATGGCATCTATTCCTCGCAAGACAATGACGGGAATGCCACAGATGAGTATTACTGGACAAAAAAGGGAGAGAAGTGGGGAATCCTTACCCCGGATGGCCGTCAGATTCTTCCGGCTATATATCCGGACAGTAATCTGGCAATCGAATCCAATGTCGTGAAAGCCACGGATCCGGCTACCCGCAAAATCTCATACTACGAGCTTGACGGCACGAAACTGTCGGGCAAGCGTGAAGTGAATCTGACAAGATACACAATTGACCATAATATCTACGACAAGAACGGGGCCAAGTGCTTCAGAGTCAATTTCAACTTTGACACCCGCTTCCTCAACCAAGACAAGGAGCAGGTGTATATCCAGGCCAAAGTATACACAGCCAACGGACAACCGGCAAGAAAGGCGAATGGGCAGCCTATCGAATGGGGCTATTGGGTAGAACCTTCCTACCTCTTCTCTACCTTTTCAAACCAATGGATCACAATGCCGTATGCTCAGTTCAGTCAAGGGAAAGGCACCAAGGAGTATTTTGTAAAACTCACCTTCCAGGATGAGTCGGGCCGAACATTACCTCTTACCGGCAACAACAGAATCAATTTCACACTTACCCGCTGACTTATATATCGCGACACGGGGAATTGTGACAGTCCAATGAACTGTCACAATGCCTTTCATATCTCACATTTATGAGAAAGACGCATCACATAATATAAGCTTATGTTGCATAAAAGGCACTAAATCTACATGAACAAAATATAAATAAAGAATTCTAACTATCCACGATTGAATTGTATGAAAAAGGCAATAATCATCATGATCCGCTTTCCCTTCTGGTTGGCAAGCAGGATCCTTCTTCGTCCAAAGTACAGAATGAGTCTCAGACCAAAGAAATGGATGACATCCAAAGAAAGATCCGAATTTGAAGCGCGACGTCGGAAGAGTGATCGACGTCATTGTCGCGAGGTCGGAATCAATCCTTATGATTAAAATAGGGATATTCAGAAAATATCTGAAAGCAAAGGCCATCGGCTACGATGGCTACGATTGCCTAAGCAAATAAAACCTCTTTTACAGAAAACAATCAAGGACGTATCCTTCGTGGCCACACCCTTGATTTGCTTTTAATCTGTAGACCGACCATTCCCCAATGATTATTACAATTATCACTTCTTATGAAATGGAGTCTTAGTACGCATTCTTTTCCGCAAGGATGTGCCGGAGCATGAAGGTAAGAAAATTTACGAGTGAGCGCAGTGTACCAGTCCAATCATATTGGGTATCTTTTAATTAGACCACAAAATATATCTAATCTCACAGAATTCCTATTTTTTATATCATAAAATTCACAGAATCCATAGATTTTGAGGAAAGAATTACACAGAATACAGACTTTTCCGAATTTGAATTTCTCAAAATCCATGGAAGCCCCCCTGAGCTGATATATCAGCTGCTTAAGGTACCACCCATTTCGACTGTGGAATTTGCATATCTACAAGAAAACGATTATCTTTGCAACCGCAACCACGGTTGCGGAAACCACGGTTGCGGTTTATTGAAAAGTGTACATGATATGAAGTTTTTTGACAGAAAGGATGAGATCGCTACTCTGCAAAGGATCAGAGATAAGGCGGAACATAACGCTCAGTTTACAGTAATTACCGGACGTCGCCGTATCGGGAAGACTTCGCTTGTAGTCAAAGCATACGAAGACAGGAAATTTCTCTATTTCTTCGTTGGGAGAAAAGCCGAAAGCCTTCTTAGTGAGGAGTTCCGAACTGAGATAGAGGATAAACTCGGTGTGAAACTCGGAGGAACGCCATCCGGATTCGCGGAAATATTCGACTATCTTATGACACTCTCCAAAGAGCGCTCTTTCACCGTGTTCATCGATGAGTTTCAGAATTTCGAGAGGGTCAACAAATCTGTCTTCAGCGACATGCAGAAGATATGGGACCTAAATCATCATGACTCCAAGATAAACCTGATAGTGTGCGGTTCGATCTACTCTATGATGACCAAGATATTCCGTGATAAAAAGGAACCGCTCTACAACCGACAGAACCGCTTTATGACCATAAAGGCATTCCAGCCGTCTGTCCTTAAGGGAATCATGAGTGAGTATCATCCCGGTTACACCAACGATGATCTTCTTGCCCTCTATGCATTCACCGGAGGTGTGGCAAAATACGTGCAGCTTCTTGTTGACGACGATGCTCTTACTGTGGAAAGCATGATAAAAAGCATGATCAGCGAGGACTCGATATTCATCAATGAGGGAAGGTCGATTCTCGTAGAGGAATTCGGAAAAGACTATGATACATATTTCTCCATTCTGTCGGCAATCGCCTCCGGCAAGACCCATAGAAGCGAGATTGAATCCATCATCGACAGACAGATAGGCGGCTACCTCACCAGGTTGGAAGACGACTATGGAATAATTGCAAAAGAAATTCCGGTTGGAGCCAAACCATTAAGTAAAAATACCGTATACTCCATCCAAGATAATTTTTTCACCTTCTGGTTTCGGTTCATTTTCAAATACGGACATATCCTTGAGATAGGGGGATACGAGCATCTGCAGACCATCGTCACACGTGACTATGCCACATTCTCCGGAATAATGCTTGAAAGATATTTCAGGCAAAAAGCCATTGAGAGTAAGACATATACTGGAATCGGACGTTGGTGGGACCGCAAAGGAGAAAATGAGATAGATATGGTCGCCTCTAACGAACTTGACCACATTGTTGAGATATTCGAGATAAAACGCAACCGCAAGAATATAAGTTTCAAGCTTCTTGAGGAGAAAGCCGAACGTATGCTCGCTGCCCTAAGCTTATTCAACGGTTATTCTGTCAGCATAAAAGGCCTTGATCTTGACGATATGTAAAGTCAACCCACCCGATTTTTGATAATTCTAATTTTCTTTATATTTCCTTAATAATCCGAGTGTTAGCCCAAGATGTTATATCTATGGAAAGCGGGAATACACCCCCTTCCAAAATTACTATCTAAAACACACAAGAATTATGGAAAAAGAAAAGAAATCTTATTTCGTCAACATGATCGAGGCCAAAGACGGAAAGATGGCCGAGGTGTTGAACTTCAATTTCGGCGGCCATCATGACATCGCCGCAATGGTTGAAGGCGCCAAGGCTCTTGGCTTCGCCAAGGACAAACATGCGAAGGAGTTCGTGCTTGCCATGCGCTTCATGCACCATGTAATCAAAAAGAACTCCGACAATCCCCTCTTCGCACAGTTCGCTCCACAGTTTGAGGCCTTCAAGCAGGAGGTAAGGAGCAAAGTAGGCTGCGGTTGCAACTGCGACAAGTAAACCCCCGAGCCTTCTAAAAAACACAGATCAAGGATGTACCCGATACCGGGCACATCCTTATTTAGTATACAGAACAGACCAGAAACGTTTCATTATTGTTGCAAAAGTGATAAATAATCGTTGATTCTACAATTAAAGGACAAAAGGCTTAAACCGTAAGCATGGTTACCTCGTTTTAAAGACAAAGTAAGAAATTAGTTTCATGATGTTAGGTTAGTAAAATGTATTATGGAAAACACTCAGCGATGCCCATCTGTGAAGATGGGCATCGCTGTTTAAACTCCGGAACCGCCTCCGACGTTGATATAACAGGCATCTCCTCAAACACCCTAAACCACTTAAAAACCTTAAAGCACCTAAACCACAATGAAAGTACTGGTAATCAACGGCAGTCCCCACCCCAAAGGCTGCACCGACCGCGCCCTCTGCGAAGTAGAAGAAACTCTACATTCATGCGGTATCGAGACGGAACGCGTCAACGTAGGCACGAAAGACGTACGCGGCTGCATCGGCTGCAATTTCTGCCGCGAACATGGCCGCTGCGTATTCAACGATCTTGTCAACGAGACTGCGCCCAAATTTGCTGAGGCCGACGGTCTTCTCGTAGGCTCCCCGGTATACTACGCCGGAGCCAACGGCCAGCTCCTCGCATTCCTTGACCGGCTCTTCTACAGCACCTCCGGCGTATTCACCAAGATCATGAAGGTAGGAGCCGCAGTAGTCTCTTCACGCCGCGCCGGATCCACATCCGCTTTCGACGAAATCAACAAGTATTTCACCATCTGCTCCATGCCCGTCGTCTCAAGCACATACTGGAACGAAGTGCACGGCTTTACGGCTGAAGATGTGGAGGCAGATCTCGAAGGGCTTCAGACCATGCGCAACCTCGGACGCAACATGGCCTTCCTCATAAAGGCCATAAACGCCGCTAAAGCCGAAATACCGGCTCAGGAATACGGGAAATTCACCAACTTCCACACCGAAGGTTAGGACGTTATACGTTGGACGTTATACGCTGGACGTTGGACGACGTCATCCCCTTAAACCATTTAAGCATCTTAAACTCCCTAAACCTCATAATCACCAACAATGAAAACCTTCAAACCCTCAGCCTGGCTACTCCCCCAGCCCGTACTCATCATCGGCACATACAACGCCGATGGCAGCCCCAACGCAATGAACGCCGCATGGGGCGGCCAGTGGGACGCCCACGAGATATTCATCTCACTTGGCTCGCACGCCACAACCGACAATCTAAACCGTAACGGAGAGTTCACGGTAGGCTTCGCCACTGTCGATACTCTCGTAGCCTCCGACTTTGTAGGCGTCGTAAGCGGACGCAAAGACCCGGAGAAGATATCAAAGACAGGATGGACATCCTCAAAGGCGGAGACAGTCGATGCCCCGGTATTCGATTGCTTCCCGATGACGATGGAGTGCCGCGTCAAGGAAAAAATCAACGAATCGGAGACCGGATTCTATATGGTGGCTGAGATCCTCAACATCCTTTGCGACGAGCGATACCTCTCCGAAGACGGCCGCCCCGACGTGGAGAAGATGGAACTCATCACCTTCGATCCCATACACAACGGCTACATCCGTCTCGGCTCCCGCGTCGGCAATGCCTTCCGCGACGGCCTCGCCCTGAAATGAATATCATTTAACATTAATGTAACATCAATTAACGAACCTTTCCTCCTTCAAAGGTGTTTTATAGGCAAAGTAAGAAATTAGTTTCATGATGTTAGGTTAGTAAAATGTATTTGTAAAATACAAAAGCGGCATCCATTTGTGAAAATGGATGCCGTTTTCTTTTGCCCCCGGCAAACTCAATCAGAACCATACAATCACATGATTTGTTAAACGATTAGCGAAATAAGGTGTAATCGACCAATCAAGCTGAATCATGACAGATGAAGCCATCCCGGTCTTCAACCATCTAAACCCCTTAAACCAACCACCCTCACAATATGACTAACGATTCCGCTACCACCCGGACTACTCCGACTCTTTCCCCCGCTCCGAAAAACTACGGACTATTCGTAGCTTTCATCGCCCTCATAGGAGCGTTCTCTTCTCTCGTCAACGACATGTATCTCCCTACAATCCCTTCGATGATGAGGGAATTCCACACCACTCCCTCCATGACCCAGATGGGCATCTCCATGGCTATGATCGGTATGGGGATCGGATCAGTACTTTGGGGCTCCTCAAGCGATAGGTATGGAAGAAAACCTGTCCTGATCGTCTCACTTATTATTTTCGTTCTCGCCACAGGGCTTTCACTGCTTTCAAAAAGCATTACTTTCTTCATAGGTTGCCGGCTGTTTCAAGGGCTGGGAGCCGGAGGAGCCATGGTTCTCTCTACATCTATTCCTGCCGACGTCTACATGGGACGCCAACTCGCAAAACTTATGGCTATCGTAGGTGCTATCAACGGAATAGCTCCGGCCCTCGGGCCTGTGGTCGGCGGTTTCATGGCCGACAGTGTAGGTTGGAAAGGAATTTTCATAGTGCTTCTCGCGATAGGAGTGATAATGACGTTCTGGACAACCCATTACACAGAAACCCTTCCTCCGGCCCGACGTCTGCACGCCACGAGTTTCAGCGATTACATCAAGGCATACAAATCGTTATTCCTCAACGGACGGTTTATGATCTATGTCACCATCAAGGCAGTGGCTATCGGCCTACTTTATGCATATATATCTTCCGCCCCATTCATCATACAGACCCACTACGGCTTCAGCGCCACCCAGTTCGGATTTATTTTCGGAGCCAACGCTCTTGCCATGGGACTCGGATCATATCTTGCGCCACGCTTCAAGGTGATGAAGCAGGCGATGGTGGTAGGCTGCATAGGAATGTTCCTGTTCGCCGTGGCCGAGGCTTTCGTGATGTGGAATAAGTCTCCTTTCGTGATGTATGAGATATTCGCCATCCCGATGCTCCTCTTCTCCGGCATGATCTTCGCGAGCGCGAATACACTCTCCATGGAGGTCGGACGGCAGGAAGCCGGAACAGCATCCGCAATCCTGAGCGTAGTGAAATATGTATTCGCAGCCGTGGTGTCGCCTCTCGTCGGCCTCGGAGACATGTTTCACTCCACTGCAATAGCCTTTGTAGCAGTCACCGCAATCTCCCTCATACTCGCCTGGAGAGCCTACCGCATGCCTGCCCTCGCCGACATGACCCGATCTTAAAAAATCACCCGTTCCAGCCCTGTAGAATGAACCGGAACGGGTGATTTTATTATATTTTATATTAGGGAGTAATCTGGTATCGATCAGGCCACGCACTTGATGCCGAGCCATACCATCAGAAGGCCGAGAGCCACAGACGGCACGATGTAGCAGATGAATTTCAACCATTGTCCCTTCTGGATCATGGCAAAACTGTCATGGCTGAACGATGAGAAAGTGGTGAAGCCTCCGCAAAAGCCGGAGATCAGGAGTGCATTGACAAGCGGACTCATGTCGTGACGGGTCCAGAGACCGACGAAAATACCGATGATAAAACATCCTATCACGTTGACCGCGAATGTTCCGGCGGGATATTTGTCGCCGAAAAGTTTCTTTCCGGCTACGCCGGTGAGGTATCGACCGCAGGTGCCGGCAAAACCGCCTAACCCTGCTATAAGCATATATTGGATAATCATGATCTTTAAGTTTTAGAGGGTTAAGCATTTTGAGTTTCAGGAGCCGGTTTACGTATGCAGGCAGCTCCGAGGGCTACCATCGCGATACCGAATACAAGGCTCGTCACCATGTAGAATACAAACATTCCGCCGTCGCCTTTCTCAAGGAGTGAGATCATGTCGTCGGAAAAAGATGAGAATGTAGTCAAGCCTCCACAGAAACCTGTGATCCAGAGTAGATTCGCAGTTTTGCTCAGCTTCCCGGTCTTATTGAGATAGCCGTAAAGCATACCGATTATAATACAGCCAACCATATTGGCCATGAACGTTCCTAACGGGAAGGAGAGATGGCAGATAGCCGCACCCAACTTATCCGAAAGGAATCGAAGACAGGTGCCTAAGAAACCGCCGGCACCGGCAATCATTGTCGATTTAAACATAGTTGTGTGTTTTTTATAGTTTATTAAAATGTGTTTACTACCTTTAAACACGACATACTGCCTAATGTTCATTACCCTCAAACAATATATTCTCTTTTTCTAAAAAAGAAGACATGCTTTGAACTAATACGAAGTATGAGTTGTTTTCACAATATAAGTGCGTTTGCATGAAATGCGCATATACCTCAAGTGTAAATACGGATATTAACCTCATAAATTAATCACCATGCATCTAACACCAAAAGAGCAAGACAAACTTACGCTCCTCTGTCTCGGCATGATCGCTGAACGCCGCTTGCAGAAGGGCCTGAAGCTCAACTACCCGGAATCGGTTGCCTATATCACATCATGCGCCCTCGAGGGTGCCCGTGAAGGCAAGACCGTAGAAGAAGTCATGCACGATGCCGCCAACGTCCTCAAGAAGGAACAGGTTATGGAAGGAGTCGCCGACATGATCACACTCCTTCAGGTAGAGGCTGTATTCACCGACGGCTCACGCCTCGTCAGCAT
>JAIDSM010000261.1 GCA_029061225.1 Muribaculaceae bacterium
CTCGTAGCCCGTCTGTTCCCCTGCTACTGTCAGGTACCCGCTTCAATGGACTTTGTCGCTGTCGTCGGCGCTATCACAGCGTTCTATGCTGCAGTGGTTGCTTGCTGCCAGATCGACATCAAACGAGTGCTGGCATTCTCCACCATCTCTCAGATTGCCTTCATGATGGTTTCGCTCGCAGTCGCCCGCGACTATGTCCCAGTCGGTGAACATTGGCATGCTCCCGGCCTCGGCTACATGGCGTCAATGTTCCACCTCTTCACTCATGCAATGTTCAAGGCACTCCTTTTCCTCGGAGCTGGCTGTCTTATCCACGCTGTCCACTCCAACGACTACACCGCCATGGGTGGCCTCCGCAAATATATGCCGATAACCCATTGGACATTCCTCATCGGCTGTCTCGCGATTGCCGGTATTCCACCCTTCTCCGGCTTCTTCTCTAAAGACGAGATGCTCGCCGCGATGTATCAGAACTCATTCTTCTGGGGCGCGTGGATGACTATGGTGGCCGGTCTTACAGCTTTCTATATGTTCCGTCTCTACTACCTCATCTTCTGGTGGGAAGAGAATCCTCATTATGCACACCACAAGCCTCACGACGGTCCCTGGCAGATGTCGCTCCCGCTCATCATCCTGGCGGCTGTAAGCTGTGTAGCAGGTTTCATACCCTTCGGTGAACTCGTGACCTACAACGGAGAGCCCTACCACATCCACCTTGAGCTTGGAGTAGCTATCCCCAGCGTCATCGTTGCTCTTATCGCTATCGCATTCGCAACCTGGCTATATCGCGTGAAGAACGACCGTCCGGCAAAGATGCGCGCCGCCCTTCCCGCACTCTGGGAAGCAGCACACCGTCGCTTCTACTGGGATGAGATGTATCAGTTCGTCACACACAAGATCATCTTCGGCATCATCTGCCAGAGCATCGCATGGTTTGACCGTCACGTCATCGACGCTACAATGGACGGCTTCGCAAAGATTACCCAGAAGACAAGCTTCTCTATACGCGGAATGCAGAATGGTCACATCCAGGCATACGTGGCATGGTACTTCTTCGGAGCTCTTGCTCTCGCAGCTGTCGTTTGGCTCTGCATCGCTTGAAATTATTCATATTGCTAAAAATACAAGACAATGTTTGGAAATATCTTAATTTGGTTTGTGGTCATCCCCATCCTCATGATGGCGGGACTCGGCGTCTGCCGCAACAGCAGTATGAATGCCATCCGCGCGGTGATGACTGTAGGAAGCACCGCCCTTATGGTGCTCGGTATCTGGCTTACCGTTGATTTCCTCACTCTCCGTGCTGCCGGAAATACAGAGGAAATGCTCTATCTGGGAAGCTGGCTTTGGTATGCTCCTCTCAACATCCACCTCGCTGTAGGTGTCGACGGCATCTCCGTACTCATGCTCCTGCTAAGCTGTGTGATCGTTTTCGCCGGAACATTCGCTTCCTGGAAGATCAATCCCCTTCCCAAGAACTTCTTCCTCTGGTTCTGTCTGCTCAGCACCGGTGTGTTCGGCTTCTTCATCTCCATCGACATGTTCACAATGTTCATGTTCTATGAGGTGGCGCTCATCCCGATGTATCTTCTCATCGGTGTATGGGGCACAGGCCGCAAGGAATACAGCGCGATGAAACTTACCCTTATGCTGATGGGTGGCTCCGCGTTCCTGATGCTCGGTCTCCTCGGCATTTTCTGGCACTCCGCTCCCGATCTGGCTAACTGCACATGGAATATCCTTGAGATATCGCATAATTCACAGATCGACCCGAGCTGGCAGCGCATGCTCTTCTGCTTCACTTTCGTAGGATTCGGCGTTCTCGGCGCGATGTTCCCCTTCCACACTTGGAGCCCCGACGGTCATGCATGTGCTCCGACAGCTGTATCTATGCTCCACGCAGGCGTCCTTATGAAGCTCGGTGGCTACGGCTGCTTCCGCATCGCCATCTTCCTGCTCCCGCAGGCTGCCAATGAGCTCGCATGGATATTCATCGTTCTTACCGGTATTTCAATCGTCTACGGAGCATTCTCCGCTTGCGTTCAGACCGACCTCAAGTATATCAACGCATACTCTTCGGTATCACACTGCGGCATGGTGCTCTTCGCAATCCTGATGCTCAATACCACAGCTATGACAGGCGCTATCCTCCAGATGCTCTCACACGGCCTGATGACTGCCCTCTTCTTTGCGCTGATCGGTATGATCTACGGACGTACCCACACCCGCGACATCCGTCAGATGGGTGGCCTTATGAAAATCATGCCCTACCTTGGCGTATGCTACATGATCGCCGGTTTTGCTTCACTCGGTCTTCCCGGTCTTTCCGGTTTCGTTGCTGAGATGACGATCTTCTTCGGTTCGTTCCAGGATGCCGACACTTTCCACCGTGTGTTCGTGATTGCGGCTACTTGCTCGATCGTTATCACGGCAGTCTACATCCTCCGCGTTGTGGGCAAGCTTCTTCTCGGTCCCGTACAGGACGAGCATCACCTTGCGCTGACGGACGCCACTTGGTTTGAGCGACTCAGCACAGTGACTCTCATCCTTTGCATCGCGGGCATCGGCTGCTTCCCCAACTGGATCAACGAGACCATCCAGCATTCGTTCCATCCGATCATCGCAGCCATTCAGGCAGCAGCACTCTAATCAAACATCTTTACCTTTCACACTAACAACTCAGAAACAACAATGGACTATTCACAATTTGGGACTATGCTTCCCGAACTGATTGTATTGGGAATCTTCCTCGTGGTGTTCTTCATGGACACATTCGGAGGAGATGGGGTAAAGAAGATTCTGACCCCGTTCACAGCGGTTCTCTTCCTTCTCGCTACGGTAGCGATCTGGCTTGCGCCAAGCTCGGCAGAAGGAATCTTCGGAGGCATGTATGTCAACGACACAGCATGCAAGGCTATGAAATGCATACTCAACATCGGCGTATTCCTCGTGCTCCTTCAGTCGTTTAAATGGGCTGACAGCGAAGAAATGTCCGTTCGCAAAGGCGAATACTACGAGCTTCTCCTCGTGACGCTTTTCGGAATGTATCTCATGATTTCCGCACGCCACTTCCTGCTCTTCATCATCGGCCTCGAGTCTGCTTCGCTCCCGATCGCCGCTATGATTGCATTCGACAAATACCGCTACGAAAGCCATGAGGCAGGCATCAAGTACATCCTGACCGCAGTGTTCAGCTCTGCAGTTCTAATGATGGGCCTAAGCTTCGTTTATGCATTCTCGATGGGAAGCCTATACTTCTCCGACCTTTCGCTCGCTATCGCTGAAGGTGAGATGAGCGGACTGCTTATCTTTGCGCTCGCATTCGTGATGGCAGGTATCGGTTTCAAGCTTTCGCTTGTCCCCTTCCATCTCTGGACAGCCGATGTCTATCAGGGAGCCCCCACTCCGGTGACCTCTTATCTCTCTGTTATCTCTAAGGGTTCCGCAGCATTTGCCTTCTTCATCATCTTCACCCAGTGCTTCGGCCAGGTCTATAATGATGCATGGGAATGGATGCTCTACGCTCTGATCATCCTCACCATAACAGTCGGCAACCTCTTCGCACTCCGCCAGAAGAACATGAAGCGATTCATGGCCTTCTCATCAGTTTCGCAGGCCGGCTACATCATGCTTGGTGTAATTGCAGCTAACGCACTTGGTCTGGCTTCACTGATGTTCTACATCATCGTCTATGTAGTCAGCAACCTCGGTGCCTTTGCTGTGATCCAGACCATAGAAGACAATACCGGTAAACTCAACATGGACGACTACAACGGTCTCCACAAGACCAATCCCTGGCTGAGCGTGGCTATGACTCTCGCGATGTTCTCACTCGCTGGTATTCCTCCCTTCGCAGGATTCTTCAGCAAGATCCTTATCTTCACGAGCGTCTGCTCCACCAACTCCATGGTACTCTACATGCTCGTGCTCATCGCCCTCATCAACACCGTCATCTCTCTCTATTACTACCTCTGCGTAGTGAAGGCAATGTGGATCTCCAACGATGAACCCGTCATCGGAACATTCAACAGCACTTGTGTAGCGAAACTTGGTCTGGGACTCTGCATCATCGGCATCATATTCTTCGGTCTTGTGAGCCCCATTTATCAGTGGCTTTACAATTCTGTAGAACTTTCGATGTGGCAACCCCTCGCCCTCCTCGGTCTCTAAATCGGATGAACAAATCTATCTGATAGAAATAACAGACTATTCATATCGCCCGAAAGGCTGCCGCGATTGCGGCAGCCTTTCTTAGTTATATAATCCATATAGTGCTATATTTATCGAAAAGGTTGAAATAGAGGCATAAGTTCTT
>JAIDSM010000262.1 GCA_029061225.1 Muribaculaceae bacterium
TAATCGTGTTTTTTGAATTACGATGCAAAAGTAATAACGCCCTGCCAGAATCGCAAGGCGTTTTATGGGACGTTTACCTTTTCAGGCAATGGTGGGGGCGGTTGGGAAACCGCCTACCCATAAGAAGGGAGAAAAAAAGGACGCACTGTTAGGTGCGTCCTTAAATTATCGGAACTTTGCAAATTTACTTAACAATGTACTTTTTGCCGTTGTGGATGTAGAGACCCGGCTGAGTCGGCTCTGCTACGCGTACGCCTTCGATTGTATACCAGTAGCCGTCGCCTTCAACAGCGTTGATAGCCTCAACTGCGTCACCGCCTACCTGTGAGAATACGGTGATTTTGGAGATGGCAGTGTCAATACGGTAGAGAGCGTACACTACATCATAGAGGTTAGTCTCCTCATTGTGTGTGCCGGCTGCAGCGCTCAATACTGTGTTCTCACCTGCGAGCTGAGCGAAATATTCGTCGTCAGTTGCGCATACAGGGTGGCAGGAGTTGCCGCCGTAGTTGTTGATGTAGTTGACAACTACGAAGTCACTTGCGTTGAGATCGTGGATGTAGACGTTGTTGTTGTTGTTCTTGGTCTGGTCATTGTAAAGACCGATGCGATAGAGCATGCCAACGTTGGGAAGACCGCCTGCATCTACCTTGCCTCTTTCGGGGAAGATGGTAAGGCCATCGAAATACTCACCCTTGGTTGTCTCGGCGATAGCTGCGCGATCGACAACAGCATACTTGATGACGTTGACAGTGTTGTCTTCAGCAATGAAACCGAAAGGATATACCGCTGTCCAAGACTCGTTGCCTTCATCGTCTACTGCCATAGAGCCTTCGAGGTTGTAGTAGAGACGCTTACGCGCTGTCCAGTTGTTGAAGCCTGAAGTCGAGGCGCTGTTGAGGGTGTTCCAAGCTGCTCCTGTGAGGGCTGTGGAGATTTCTTCTTCAGTCATGCGTGCGAAGTCCCAGGTCTTCTTGGTCTCGAACTGGAGGTCGTTTTCTACAGATATTGTTGTAGCTTCATAACCGAATGATTCGGTAGTGATCTTGAGTGTACCGGCTTCAGTCACTGTGAGGGTGCAACCGGAAGCAAGACCTTCTGCCGACAGCTTCTCGCCGTTTACGCCGGTGTACTCATAGTTGATGAAGATAGTCGGGCGGAGGGGAACTTCAGTGTTGTTTACGGTGATGGTGTAAGTCTTTCCGTAGCCTGCTTCCACAGCTGAGATAGTGGCTTTTGCCTCGGGAAGAACAACGGGAGTACAATCTACAGTAGTCTCAATAACCTTGGATGTAGCAGTTCCGCAGGTAGTCCAAGCCTTGAGGACACCGCTGTTAGATGTCTCGTAAACGTAATTGCCTTCGCAGTCATCATATTCAGCCTCATATGTCTGGCCGTCAGTTCCTGTCACGTGCAGGGTCTCGCCGGGGATGAATGTGATGGTATACGCGCGGAGCTTCATGTCGAGTTCATCATCAGCAGTCTTGCCAAGACGGGTAAGGGCAATTGTCGGAGGATTGGCATGGTCCTTCTGGCTGTCATACCAAACCTTGATGTTGTCGAAATCTACTATAGTCTGGTAGCGTGCGAGAAGTGTGAAAATTCCTTCGGCATACATGCTGACAGGATCACCGTTGAGATCTGTCTCAGGTACAGTGCGGGTTCCTGCCTTCACGATGTTGCCGTCAAGGCTTACTACGCTGTATTCAACTGTTCTATCGTCTACGTTCACCTCGAGAGTGACAGTATACCATGCGCCTTCATCTAATGTGTTGGGATCCGAATAGTCGATTTCATAGGTTTTTGTTACGTTACCGTCTTCTCCGGTAGTCTCATTAACTATCGTTGGTCCATCAATAACAAACTGGAGGGATTCTCCATTTACCTGCGACATATCGAAGAGATAGTTGTCCCAGACTCCTCTCTCGTGAGCCGGATGACCTGTGTCAGACCATGGCATGCGATAGGTGTTATTCGCAATGGGAGCATGGTTAGTGAAGACCGTGAACTCACCATTATACTGGTTGTTGGATCCCTTGGCGATGCAGAAGTCGTACTCTACGGTGTATTTGCCGTCTTCGAGCAGTGTATTGCCTTGTTCATCAAGGAAGATTTCCTGACCCCATGTCACCTGGCCGCTACGGCCGTTATTCTGTCCGAGGGAGAGTTCAAGGAATTTACCGAAAGCGTCAGAAGCAATTGCAATGGATTCTCCGCCGAAGCTCCATCCTGTTTCTTCTACTGACGTCGCAGTCTCGAAGTTCTGCTGATACAGAATTCGGGTTGCACCGAAGCTTGAGAGGGCGAGCGATGCAAGCCCCAGGGTTAATAAAGATTTTCTCATAGAAAATGTTAGTTAATAAATGTTGATGAAAAATTTGGGTTGTTCTTTTAGTTGGTATCTACAGGAGTGTATCAGACCCCTGTAGATTTTTTTTTCAATCAATAATTAATCATTTATCATTAATAATTAATCATTAATCTATAAGATCACCATCCGGGATTCTGTGTGAGAGCGCCTGATTTCAGCACATCAGCCTGGGGTATGGGCCAGAAATACTGGTAGTCGCCTCCCCAGCTGCGCTTGGTGATGTAGCTCGGGTTGAGCACCGGAGTGTAAGTGATCTCATCCCCGTTCTTAGTCACTTCCATAACCTTGATGTTTGTGAAGTACTGAGGAGCCTTCATCCAGCGGTGTACGTCATACATGCGGTGGCCTTCGAAAGCAAGCTCGACGAAACGTTCGTTTTCATATCTCTTCACGAATTCATCATAGCTCAATCCAGTGGGAAGGTCAGGCTGGCCTGCGCGCTTGCGCACGAGATTGATGGCATCTGCAGCTGAAAGAGTGAAACCTTCCGGCACTTCATAACCGTTGCCGCAGTAGTTGAGAAGAGCCTCCGCATAGTCGAGATAAACCTGTCCGAGACGGAAAAGCACCCAAGTATGCTTGGAATTCGTCGGGCCTGTTCCTGAGATTTTCTGCTCTCCGTTGACGTATTTCTTCAGATAGTAGCCTGTAGGAGTTCCATACTGAACCGCACGGGAGTTGGAGCCTCCATACCAGATCTCAAGTGCGTCTGTCGGCAAGTTCACAGGCCATTTCTCACCGTTTACGGCAACTGTGGCGGCAAGGCGGGAGTCGCGTTTGTCGTAAGGATTCTGAGGATCGTACTGGTCGTTTGCCGGATCGTCGATGCTGAGGCCGTTGAGGGTCTCATATGCTGAAACGAGGTTTTCAGTCGGGCAGTTGCCACCGCCTGCTCCGCTCATGCCGATAGGGAAGTTGCGGGTCTCCATGGCGCGGTCTTCAGCCACGCGGCGGGCGAAGATGATTTCCTTGTTGGCTTCCGCATTCTGCCAGCTGTCAATTCCGAAGAGGCTGCCATATGACTTGGCGAGGGTCATGCTGACCTTCTTGCATGAGTCGATGACCTCCTTGTTGCGAAGAGCTGCCTGATGCCAGAGTTCCTTCTTTTCCGAGTCGCTCTTCCCCTGAGTGAAGAGGGGAGAAGCATGGTAGAGGGCAGCGCGGGCGCGGAGAGCGAGCACCGTAAGCTTGTTGACGCGGCCGGGTTCGTTCTCTATCGAGTTGTATGCGCCCGAATAGTTTGCGATGATTGTGTCTTTGATTGCCACGCACTCGTCGTCGATGAAGGAGAAGACGTCATCTGCTGCAGCGCGGGGCTGGTTGTTGGCCTCTTCGGAGTTGTAGTTCTCGGTCATCAATGGCACGTCGCCATACTGACGGAGCATCAGGAAGTGGAAGTAGGCGCGAAGGAAGCGCACCTCCCACTGATAGTTGTTGTATTTGATCATCTGGTCCTTGTAGTCCTTTTCAAGCTTATGCTCGGGAAACTCAAGGTTGTTGAACCTGTCGAGGTAAAGGTTGCAGTATGCGATGGCATCGAAGCAGGTGCTCCAGGTGGAGCTGAGTGCGTTGGAGGCGCTCCAAGCTCCGTTATAGTATGACTCGATAGATGCGCCCTGATGGCTGTAGACAGACTCGTCGGTAGCCGATGATAGCATCGCTCCGCCATAGCTCTGGCCGTGGTCATAGTCAAGGTTGCGGTAGATGTGGGTGGTGATCTTTCCTACCTTGTCGAAGTCACGCTGGATATAGTCCTCGCCGTCGATCTTGAACTCCTTGTAGTTCATCTGATCTGAGCAGGAGGTCAGTCCAAGCGAGAGGATCGCCATTCCGTTGATTATATGTTTTAGTTTCATTTAATCTGAAGTTTAGAGGATGATGGGTTAGAAAGTGAGTTTCACGCCGACTGCGATCTGACGGCTGAGTGGAGCGACCGCTCCGGTTGCCTCGGGATCAAGGTCGGTAAGTTTGTCGGCACCTCCTGTAGCTATATTGCAGAGGTCAACGCCGCGTACGAATACCTTAGCGTCACGGATGAAACCGGTCTTCGCAAGAAGAGCCTTGTTGAAGTTGTAGTAGAGCTCGATGTTGCGAAGCTTGAGGTAAGAGCGGTCGCGCTGCCAGAATGTGCTTGTGCGGTAGTTGTTGGCATTGCTTGTGGAGCTCAAGCGCGGGTAGAGGGCGTCTGCGCGGTTGTTGTCTGCGCTCCAACGGTTATCATATACTTCCTGTGCGAGCGAGGAGTTGTTGATGAGGCCCCAGTAGTAGCCCTGCGAGCTGAGGTTGCAGCCCCAGTTGCCTACACCCTGGAAGTGAGCTACAAGTCCGATGCCCTTGTATTCTGCACCGAGGTTGAAGGTGTAGAAGATCTCCGGGCAGATTGAGTTGTAGCCAATCTTTGTCACGTCGTTTGCGTCGATCTTACCGTCGCCGTTGATATCCTTGTATTTGATATCGCCGGGGCGTACGGTAGAGAAAGTCTGCACGGGCGATCGGTCGATCTCTTCCTGAGAAATGAAGAGCCCTTCGGCGATAAGTCCATATGTAGAGCTGAGAGGGTTACCCGTCTCCACAAGGTTGTCGTAAGCCTTAGGTTCTTCCGCCATGTCGATGATCTTGCTCTTCGAGAAGAGGAAAGATCCACCGGCCATGACGTTCCAGTCGCCGAAATTCTTGGAGAAGTCAAGCTCGATGTCGACGCCACGGTTGTCAACTTTACCCTGGTTCTTGAAAGGAGCTGAGAAACCGATCAGGCTTGAGTAGGCTCCGCTGCCGTCTACGAAGATATCGTAGTGGCGGTTGTAGAAGTAGTCGGCTGTAAGGTTGATGCATCCGAGGAAGCTTGCGTTGATGCCCACGTCATACTTGGCCACCTTTTCATGGGTCGGATTGACCGATGGTGTCTGAAGAAGAGTTGTCTCGCCCCACGTGGCGCCACCGTCATATTTTTCAGACCAGGGATAGCTTACGCCGCTCACCTGATATGCCTGCTGGTAGTAGTTCCATACGTTGTCGCCCGGAAGACGGTCGAGATTCTGGATACCCCATGATCCGCGAAGCTTGAGGAAGTCGACAGCCTGCTCCGGATTGTTGAGGATCACTGCGCCGAGCGACACTGTCGGTGAGAAGCTCCACTTGGTGCCGGGAGCAAGACGGGACGAACCCATTTCCGCGAGCACAACGCCCAGACTCCAGCGGTTGGCGTATGTATACTGTCCCCAGAGTGAGATGTTGTGGCGGTAGATGCTTGTGTTGTTGCCCATCGGGCTCTCATAGTCATAGTAGTATTTCAACTGGCCCATCACATGGTGGTCGCCGAAAGTGCGGTCATAGTCGAATCCGGCCCATGCGTTGAGACGGCGCTGGAACGAGGTCATAGAAGCTCCGGTACCCATCTCTGTCGCCTGGTCGGCTATCTCCCAGTAAGTGTATTGAGGCTCACCGTTGATCCAAGAGGTCACATTGTTCATACCGTAGTTGTACTTCTTAGAGTGGTCTTCCACTATGTTGGAGATGATATCATAGCTGGCGCCGATATTGAACTTGAAGCCGGGTGTCACCATGCAGAGGTCCTGTATCACCTCAGCGTTGAAGAAGAGGGAGCGGTCGAAGATCTTGGTATACGCTGCGTCCGTTGACTGTGCTACGGGGTTGTTATCGCCGCTCCAGGTAGAGTTGCCGCCCCAGACTCTATTGTCGTTGCGGATAGGGAAAGCCACGGCAGGAGTGTTGTAGATCATACTCCAGAGATTGGCCTGGTTGCCCGGAGTCTGCATCTCCCCGAGCGAGGTGAAGATGTTGGTCTTCAGCTGGGTGTACTTGAAGAGATCCACGTCAAGGTTGATGCGTACGTTTCCGCGCACATACTTGTCCTGTGTGGAGTAACCTGTATTCTGGTTAGGCTTCTTGATGAATCCGTCGCTGTAGAGGAAGTTGACCATAGAGAAATAGCGGAATTTCTCGCCGCCTCCTGAAAACTCTATTGATGCGCGGTCGCCGTTGGCATGGTTGCGGTAGGTCTCTGCCCCCCAGTTTACGTTGGGGTAGAGCGTCGGATACTGTCCGCTGGCGAAAGCGTCGATCTCCTGCTGGCTGTATTTGGCAAACTGTCCTTGGCCTTCATTAAAGAGGGCTTCGTTCATTGCCTTCGCGTAAGTGACGCCGTCAACGAATCTCGGACGGTTGGTCAGGTTGGAGAAGACATGCTCGTAGTTGACGCGTATCGTACGAGAGTTGTATTCGCCGCGCTTGGTGATGACGTTGATCACACCGTCGGCACCCTTGTATCCGTAGAGGGCTGTTGCTGCCGCGTCCTTTAGGATCTGCACCTCAAGCACTTCCTCAGGGTCGATGAGGGTGATGTCGCGCTCGATTCCGTCTACAAGGATAAGCGGGTTGCTTCCTGAAAGGCTCTGAAGGCCGCGTACGTAAAATGTCGGGTTCTGTGCATAATATGTGCCGGTTCCCTGAATGGTTATAAGGCCCTTGCCGTGGCCGATAAGCGAGTTGCCTATGTTTTTGGCGCTTCGCTGGTTGACGGCGTCGTTGCGGATTACGCTGACTGAAGCTGTCGAGTTCTCCCTTGTGACACCGAGGTCGACACCGATGCTGTATTCCTGATCGAGCCAGGTCTTGGCTACGGAGTCTGCTTCCTCCTGGCCGAAGACCGGCATTGCGATACCGGCGGCAAGCGACATTAGAAAGATATATCTTGATTTCATGTTTGTCTCGTTATGTCTCGTTTGAGATGTTAGTTAAAAACCTGCATTTGTGGATTCTGATCACCATCCCGGGTTCTGGATCAGACCATAGCCCTTGTTGATCTCGTCTTGCGGGAACGGCATCATAAACCATTTCCTCACTTCGAGGGAGTTGGGATCCTTGCCCCAGAGCACTCGTTTGCCTTGCTGAAGCTCGAAGAACTCATATTCGAAGCGAGCGGGTTCAGCCATGCCGCCTTCCTTGTCGTCGCCAAACCATGGAGCGTTACGGCGAACCCACTGGTTCTTGGCGTTCTTGATCATGCGGTAGGTAGCCATGCCGTGGAGAGGTTTCACCATCCAGTCGCCACGTTTGCGGCGGATCATGTCGATGTAGCGTGCGTTGGTAAGTCCAAGCTCGCATGCGCGCTCACGCAGGATTTCCTCGATAAGGTTGTCCTTGTTTGATTCAAGATTCTTGCTTGAGTTGTAGCTTGAATTGATGCTCTTGAGGCCCACGCGGCTGCGCACGAGGTCGACCTGCTTGATTGCGTCAGCGTTGCGTCCGCATTCGGCGAGGCACTCTGCATACATCAGGATCATGTCGGGAATAGTAAGTACATTCCAGTGCATGTTCGGATTGCGGTGCCATTCAATCTGGTTGAGCACATACTTGTATGCAGCGAAGCCTGTAGGGCAGTAGGAAGTAAGAGACTCGACGAGTGTGTTGTCTGTCGGGTGTTTCACGCACTGGCCGGCGTTCTGTCCGCCTACCCAGAGCTCCATTACCTTACCTGTAGCTTTACCGTCGGGTGAATTAAGCGGCAGGTTTTCGAGAGTACCAGAGACGGTTGCGTTCTCATACAGACGGGGGTCACGTGAATAGGTCTTGGAGAAACCTCCACGGATTTCCTTATATGTATAGAAGAGTTTGTCGTAGGTTCCTGAGAGGCAGGTATAGACATCCCAGTTCGATCCGTCTTTCTCTGCTGTGTAGCTTTCCTTATACTTGAAGTCGGAGTCATGGTCGAAAGGCTTGCCGTCGCTCCAGGGGAACATCTCGATGTATTCAAGTGTCGGGTGGTTGTTCGAACGATTGACTGACCATGTGTTCCAGTTCAGCCAGCTGTATGCGCCCTGAGTTCCATAGATGCTCGCCACTTTGGTCCAATGGATGTTTTCGGGGGAGTCGTCATACATATAGCCGCGGCGATATGCAAGGCGGTATCCGTCGAGGTTCTTTGCAGCTGCCTGATAGAGGTGGTAGTAGTCTCCGTTCTTCTGGTTTTCAGCCCAGAACTCCTCGAAAGCCTTGAGTGCGCGTTCCCAGCGGCTATGGTCGTAGTTGCCATACCATACGAGGTTTTTCTGCTCGGCATCCGATGATCCGTCGTAATAGGGCTCGTTGCTGTTGTAAAGAGGAGATGCAGCAAGCCAGAGCACCTGCGCCTTGAGGGCCATGACGCCGGCTTTGGTCCAGCGGCCTGTCTGGCGTGAGCTGGCATCGGCGTCGGTCGTGCTGTTGTAAGCCCAGTAGAGATCGTCCTTTGCTTCGTCACACCACTTGACGATAGCGTCTACAGTCTGCTCGAAAGTGCAGCGTTCGCCGATGCGGCGTTCGCCGTATTCATCGCTTACAGTCTCCGCAGCGTCACTGATGGTGTGGTCTATGATAGGAAGACCTCCGTAGTGGGGGAGCAGCAATGAGTATCCGAATGCCTGAAGCGCCTTGGCCTGGGCAAGTATGTAGCGTTTCTGCTTATCGTCAAGACCGGGGCAGCGGTCGATGTTCTCCTTCATTATCGACACGAGGTGTACGGTCTGCCATACGTAGTCGTTGGCATAGGAGATGAGGGGATCCTCCTTGGCGGAGAAGGTGGCGGTGTAATATGACGACCATACCTTGCAGCTTGACCAGTGCATCTGATAGAGGTCGGTCAATGCGTCAAGCTTTCCGTTGTATGGACTTGCGGCCTGATTCTTGCCCGTGTTGTTGTAGGGAAGACCGTAATACTGCCTGTTGTATATACCCGTGAGCAACTGATTGACGTAGTCCGGGTTTGAGAAGATACTGTCAAGGTTGGTCGTACCGCCGGGTGCCTTGTCAAGGAAGGCGTTGCCCATCTGCACCTCATCGGTACATCCGGTAGCAACCATTCCAGCCAGTATAGCTGCGAATATGCTGTGAAATGCTTTCTTCATGATTTCGTGTTTCTTTTTACGATGTTTCGGTTAGAATCCTACCTTAAGACCCACAGTGTAAGTACGTGTCAGAGGGTAGTCCGGGCTGCTGCTCGCGCGGTTTTCCGGGTCGCCCCATTTGTATTTAGTGAAGGTAAAGAGGTTGTATGAGCTGAATGAGAGCTGGAGGTTGCGGATGCCGAGCTTCTTCTGCCAGGGCATGTTGAAGTCGTAGGCGATCTGGAGGGATTTGCAGCGCAGATAGCTTGCATCCTTCTCCCATAGTGTCGAGCCTGCGTAAGTATGCTTTGTGTAGGCGAGTGTCGGGCGCGGATATTCCGCGAAGCGGTTGTTTTCGCTCCAGCTGTCGTCGAGGTGAGTCATGAGGAGGCCGCCCTGGCCGTCGCCGGCAGCGTTGTAGAAGGGCTGCTGGAATGCGCCGCTGATGCTGCGGCTCACGTCCCAAGCGCCTGAGAACTGAACCGCGAGGCTTAGTCCGCGCCAGCTTGCTCCTAAGTTGAGGCCTGCGATGAAACGCGGGTCATCTGTCTTGCCGAATTCACGGCTGTAGTCATTGCCGTCGATCTTGCCGTCTCCGTTAAGGTCTACGTAGATGGGATCGCCGGGGTTCAGCTCGCCGTTGGGCTTGAGCTGTGCCGGAAGAACGTGGGGAAGATCATAAGGATTGCCATCCTCGTCATATGCGATGAATTGCTCGGGATAAGCTGCTGCATACTTCTCTGCTGTCTGTGGCCCTTCATAATAGCCGAAGAAGAGCATCTGAGAGCGGGCACCGATGCGGTGGCCTGCTGTCTCCTGATAGCTGTAGCTCTGAGGAGCCTGACCGTCGCGGATGATCTTATTGTCGTTGTAGGAGAGGTTGAAGCGTGCCCAATAGCTGAAGTCCTTGCCTACGAAGTCGCTCCATCCTACTGAGAGTTCCCAGCCCCAGCTGTCAACGATACCGTAGTTGGTCATCGCCGGAGTATAGCCGAGAATAGTGGATGCGCTGTAGTTCTGCAGTAGGATATCGGTACGGTGCTCCTTATAGTAGTCGAAGCTTGTCTTGAGGCGGTCGTTGAAGAACTGGATTTCGACGCCATAGTTCTGCTTGACGGCCTTCTCCCATGTCAGGTTAGGATTGTTCTTCTGCATTTCCCATGCGCCGGGAAGAGTTCCGTATACGCCGTTGCCTGTTCCGAAATTGTAGCCGTAGGGGTTCTCGTTTGCGGGACGTTCAAGAACGGCGCCGCCGTTTACACCGAATGGGTCGGAGAGGTACATGAAGCGTGAGCCGCCGACCTTGTCGTTACCTACCTTACCGAGAGTAGCTCGGAACTTAAGGAAGGAGAGCCATGGCTGAAGTCCTTCCATGAACTTTTCGTTGCTGACAACCCAGCCGATTGATCCTGCCGGGAAGGCACCGAAGCGCTTGCCGGGGGCGAAGTTCTCGGAGCCGTTGTAGCCGAAGTTCACTTCTGCGAGGTAGCGGTTGGCGTAGTCATATGTCACACGTCCTACGAAGCCTACATAGCCGCGGGCGATGTCGGAATATGTGGAAGGATAGTAGTTCTTGCTCTGGTTGTAGAGGGCGAGCGCGGTGATGTTGTGTTCTCCAAATTCACGGTTCCAGTTGAGGGCCGCCTCCATATACCAGTTGCGCCATTTGCCAGTGTTGATGCTGCCGTATGAAGCGGCTTCCTCAAAGCTTTCTGTTATGAATTCCAGTGATCCATCAGGCATCATACGAGGAGTTAGAGTGGATGCAGACGAGGTGAGTGTCTTCTGCTGGTTGAAGCCGCTGTTGTATGATCCTTTAGCACGGAGTGAGAGGTTCTTTGTGATGACGTCGAGTTTCTGATCGACGATAAGGTCGGTTGTGATGGTGTTTGCGGTGTTATGGTAAGCACCGGGCTGATAGGTGACGTAGGTCATGGGATGTGATCCAGTAAAAGGGAGGGTCACGGAGTGTGGATTGCCTTCCTCGTCATACTCGATGTTGTAGTCGGCGTCAGTATTAGTGCGGATGAATCGTCCTTGGTCATCAAAACCTGCCGATGAGAACGGAGTGGCTGCGTAGACAGCCTTCACCATACCTGACGCGCCCTGTCCCGTACGGGGCTTAGCGCTGCTGTCGATCTTACCTGCCACGTTGACTGTCACGAGGGTGGTGGGAGTCACGTTGATGTCGAGGTTCGAACGATAGTTGAAACGGTTGTAGCGGTAGTCGAACGCATAGTCGTCGCGGCCATACTGGTCGAAGATACCGTCCTGGCTGAAGAAGCCGGCCGATACAAAGTAGCGTACGCGCTTGTTGCCGCCCGATATGTTGACGTTGTGCTGCTGCTGGAAAGTGGTTTTCTTGAAGATGTAGTCGGTCCAGCGCATGTTCGGGAAGCGGATGCTGTTGATGTAGTCGTTAGACTGGAATCGGGAGATGATGTCGTCAGAGAAGACAGCTCCCTGTCCGTCGCTCGCCATCATGTAGTTGTAGAAGTTGGCGTATTCCACGGAGTTGGCCATCTCGATGAGCTTGGTGGGCTGCTGTGCGGAGAAGTTGAGCGAGACATCGATCTTCGCCTTGCCTTCCTTACCGCGCTTGGTGGTCACGAGGATGACGCCGTTAGCGCCGCGAACACCGAACACTGCGGTTGCGGATGCGTCCTTAAGCACTGAGATAGACTCGATTTCGTTCGGGTCGATGTCCCACATGTCGCGTTCTACACCGTCGACCTGGATAAGAGGTTTGGAGTCGACCCAGGTTGCCTTACCGCGGACGAAGATCTCAGCGGCGTCAGAACCCGGCTCACCGGAGTACTGCACTGTGGACACACCGGAAAGCTGACCGGCGAGGACGTTGTTGACCGAGCTGACCGGGGTGCGGGTAAGGTCTTCGCTCTTGACTGAAGACACGGCACCGGTCATGGTCACTTTCTTCTGCGTACCGAAGGCGACTACCTCTACTGCGTCAAGCATGGAGGCTGATTCCTTCAACACGATTTTCATACCCTCTTTTGCGGGCTGCTCCTGAGTCTCATATCCTACATACGAGATCAAAAGTTTCGCTCCCGGCTTGCACTTGATGGTGAAGTTGCCATCAAGGTCGGTAGATGTACCGATAGTAGACTTGGCTACCATGACTGTCGCTCCGATTAGAGGTTCGCCCTGGTCGTCGAATACGCTACCGGTCACCGTTGTCTCCTGCGCGTAAAGCGCCAACGTAGCAAAAAGGCATACCAAGGCCATGATGAGCCTGCCGCCTCCCTGCATCCGTTTCAATACTGACAAAACGTGATTGTTTTCGTATTTCATGATTAGTTTGAATGTGGTTAGTTATTAATGTTATTTGTTTGATTTATCGGTGGTTAGTTGTTTGTGTGACGATTATGAAAATGTTTTATAGGTTAATAAAAACTGTTTACGAATCCTTTCGTTATAGTTAAAATCCGTAACCAGGGTTAGTGTTATTAGGTCAATTATCCGCAAAGATACAAATAATTTTTAAGAAAAATGAAAAATTGAATGATAAATTTTATTTTTAACATTTATTTTAACATAGTCTTCAGCTATCAGCCGTTAAGTAGGGACGCACGGCTCGTGCGTCCTTTTTAGTGTCGGCTTTTCAGAAGTCGAAGCGCAGGGAGAGGCATTCTCCATCATCTCCCGGCTTGATGCGGACTTTCGTAGGCTGGGAGCGGGGACCATGTTCGGGTATCGGCTTGAAGGAACGCATCGCGTTGATGTCGATAAGGAAGGAGATGTCCCCCTCCGGGAAGGGCTGCATCCTGTCTTCACCTTTAATTCCTTTAGGTTCCTCAGGGGTGAATACCCGCAGGAAGACTCCGTCTGTCGCCGAAGATACCGTAATATTGGAATTGTCTCCCTCAAGGACCGCCCAATAGAGGGAACCGTGATATCCTTTGAATTCAGGATATACGAGATCTTCAAAGTTGCTTCCGGTGACCGTATTGTTGTAGTCCTTGTGCCAGAGTCCGAAATTCGCTCCTCTCTGCCGGTTTTTCCATACGCGGTATGGTCCGGCTCCAAGCCATGTCATACCCTTGACTTCTGATTCCGGATACGAGAATGTCAAGCCTATATCTGTTATCTTGTCTTCAAAGACGGGCTTGCCGTCGATCTTTCCTCCGGCCCGGTTGAGCATCACCGCGTCCATACTCAAGATTCCATTTCCATTCATTCTCCACACGATGCTGTCGATGCCTCCTTCATATTTGACGGCAAACACAGCTTCGCTGCCATCCTTCCTCACCGATGACTCCCTGACTTTCGCCCGCATACCTACAGCCACGGGACCGTCGCCGAAAGGCACCCTCTTCCCACCGGAACGGATGTCGGTTATCTTACCGGTTTGCCGGTCGAAACTTACCGATACGTCTGGGGAGAACAAAGTCACCGTGTCTCCGGATTCGGTGAATCCTGCAATGCCGCTATTCATTCCGGTGTTTTCATCAACTGCACAAAGATAATCCGACGCGAATTTTACAGGCCACGTGCGGGTCAGCACAGACCGGCCATAAGGGTCGAACATCTCGACCTCAAATACATCGGCATCAAAGAAACTCTCAGGAAGCGCAAAACGTGCGCGTCCCGTCTCGGACGGACCTATACCGGGGAGAGCGACATCGCCGGATGCAAGCATAGACTTCACTCCGCCGTCATCAGGAAAGGATACCTTATAGGTGCGCCACTTCATGCTGCAGTCCTTGAAGTCGGTGAATAGAAACTCGTTGGTGACAAGCATCGTTCCATCGAAAGAAGGAGTTATGTTGAAAGGCGCAAACTGCACCGGCGCCCATACATCGCGAATGGTGTAGAAGCTTCCTTCCTTCTCTCGATATGGCCCTACGATACCGTCGCAACCGTTGGAGCCGTCACTGTCGAGCCAGCCGTCGCGGTCTGAGCGAGCTATCGCCTCGTCGACAAATGCCCATATGAAACCGCCCGCGAACATAGGATTGCGACGATACATCTCCCAGAAATCCTCAAGACCTGCGCCTGCTCCCTTGTCGTAGCGTGAATGTAGGAATTCAGTAGGCATGAATACTTTCCAGCCGTTGCCTAATTTACCGGGACCTGTCTGATAGGAAGGATAATGGTGGGTGTCGATGCCGTTGAAATCGGCCCATGGATGCACCACATGTCTTTTCTGAGGGTCAAGCATTGAGAACATGCCGTCGAGTTCGCTGTTCCAGCCACCCTCATTTCCGTTGCTCCAGATTATCACGCTCGGGTGATTCACGTCTCGGGCAATAAACTCCCGGAGAAGACTGAGGCCTACTTCCGTATCATATGCGTCGTGCCAGCCGGGGAGTTCATCAAGATAAAGCAGTCCGATGGAGTCGCACACCTCGAGGAAATGGCGGTCAGGAGGGTAGTGGGATCGCACTGCGTTCATGTTCATTTCCTTTATCAGCTTGGCATCGGCAACGCTCTGCTCCTTATTCAATGTCCGTCCGGTCTCGGGATGGAAACTATGGCGGTTTACTCCTTTAATAAGCAGCTTTGTTCCGTTGAGGTAGAGACCGTCTTTCTCACGGAAATCAATATCCCGAAATCCAATTCGTTCCTTATGGGTATGCTTTGGAGTGCCTTTGGCGTCGACCAATGTATACGAGACTTCATAAAGATTAGGGTGCTCGCAGTCCCATGGCATGATTCCTTCCCAATCAGTCATGAAAGTCGTGCTGTCGCCCGTCAGAACCACCCGTCGGGTGCCCCGGGACAAACCTTCAGGCAGAGACTTCAGCTCGACTTCCACTGCATCACCTTTCTTTATGCCGGAAGCAAACAGTGTGCTTTCAAGCTTTCCGTCGGCCGAAGCATCGACCGCAATCCTTTCGATGTGCGACTTGGGCATGACCTCGAGATAGACCGGACGGTATATTCCTCCGAAAAGCCACCAGTCGGCCCTTCGCTCTGCGGCATTTACCGAAGTGTTGGCCGACTCCTTGTCTACCTTGATCTCAAGGAGGTTATTCTCATCGCCATACTTAAGGATTTTGGATATGTCGTAAGAGAATTCAGTAAATCCTCCCTGATGTATTTCCCCCGCTGATTTTCCATTTATTTTGACATCTGTATCTGTCATGGCTCCCTCGAACACAATCTTCACTGTCTTTCCCTTCCATTCTTCCGGAACCGCGAAAGAATGACGGTAAAGGCCTGTCTCGCTGCTCGGCTTGGCATTCTTGTCAAGGTAGAAGCGTCCGTAGGTATAACCTCCGAATCCTTGCTGCTCCCATTGCGACGGCACTTCGATTTTGGTCCATCTACCGGAATTCATGCCATCGGAGCAATAGAAATCCCATGTACGGGTATCGCCGGCCCCCGTCCCTGACAGATATATGCGTTCAGTCGCTATATCAGAGGAATATACGGAGACTGCGAGCGTCAGGGCGGCTAAAGAAATAATATTCTTCTTCATAATGTTCTGTAGTGATTCAGTCGACCTTCCGGTAGACGAGGTCTATGGCCTCGTAGTGACGGTCTTGAGCGTTGTTCCAGTGCTCCATAAGGCCGAGAGGCTCTGTCAGGGGTCTGTCGTTGACCTTATATACTGTTCCGCTTGGAGTATTGGGAATCGAAGCGGCCTCGCGCAGATACTCGTCGCAGTAGTTGAGGCTTCCGAATTCGGGCCATTCCCCGATTATAAGGTCCATTCCGACGGCATCCGCCGCAAGCGGATCCTGGGATGCGATGATTGAGCAGGCCCAGTCGCCGTTGAAGGGTTCTTTCTGCCATTTGGGATAAGGCGCGCCGTTCACGTCGCGTGAGCCGTAGGTGCCGTCGATAAGAAACAGGAGGCATTTCCCACCGAGGTCGGGGTGCGCTATGAAATCCACAAAAGTCTTGTAGCCCGGCTTGCCGTTACGTTTATCCTGGCTTACATTGTTGTGGGCGTTCTTCCTCCACTGCAGTGCGATGTCGGTGGCGCCATACCAGTTTTTGCCGGTAAGGGTAACGCCGGGTCCGGAATGTGTCTTGAGGAGCGCGCTGTTGATGACATAATCGGCGTCGACGATACATTTCGCGAGCCCTCGGGCCATTTTCCCGTTGTCGACGGAGTATGTCAGCGCATCAGGATAATATTCACATTTCAAGCGACCTTCGCCTCCGATATTGTCGATGAATGTTACCTCCGGAAACTCACGGTGCACCTTGAAGTAGATACTGTCGGTAATGGCGCGGCTTGGCTCGCAGATGATGATGTCTGACGGGGCTACGCCTCCCTCATTTACGAGCGAGCGAACCAAAGCCAGAGTGACGAAGGGGGATGAGTTGAGTTCGATGGTATCCCGGTGCGTGATGGCATTGTTGAGGTTAAGCTTTACTGCTATCTTCTCGCCCTTTCTGTATCCTTTTTTCCCTTTACCGTGTCTCTGATTGAAATTTCGGAACATGGCGTTCCATCCCTCTTTTGCATTTTCCTTTCCTCCGACTACGGCGACAGTTTCGTTGATCATATTGTCGGCAAGTTTCTGGTCGTTCCACCTGTCTTCCACCCATAGCCCCGTGCGTCCGTCCCATTTGGCCACACCGGGAGCATGTACCCACGCCACGCGTCCGGGTACGGCTCCTATACCTTTTCCGACGGGCTGATTACGAGCCACGAACAGACGTGGCTGCTTGCTTTCGCCGGCATAGAAAAAGTCGTGCCGGGATATGTCGGTTGGTTCGGCGGCGAATAGCTGCATGGATGATGATAGAATGGCAGCTATAGCGGCTTTGAAAAAAAGATTGATAGGTCTCATGATTATAGGTATAAGCAGGTTTTATTGGGGGTGTTTTAAGCCCGATTCAAGTTTGTTATGCAAAGATAATGATTATTTTCGAAATATAAAAATCCGCGGAAACTCGAAGTTCCCGCGGATTTCATATAAGTTAAGTAAGTGGTCATTATTCCCACTCGATGGTTGTTTTACAAAACTTTCCAGTGCCCACCTTTGTCTGGTCCTATTCGTTTAATCTTACCTGCTGATTTTAGTTTATCAAGATAAATTTGTACTGTAGAAGTCGCCATTCCGGATAAATGAGCCAAATTACTAATAGATGTTTCCGGATTATCTGAAATTAACTTCAAAAGCAAATCTTCCTTTTTACCGATTTTCTTACCGATTTGGTCCTCTGTTTCGGTTTTCTTACCGATTTTCTTACCGATTTGGTCCTCTGTTTCGATTTTCTTACCGATTTTCTCACCGATTTGGTCTTCTGGTTCCATTTTCTTACCGATTTTCTCACCGATTTGGTCTTTTGGTTCGGTTCCTTTACCGGTTTCTGTGCCCACGATACCGATAGTTATAGTTTTTCTCCAGAATATTACTCTGAATTGGTCTCCGGAAGCTTCATTATGGAATTCAATATCAGGATCGGATTGGAGTGCCCGTATAATACCTGACCCCAGCCCTCGGTAATTCATTGTCTTAGCGCATAGGGTCGCCATAAGTTGGTTGCGCTGATAAGCATTGCCCATCTTTATATCATCCACTGTCAATGTCGGATGCAAAGCCCCCGGACTTATGATTTCTACTCTGTTGTCAAATATAAGCAGTCTTATCGGAGCCGGTTTTAACCATGATCTATGAACCAAGGCATTCTGTAAGATTTCAGATAGGGCAACTTCCGGAATCTCCAATTTACCGACTGAGTTGAAATTCTGACCTGCCTGAATCCTATGAAGACATGAGATAATAAAACGCAAACCATCATCAAACAATCTTTGAATTGGCCCGTCTATATCCGCACTACTTCTATATTCCGTTCCTCCGATGCTATTGCCATAAAACCAAACTGCCTTAATATTAAAAGAAGGACATTTAAGTTGAGGCTTTTTACCAAAAAACATCAATCCTCCCAGAGTCGCTTCTCCGTTTTCATCAAGAATAAAAAGATTCTTAAGAGCTCTTTCCAATGGCATTCCAAGGTTGTCAGAGCTTAATCCTAATGTTCTCTCAAAATAATCGTTTAGAAGATATTGATCAAGGTCGTTTAGTGATGTGCCGTGAATTGGTTGACGATCAGGTTGGTAGTTCCCTGACATAGCGAAAAGCCTAAGCATTTCATTGGAATCAGTAACGCGTCGTTTATCCGGTCCTTGCTTGACATACACTTCTCCTCTATTATTGGAGTAAGGAGGCGTTATACCACGACTTACAGAAATAATCATAACTGCTTTTCCGTCAACAGTCTTAGAGTCAACTATAGGAAAGACAGACGGATGCACTCCAACATTAGCAGCACTTGCTATAAGTGAACCTATATCTTGAATTTGTTTATATGTCAGCCCTTCAATTTCACCGGTTTTATCATTTATTCCTATGAAAATTTGTCCGCCATTTGAATTCGAAAATGCAATGAGTTCATTTGCAATATCTTCAGCTTTGTTAAATAGAAGCTTAAACTGTACGGTAGAGTTCTCTCCACATTTTACGATTTCCTTGATATCTTCAGCTGTCATACAAAAATTTAATCCAGTATAAATAATCATGCAAAGATAATGATTATTTTTGAAATATAAAAATCCGCGGAAACTCGAAGTTCCCGCGGATTTCATATAAGTTAAGTAAGTGGTCATTATTCCCACTCTATAGTTGCCGGCGGCTTGGAGGAGATGTCGTAGACTACGCGGTTGATGCCGCGCACCTTGTTGATTATCTCATTGCTTACCTTGGCGAGGAACTCATAGGGAAGATGCACCCAGTCGGCGGTCATGCCGTCGGTGGAGATGACTGCACGCAGTGCGCAGCAACGCTCATATGTACGCTCGTCGCCCATCACGCCTACACTCTGCACCGGAAGGAGGATCGCACCTGCCTGCCATACCTGATCATAGAGACCGGCCTCGCGTAGGTTGCTGATAAAGATGTCGTCGGCCTGCTGGAGCACATGCACCTTCTCGGCGGTCACCTCACCGAGAATACGGATACCGAGACCCGGACCCGGGAACGGGTGACGACCAAGGAGCTGGGGATCGATGCCGAGAGCCTTGCCTACGCGCCGAACTTCATCCTTGAAAAGGAGGCGGAGCGGTTCGACAACCTTAAGGTTCATCTTCTCTGGAAGACCGCCAACGTTATGATGCGACTTGATCGTGCAGGATGGTCCGTTGACGCTTACACTCTCGATAACGTCTGGATAGATGGTACCCTGGGCAAGCCAGCGGGCGCCGTTGAACTTCTGTGCCTCCTCGTTGAAGACCTCAACGAAGTCACGGCCTATGATCTTGCGCTTCTGTTCCGGATCGGTGACGCCTGCAAGGTCTGTATAGAACCTCTCGCTCGCGTCCACACCCTTGACATTGAGGCCCATGCCCTTGTATTGCTCGAGAACGCCCTCGAACTCGTTGAGACGTAGAAGACCGTTGTTGACGAAGATACACTGCAGGTTGTGGCCGATGGCTTTGTTGAGCAGTACAGCCGCTACTGTTGAGTCTACACCACCGGAGAGACCGAGGATCACTTGATCGTCGCCGATCTTTGCCTTAAGTTCTGCAACGGTGGTCTCGATGAAGGAGTCAGGACTCCAGGTGCCTGAGCATCCGCATATACCCATCACGTAGTTGCGCAGAAGTTGAGTGCCGTCGGTCGAGTGATATACCTCGGGGTGGAACTGTATGCCCCACGTCTGCTCGCCCTCTATATGGTAGGCTGCCACACGAACATTCTCAGTGCTTCCGATGATTTGGAAGCTGGAAGGGATGTCTGTGATAGTGTCGCCATGACTCATCCACACCTGGGTAGGAGAGGGGAGACCGATCATAAGGGGATCTTCTGCATCAACGACCGTCAGCATCGCGCGGCCATATTCACGGCTGGGAGCGCCCTTCACGGTGCCTCCCGACATCTGGGCTAGGAGCTGAGCGCCGTAGCACACTCCCAGCAGCGGAAGCTTACCCTTGAAAGCGTCGAGCGAAGGCTTCGGAGCCTCCGGGTCATTGACAGAGTAGGGGCTTCCGGAAAGGATCACACCCTTCACATCGGCGTCGATTTCCGGCACCTTGTGGAACGGGTGGATCTCGCAATACACGTTGAGCTCACGGATGCGGCGAGCAATCAATTGGGTGTATTGGGAACCGAAATCTAAAATCAGTATCTTTTCCAATGTTGGTATAAGTTTAATGGGTTGAGGTCTTTAAGGACCTTAAGGACCTTGAATCAGTTACCTCTGGTATAGTTGGGGGCTTCCTTGGTGATTGTTACGTCGTGGGGATGGTTTTCGATGACGCCGGCTGAAGTGATCTTCACGAATTTCGCGTCGTGGAGACGGTTGATGTCCGGAGCTCCTACATATCCCATACCGCTGCGAAGTCCTCCTACGAGCTGATATACTGTCTCGCTGAGAGTTCCCTTGTAGGGCACGCGAGCCTCAATTCCTTCGGGTACGAACTTGCTGCTGTCGGTCTTCTCGCTCTGGAAGTAGCGGTCTTTGGACCCGGCCTGCATCGCTGAGATGGAACCCATGCCGCGGTATGACTTAAACTTACGGCCGTTGTAGATGATGGTCTCACCCGGTGACTCTTCTGTGCCGGCGAACATCGAACCCATCATCACGCTGTCGCCACCTGCTGCCAATGCCTTGACGACATCGCCCGAATAGCGGAGACCACCGTCTGCGATCACCGGCACTCCAAGCGCGTGAGCAGCCTTTGCAGCCTCGAAGATCGCGCTGAGCTGCGGAACACCGACACCTGCTACAATACGGGTGGTGCAGATCGAGCCCGGACCGATACCTACCTTGATGCCGTCGGCACCTGCCTCGATGAGGAACTTAGCCGCGTCTGCTGTCGCGATGTTGCCGACCACTACGTCAATTTCAGGATAAGCGGCCTTCACTTTCTTAAGTGTATTGACTACATTCTGGCTGTGGCCGTGAGCCGTGTCGATGACGACAGCGTCAGCTCCTGCCTCGACGAGGGCCTTGACACGGTCGAGAGTATCGGAAGTGACACCGACACCTGCGGCCACACGGAGACGCCCCTTGCTGTCTTTTGCGGCGTTGGGATAATCTTTGATCTTAGTGATGTCGCGGTAGGTGATGAGACCGATGAGCTTGCCTTCGGCATCCACCACAGGAAGTTTCTCTATCTTATGCTTCAGGAGGATCTCGGATGCTTCAGCAAGAGAGGGATTATTGGTGGTGATAAGGTTTTCCTTTGTCATCACGTCTTTTATGAGAATACCCATATCCTTCTGGAAACGGAGATCGCGGTTGGTCACGATGCCTTCGAGCTTACCCTCTGCGTCTACCACTGGAATACCTCCGATATGGTTGTCGTGCATAAGTTGCAGAGCGTCGCCTACGGTCTGGTCTCCGTGGATAGTCACCGGATCATAGATCATGCCTGACTCAGCTCGCTTCACGCGGCGCACCTGGTCGGCCTGAGCCTGTATGCTCATATTCTTGTGTATAACGCCGATACCGCCCTGGCGGGCAATTGCGATAGCCATGTCTGATTCTGTGACGGTGTCCATGGCAGCCGACACGAAAGGTATGTTGAGGGGTATATTGCGTGAGAAGCGTGTGCCGAGCTTCACCTCGCTCGGTATTACCTCTGAATATGCCGGGATAAGCAGTACGTCGTCAAACGTCATGCCTTCCAGAGCTATTTTTTCATCTAAAAAACCCATAGTTAATTGAGAATTGAGAATTGAGAATTGAGAATTGGGAATTCTATCATTTTTAACGGAATTCATCAAATTTAGCTCATTCTTAATTCATCATTAATAATTAATCATTAAAAAGCCTTGAGGGCCTCGGATATCATGATGGTCTGGGAGCGGTCGGGGCCTACCGAGATGATACCTACCTTGGTGCCGGTCAGTTCCTCGATCTTTCTTACGTATGCTTTCGCAGCCTCGGGAAGTTCGTCATAGCTGCGGCAGCCGGTGATGTCTTCCTTCCAGCCTTCCATCTCTATATAAATGGGCTTGCACTTCGCGAGCATGTGGATAGTGGAGGGGGGAGCCATCACTTCCTTGCCGTCAAGCTCATAGCCTACGCAGATCTTCACCTTGTCGAGGCCCGAGAGAACATCGAAGAGCATAAGCGCCCAGTAGTCGATGCCTGCAAGGCGTGAAGTATATCGAGCCACGACGGCGTCAAACCAGCCGATTCGGCGGGGACGGCCCGTGACGGTGCCGTATTCATGTCCACGCTCGCGGATTTCATGAGCTGTCTCATCAAACAGTTCGGTGGGGAAAGGCCCTTCGCCCACTCGTGTGCAATATGCCTTTGCTACACCAACCACATTCTCGATCCATTTCGGTGCGATACCTGCACCCTGAGAGATGCTGGCTGCGGAGGGGCAGGAGGATGTCACATATGGGTATGTGCCGTGGTCGATGCAGAGCATCATTCCCTGTGCTCCTTCGAAAAGAATCTTTGCATCGCTGTGGATAGCGTCGTCGATCAGGAGGCTGGTGTCGCAGATGCGGGGACCGAGCACTTTCGCAATCTCCATATACTGATCATACACCTGCTGATAATCGAGTGGTTCGAGACCATACATCTTGAGCTCCATGTTCTTGACTTCAAGAGCGGCCTTGAGGCGTTCTGCGAAGTATTCAGGGTCGAGAAGGTCGCCCATACGGAGACCCAGACGTGAATACTTATCTGTGTATGCGGGGCCTATACCCTTCTTTGTGGTACCAATCTTAGCATCTCCCTTAAGGCTTTCGCTTGCTCCGTCGAGCATGCTGTGCCAGGGCATGACCATGGCGGCGCGGTCGGAGATATAGAGCTGGTAATCGGTTATACCCTGATTGTGGAGTTTTTCCAGTTCGGCGATAACTGATACGGGGTTTACCACCATGCCGTTGGCCATCACGTTGACGGTCTTAGGATTGAAGATACCCGAAGGTATGCTCTGCAGAGAGTATTTGTGGCCGTCAAACATCACCGAATGGCCGGCGTTGTTGCCGCCCTGATAGCGCACTACCATATCGGCGCGGCAGGCGAAATAGTCGGTGATCTTTCCTTTGCCCTCGTCTCCCCACTGGGAGCCGGTGACGACAAGTCTTTCGCTCATATGTTTAATATTGTTATTTTATAGGTAGGGACGCACGGATCGTGCGTCCGTGTGCTGACTTTTTTCGGAAATTGAAATGTCGAGTGCGGCGGACGCACGAGCCGTGCGTCCCTAC
>JAIDSM010000263.1 GCA_029061225.1 Muribaculaceae bacterium
TAAGGATTTTTCACTTTATTGTTTCCCCCATGAAACACAATTTTTTCAAAATGGTTTATCTATATTAGAATACGCTATTGATAAAGAAACCGAAATAACTGACTTATGGAATAAGTTAGAAAAAGAAGTCGAGTTCTTTGAATATTAGAATAAATAATTCTCAATCAGGCGGTTTTGCTGAGGGTACGAAGCAAAACCGCCCGACCCGTCACGGGCAGAGCGGTTAATCAAACATTTCTGAACTATGCGGTTGCTCTCGCTTTGATGAAGCGGTGGGCATTGGCATTTACAAGATTTACAATGCGGTCATGATACTCGGTGTTTTGGTTACAAGCACCTCGGCTCTGTACCACCCTATTTTCAGTCAGTGAAAATTCTATGGTTTCAATGCGGTTGCCGTCCTTATCGTGAGCCGATAAAATGACTGAGTTCTGCTTGGCGTAATATTCGCACTTGAATACACAATGGTGCATTGCCTCTCCTTCGGCTTGGTATGCTTCAATGGTGTCAAGCACTGAAATTTCAATATCTTTGTCCTTGATGACGATACCAAAAAAGCAGGATTTGTTCTTGTAAAACTCCTTCTCTTTCTTTTTCGCCTTTAACAACTCTTCGGCTTTTCTGCGTCTTTCTTCATCTGTGCTTGACTTATCAAGCCAAAAATCGTGTTCGGCTCGGAGATTTGTCGGACAAATATATTTTGCGTTATGAGTATCACGCCCACACTTTTCAAGTAGAATAATGAGGTCGCACCATAGGGAATAATCCTCAATCTTGTAGCCGTGACGTGTTGCAACCTTATGGGAGTTCCAGCACTTGTCAAGCATAGACTTATTGTCAAGAAAATACTTAACTGCCTTGAATTTTTTGGCTTTCATCAGTGTTTCAATCCTCGCATCGGTCAAAAGTGATTTCATTAGTTCAAATGGGTGGCAATCAGGCAAGGTGCCTTTCATTCCGTTACGTCTAAGTTCAGGAATAGTCTTATAGATTGGATAATGCCAGGTGTTGGCAATGATGTGGTGGACTTCGGACATATTTCTCAATTCAATGGGTGAACCCCAACTGAAACAATCCCTATAATAGCCGATAGTCCGTGCCTTAGATGTCAGTGCCGTTTGCCCTTTGGCATTGAGCCACAGACGGCACACCTCAATCTCATAATATCTCAACGGCTCGCCTTTCTTGAAAACTGCGGTCAGCAAAAACACTCGCTCCACTTGTAAGCCGTCAATGGTATCAAGAACGGCAAAGTAGGTGCTTTCTTTGTGGATACGTTTGAGGGTATCCTTGATTTCAAGTCTGCGACCACAATGGGGGCAAACTGCAAACTTACCTTTTCCCTTATGTGTGAATTTATGACCGCAATTTCCGCAAGTGGTTAGACCACTGGACACACGGAAAGCCGGATGCTTGATAATATTCTTCACTCCCCACTCAAACGCCTTGGGAGTTACGGCGGTCAGCCTCACATTGGAGGCTACCACCTGCTTTTCAAACTTAGTTCTCGCTCTCATTATTCAAAATCATCAAAAAGTGAGAGTTCGGGATGCTTGGTCTCTTGGAGCTTTACTGCCTTGGGCTTGGAGTTGCGGTTCTGCAACTTGCGAAGTTCCTCATCTTGGAAGCGTTTAAGGGCGAGTTCCCTTTGTTGAGCCTTTTCTTCCTCTGTCAGCTCAATGTGATGATTTACTACCACATTACACTTGATAGGCTTGCCGATTTCAAGTGTCGGCTCGTCAATAACGTGGACAGCCATAGAGTAGATTTCATCATCATCAAAGCCATTACAGCCTGATGCCTTGACCTCATTGAGAATGTAGGTTACAACATCGTCAATGGTGCGAGTGGTAGTTTCGTACTTGGCACGGAATAGTGCGTCCTTTTGTGCTCTTTTATCAAGATAGTTCTTGATTGTAGCCTTGAATTGTTCTGTTCCTTTCATAGTTCGGAAATGTTGAAATGTTTGAATTCTAATTCTTTTCCCTTTTGTGAAGCTCCATTGAGCTTCTCCGGCAGGGCTGGCCGTTTTTCGTGCTTATCCACCACTGCGTCCATAAGGGAGGTATAAGGCAAGTGTGCAGTCAGAGGGTGAAGACGGAATACCCAATTTTTAGGATAAAAATTGTGGAAGGCTGCCGGCAAGCACTCCGACCGCAAGCGTAGCGACACTTGACGTTCCTCCCGGACGCAGTAATTTTGCACGGAAAAACGCCACGCTGCCGAGGCTCAATCATCACAAGGGAATGGACTATGATTGTGGATCTACTGGATTATCGTTGCAGGCAAGAGTTCGTTTTAGGCTGGTATTCGATACAGACTCGTTTTCAAGGACAGGCATTGACGCGAAAGACATTGAAGAGCAGCCGTAGGCAAACCTCGATGTCTTTGGCGTTTATGCCGTCATTCGGCTACGCCGGAACAGCCACAAAAAGAATCGGCTGAGTATGCTCGGTGTTATCGACACGGAGCATACTCAGCCGGTGTAATCTTCCAAGGTGGGCACGTAGACGCACGGCGCCACATGGAATATGGCTCATCATGAGGTCGTGCCGTCAATGTGTAACCCATAATATTCAAAGACTCCGGCTATTTCAGTGGCAAGTGGCAACCTGCGTTTGAAACAGCCGGGTAAGTTTTCTATCGAGGCGATTTTGCGAGGGAACGGAGTAAAATCGCCCCGACCATATAAGGTCGAGGCGGTAAGGGGCAAGAAAGTGTTTTCAATCAAACCATTCGGGATTACTCTCTTTGAGGATTTCTATAAGTTCCTTATCGGGAAGTTTCAAATCACAATCGGAGGTATAATAGAAAATTTCATCGTCCACTTTTTCGGCTTCCTTATCTGCGAAGCCGTTACATTCATCTGTAATTTCGTAAGGCATAAGTTCATCAAGGAGGCTTGTTCCTGCGATAATCAGTTCTTCACCATCGTTACTCATTACAATTCGGCAAGTATAGTTCTCGCCCTTGTAGGATATTTCTGTGATAATCATAAACAGTGGGATTTAGTGCCACTACCCCAGATGCGTAGTAGTGGCGGTTAATATTCGGTATTGTCAATAAGTCATTACAATGCAGTCCACAACTTCGGACGCAAGCCCGAAAGCAGGGAAATGGGAGAAATAGGGATAGCAGTTGCCCTCGTTCTCAGTGGCGGTGGTGACGGTCTGCACTTTGTTGTCGGCATACCACTTGTCAATCATCGCTATTTCGTTCTCGCTCAGTCCTGTGCAGTCTCCGTTAATGAGATAGCATAATGCCCAAGTAGGGATTGGTTCAGTCATAAATTCCATAATTAATGCGTATTTAGTTGTAATAGCCTAAGATTGCACCCAAATAGAGTTTGTCTCCTCTCTTCAGTTGGCTCACCATATCCATAAGGTCTGCGGAACATTCTGCCGTTCCACCACCTCTGTAAAATTCAGTTACGAAAAGGGCGTTTGTTCCGAGCGGATTGGAGATAGCCTTTTTCAGTTGTCCTATAGGTCCGCTCCATTTCATCACATTGGCTGGGGTAAGTTTAGCGGATAGTGCCTTGATGTTGTCAAAGTGAGCCTTTTTCCACATATTGAAGCCTCCGTTATAGGTCAGAGTGTCCTCTGCGGAGAGTGTGAACATACCTTTGGGAAGAATATGCTCCACAAGGCATTTGATGTCAAATTGGCGTCCGTCCTCGTTGTTCTCGCTTACGTATGAGATTGACGCCATTTCACCGGCTACAATGTTGTCAAGTCGGAGAATGTCGGTTTCAGCAATAGGCTTGATGCTGATTTGATAGATAGTGCTGTGCATAGTTCGCTATTTTGTTGATTATAATGGGAGTCTTACGAGAATATCTCTGAAAGGAATGGTGTTGATGTTCAAGTAATTGAAATTCATACGCCAAGTGGGGGTCTCCATAGCAAGGTGAAAAGCCTCTACAAAAAAGCCGTTGACGTTAGATGAGCAGCCAATCAATGCAAAGTTTCTGCCGTTCTTAGTTATGTGGGCATAATCGGGTGGCATACCTACTGCCGACCTGCCAAGAAGTGCTCTGTTCCATATAAGGGTAAGTTCAAAGATGTTACCCTCTACGGAGATTTTCTCTTTTCTGTCTATTAGTTTCATATTGGAGGATTTAACTTTTTCCCTTTGGTTTGAAGCCATTTGGCTTCTCGCGTCCGGGGAATTTTACGATACATCTCTATACGGTGGGCAAAAGGTGACGCAAGGCAAGTGTGGCAAGTGAAAAAATACGGAATACCCAAATCTGGGATTTGTGGAAGGCTGCTGGATTTTTTCATGCAGCCAAGACGGAGGCGATCACTTGACATCGGTACCGCCCACCGTAACTTTGTATCGAAAAATCCAAGGGCGCGGATGACTGGATTAAAATTAAAGAGAAAATCATCATTTTAGCGATTGTTAACAATATGGTGCAATAGTTTTGCACTATTGGCGATTATTTTTGCGTCCAAAAACACCTAAGAATCCGCTATCCTTTTTCTTATGATTGTATTTCAACTATATAGGTCCGACACTTCCACAAGCCTCCCGTTGCAGTACGCTGACGATGGGATAAGAGCCGGTTTCCCAAGTCCGGCACAGGATTATATATCCGAATCAATAGACCTCAACCGAACTTTGATAAAGCATCCTGCATCGACATTCTACGCAAAAGTATCTGGAGATTCAATGTGCGAAGAAGGCATTACAGAGGGAGATATACTGATTGTCGATCGCTCGATTGAGGCGGAACACGGAGATCTTGCCGTGTGTTGTATCAACGGAGAGTTTACACTGAAACGTCTGTGTCTGAACAGAGGCGATAAGATTTATCTTATGCCGTCTAACCGGAAGTTCAGACCTATAGAGGTGACGCGCGATGATGATTTCATGGTATGGGGTGTTGTTATATACACCATTAAAGCTAATAGACGCAGACGCTCCGGCACACAGAGATGGTAGGCTTGATTGACTGTGACAATTTCTTCTGCTCTTGCGAGAGGGTGTTCCGTCCTGATCTTGCAAGAACGCCGCTTGTCGTTTTGAGTAATAACGACGGGTGTGTAGTTGCCCGGAGCAAGGAGGTTAAGGCAATGGGTATTCCTGAAGGTTTGCCATATTACCAGTTAAAGGAACAATACCCGAACTCAGGCATTGTGGCGTTTTCGTCTAATTACGCCCTATATGGCGATATGTCCTCCCGTATAGTTTCAATACTCCGGGAAGAGGCTCCAGATGTAATTCAATATTCAATAGATGAATCTTTCCTTGATTTGACAGGAATGGATCATATCGACTTACACAAGTGGGGTGAACATTTATGTAAGAAAATTCTCAAATGTACTGGTATGCCTGTTAGTCTTGGTATCGCACCAACTAATACATTAGCAAAAATGGCAAGTAAATATGCCAAGAGATATCCAGCATATAACAAATGCTGTGTCATAGGCACAGAAGAACAAAGAGAGAAGGCGTTAAGACTGTTCCCCGTTGGAGATGTCTGGGGTATCGGCCGACGCATTAGGAGAAATCTTGAGTACATAGGTGTTAATACAGCTTACGACTTTGCGGCTTTGTCAAAAGACTATGTGAGGAGGAAGTTTCATGTCACCGGTGAAAGGACGTGGAAGGAACTGCATGGTGAGCCTTGCATTGCCATCGAAGGATTAGACGGAGTAACAAAAAAGACCATCGTAACCAGCCGTAGTTTTCCGGAAATGATAAGAGATTTGGCAGATTTAAGAAGCCACATAGCCAATTATGCTGCTCGATGTGCAATAAAATTAAGACGCCAAAACTCAGTCTGTTCAATAGTAACTGCTTTCATACAATCCAATCACTTTAGAGAAGACCTGATTCAATATGACAATAGTGCTTCTCATTCATTTCTTACACCCACAAATACGACAAATGAGATAGTGGAGATGGCCACTAAAATTTTGGAGGCAATCTTTCGTAAAGGCATTTACTATAAGAGAGCTGGCATAATGGTGTCCGGTATTTCTTCGGCAGATACAGTTCAGCCAGATCTCTTCGAGTACAATCCTGAACAAAGTCAAAAGTACAAAGCCTTGTCGACAGCTCTGGACAAGATAAACGGAAAGTTGGGAGCTGATACAGTTATGCTCGGTGCACAACAATACCGAGATAAAGGAGAAGATGGTAAGAGCATCAAGTTCGTCAATGCCATACGACGGGCAATGAAATCCCCGGACTATTCGACAAGTATTGGTGCGTTTGTGGTTGGATAAACTGGCGATATCTAAAATCGAAACAAATCGCCCCGGCTCTCACGAGTCAGGGCGATTCCGTCTTTGATAGCAAGACTTGTCCAAATCATCAATGGCAGTAAGAAAAAGCTATATTATTGAGTAGTCAGGTTCAAGAGTATTTCTGATGATTGTAAGTGCATTGCCCTTTATCAACTTACGCTTCGAGCCAAGTGCCATAGAAAGTTCTGGCAGAAGATTTCCATTGTCAATAACAATAGCGTTATTTGCGAGATAGTCTTCAATTTCTGTGTCGCCTTTACGAAGTTTCATCTTTTTTGAACAGGGCATAAGCCTTCCGATAAAGCGTCTTAATGATGTAACTGCCCAACGCCCATCAGCAGTTATCCAGTGCCGACAAATCTCCCGTACTAAATAGCCCTTCAAGCGGTTGATAGCGTTATAGCGAAATATCACTTCATAAGTTCTCATCACTTGTAGTCCTTCTACCACTTCAAGAGACGCAAAGTAATAGCATATCATCCGCTTGGTAGCCAGCCAATCATCATCCTCTATTATTTCTACCGTATGCCCACACTCGCAACATCTGGCGAAACGGTCTTTTCCGGTATAGACCATAGTATTACCGCATGAGAAGCATACAGTTACACCGTTTCTGTGTCTGGTGGCGATACGTGGTCTTGTTTTATCCACAGCCCAACGCACGATCTCGGTCTCATTAGAGGGAAGAGTTTTGTTAAGCCGGATAACTGTCTGCTGAAGTGGTGTCAGTTTCATAGCCGGATTATTTTGCTTTGTCTGCTTCAAGTGAGAGTTTGCGGAACTGTTTAAGCAATGGCTCCAGTTCAAGTGAAGTTCTACGGGCACGAAGGCCTGCGGATTTGTTGCCCTTGTCAAGTTGAGACTCTGCATCTCTGCGGAAAGAGTCGAATTTTCTTGCGATATTTTCTATAAGTTCTTTCATATTATTCTATTGTGAGAGTTAAAGTAATGGTATTTCAAAGGAGTTGATCACGCAATCAGCGTCCTTGTTGAGAATGAACCAGTATTCACCATGACAAGGTTTGCCGTTGGAAGAGACTGATTCATATTCGATTTTAACTTTCCAGCCGTTGAATGGAGCTTTAGCTTTTGAATGGTCACGGAAGTCAATCAGGGAGCGTAACACTGAAAGAGCCGACATCTGACGCTCCATAAGCTCAGTGGTTTCCGGATAATTGAAATCAAAGTTTGATAGAACAAAATTGTCTGTCATTCATTTCTTA
>JAIDSM010000264.1:0-37561 GCA_029061225.1 Muribaculaceae bacterium
TTTGCAGACTTTTGAAAAAAAACTTATAGAGTCTATAACCTTTCTGACTGTTTTTCTACTTAGCCTTTTAGATGACTTTCCGTAACAAACAGTTTGAACAATGCACTTTGTATTAGAAGTATCAAAATTTAAGGCAGTGTTTATTTTATTTAGTGAATTATTAATCAAGTTCGCTGAGTCTTCGATCTCAATCTGTTTGAGATTATTCATAATCTCTGTAATAGTTTCTAAATCTTCAAAAGATAAATAAGGACGTACTCTGCCAAGCCATGTTGTATTCATAGCTTCTGGTCTGATAGAAGGTATTAATATATCATTATTAATTAATGATATAAAGAAATCTTTTATTTCTGTTTCTTTGAAATCAAATCGTTTAGAAAGTAGTTCCAAAAGTTTTTTATAGCTAAATGATTTTATTTTTGACTGTAATAAATATTGTAAAATCGGATTTGATTCAAAAGAACTGAATATAACTCTTCCATTTTCTGTTTTTCGTAAGAAAAAATAAAAAGAACCCTTTTTTATTATACTTCCATTTAAACAATAAGAAAATGATTGATTCTGTTTTAACAGATCTTTATTTCGAATTTTGATAAATAACAAATTCTCCAAGAGACTGTCAATATATATATATCTTTTATGAGGAGGAAAATCTTGAAGCTTGGATTCTTCGCCTATTTTACCGCTACTAATAGTTGCAAATTCACCGAATGGAGTACTTCTAGTGCACATTCTAATGGCATACTTCATAAGAGTCATCCACATACGTTTAGAATCTTTTTCATTCAATTCATCATTTAAGAATCTGGCGTATTCTGAATTAAGATTATTTGATACCCATAATAGAGCTCTATGAAAATCATTAGAGCTAATTAGACGAAATGCCTTGTTCTTATCGTTAAGAATGTCAAAGAGAGAGTTATATGGAAGACAAGGTTGTCTTACAATAAACGAGTCTGTTGTTTTAAAAATAGTTTTCATTGTATGAAAATTAATCTATTTAATGATTTTGACTGATCCAAAAGTCCTAAGCATATACCTGCAATACCTTCCAATATTCCATATTTGAGAACATATTTATTTTTAGTGTTGTCATAATAAGCCAATTTTTCTTTAAAAGAATATGGCTGTTCTAGAACATCTTTATAGGTAAAGTCATACCAGAAATTAACGGTCTTTGTTAATTCTCCATTGAATAGATTAACATTGAAAAAATTAAATAAACTATATACTCCACAACTTCCATGACAAACACATCTATCATTTATAAGAGTATCTTCATTTAATCTTCTTTTTGAAGCATGAAGCACGACTTTTTGAGAGGCATATATGTAGCGTTCTGAATTTAAGTACATACCTAATTTGTATAAGGCTAGAGCAATCCCTAAATCTCCATAACACCAAGCTAATCTGCTATTTCTTTTGTTTATTCTGTCGAGATAATAAAACGAAGGAAAACATGAAAAATTACGATGATTAAACTTAAGTATATTAATAAGGAATTCTCCAAATTCCTCAAGCATTCTTTTTGCGTTTGTATGAGTACTATTATCAATAAATTTTAAGGCATCAATTGTTGTTACGATTACTCCAGACAATCCATGGGATAAGGAGAGATTGTATGGTGATGGTCCGTTATATCTTTCAAATTTCATCGTCATTCCATCTTCTGTAAGAGATTTATTGATTGATAGGTATTCTAACCATTCCTTCAATACTATATTTGAGAAATAAGAATTATACTTACTTCTTTTCGAGAAATAATATAAAGCACCTACTGCACCGTGCAAGGGATCTATGTTGTGAATATTAAGGGACGTATGAAACCAATTGTATATTTCCTCGTCAAGTGTATACAAATTTTCGTGTACACCTCTGAGAACATTCTCTTCTTGTAAGAGTGTTAAAGTATAAGCCAATCCTGAAAGCCCGTTGCAATAAGAATGGACAATTGGATTGATTTGAATGCTCGAAATTATCTTCTCAAGATACTCATCACAGTTGATATTGATATTTTCTGTCTGCGACAATTTGGACAAGCAATAAACAATACCTAAATCTCCTCCTAAAAGACTATAAAGAGAAATATCTTTATTTTTCAAACTTTGTTCTAAACTAGATGCTATGAGTTTCAAAATGATTTTTCGTTTCATAATGTATAAGTAAATTTATTTTATATATATAGAACAAATTTGCAATTAAGTTTGTTTAGTTAATGTGATAAATTTAAAATATTTATAATATCATGAGAAAAATAACAAAAAAAGACTTGTCTCTTGCAATCAGAGATAGCGGATTTTCTTCGTCATCAAAAGAATTTAGTTATAGTAACCTAAACATTAAACGGGATGACTCTACAAAAGACACCGACGATTGCTCTACAAAAGACACCGACGATTGTGTTACTAAAAAAACATGCGATCAAACTGAAAACCTCTGCTATACTCATCATAAATGTACTGATCAAACTCAATATTTCTGTTATACTGAAAAAAAATGTTATACGCAGGATGATTGTGACACGGATAAAGATTGCGTTACCAACATTTATTGTGATACTGTAGATGGGTGTGGAACAGGTGTTTGTGACACAGTGTTAACTAAATGTAGTCCATGTTTTCTATCCTCAAAATGTGAGGAAGAAACAGAGAAATGTCAAGATACCACACGAAAATGTGGGGATACTATAACCCAAGCTGTATATTGTTGCGCACTTACGGAAGATGACAATCAATGTGTAGCTTATACTAAACAGTGTAAGGATACTGAACAGTGCCTAATAACTAGTGATAATAACTGTAATACAAATTCCCAATTTTGTATCAATACTCGTGACAATTGCGAGGCGACTTTAATCAATCAATGTATTGGAACCGATCAATGTATTGGAACCGATCAATGTTTGGTAAGTGATGATTGTGAAGAAACGGTAACTTGTATAGCAACTTATCCAAATGGTGGATGTTTTTAATATTGGTAAGTTTAAACACACGTAAAGTGGGGATTTAGAGATATATAGGAATAAGATACCGTTTCTATCAATTGCATAGGATAATCTACATCAGTTGGCACGATTGTTTTAAATAACTGGCGCTGGAAATATCTTCTATATACGTTATGGCATGATGTCAGCCTTCCGGCCTCGCATCTGACGAAGGTTTAAGGGCAAGGGTAATGTCATATGCATTGACGGCGATGAAAACAGAGGCGGCTCCAATCAGTATCCATGAAAGAGCCTGCGTATATCCGGGATTGATATTGTGTGCTGTCATTCCGGGGAATGTCGCTATGAGCGATTGGATCATGTCCATTAGATAGGGGAGAAGGAGAGAAAAGAGTATACCGGAAAAGAAACCGGTGCAAGCGGCTACCGCTACGGCAATCCTGTTGCGTTTCATAACTGCAGCGTTTTCGCGATGGATGAGTTCGACGGCGTCCAAGTTGCGTTCCAGCCGCTCCATAAACTCGAGGCTCGATGTCAGTTCAGGATCATAGCTGCTGAATATGTCTTTTATTTTATCTTCTTCCATATCATTCCTTTTCTAAAAGTTCTTTCAGAAGTTTCCTTCCACGTGTGAGGTGCTGACGCACTGCATCCTGGCTCGAATCTATGATTTCGGCTGTCTCTTTCACATTGTAACCCTCCATATAGTAGAGCAAAACCGAGGTTCTGACTTTGAAAGGGAGGCGTTCGAGTGCCTGATGGAGATGCTGATACCTGAAAGCCGAGTCTGACTCAGTCTCAGAGCATATTACGTTCGCCTCCTCATAGTCAACAGTCAGTTTATGAGATCTTCTATGAGTCAGAAATGTATTGTGAGCAATGCGGAAAAGCCAGTATCTGAAACTGTCAGGGTTTTCAAGCGTAGCCATAGACATATATGCCTTCATGAATGATTCCTGAGCTATATCGTCGGCCAGCATGGAGTCTCCACAGCAGAGCGCCATGAGAAAACGCCTTAACGATTTCTCATGGTTCTTGACCTGGACTATGAACTGCTCTCTCGTCATCATTTCTTTCCGTCATGCACCTGATTGCGGGTCACAAAGTAGACTATAAGGTAAGCGAGTCCTACCGCGGTGGAAACTGCGCTCAAAAGAATTAATGAGTTAAGAGCGTCGGTATCTCCTGCGGGCCAAACAAAATATACAACCGAGAGGGCGATGCCTACGAGAGTATATATGCATCCACGGAGCAGTCGCGCGTTAAGGACCTCAAGTGGCGTGTGCTTTGGTTTGCCGAGAGCGTCAGCAAGTTTTTCGGCATCGATTTCCTCTCCTGATTCAATCGCCTTGATGAGGATCTCGGCTCGTTTGTCGTCGTTGTTTTTCTTTCTCATGCTGACGATAAGGACTATCGCGATAGGGAGAATGCATCCGCAGAAGATGGGAACTAAAGTTGCTGTCATGATAATTTTGTTTTTATTGGTTACATATATAGGATGCATTAGTGAGGGGAAATGTGACATTGGGATAGAAAAAAAACAGACATCCGACAAAAGGGATGTCTGAGTTTTTTTGAGTCTTAAGTCTTAAGTCTTGAGTCTTAAGGGCTACGCAGTAAATGGTTAGGCTGATGGCGGTTAGGAATTGGCTACGCCCAAGCTAAAGCAAGTCGCCTACCCATATCTGATATCGGAGGCTGGAAGCCTCCGTTCCATAAGTTAGAGTTTGTAGACTTCTACGCCGGCGAGGAGGAAGCAGCCAGTGCCGTAATCGTCGAAGTCAGGCACTGAGTCGTAGGCAACGGGCTGGCCGTCTTTCGGTTCCTTGCCTGTGCCCTGAACGTAGCCGAGATAGCCGTTCTCGTGTACTGCCTCGTTGACCATGGCGTTCCAAGCCTTGGTGATTACGGGCATGTATTTGGCCTTGTCAAGGATACCGTTGCGTACACCCCAGGCCATGCCATAGACGAAAAGGGCAGTGCCGGAGAGTTCTTTGCCTCCGAAATTATCGGGATCGTGGAGCGAAACATTCCAGAATCCGTCAGGACGCTGGCACTTAACGAGTGCGGCGCACATGTCCTGAAGGTCCTTCACATAAGTAGCGCGGTGGGGATCATCCGCAGGTGTGTCCTCGAGAACACGCACAAGGGCAGCGACAACCCAGCCGTTGCCACGGCTCCAGTAGCAGTTCTTGCCGTTGGGTTCCTTGTAAGGAGGCACGAAGTCAGCGTCGCGCCACCATAGACCTTCCTTCTGGTTGTAGAGGCCTCCGGCAAGAGTGTTGCGGCTCCACTCATACATGTCCCAAGCCTTCTCGGCATAACGTTTGTCACCGGTCACAGCACTCAGCTTTGTGAGCACAGGCATACCCATCTGGATGGCGTCGATCCAGGTCCAGTCATCGACCTGGGGGGTGTTGACAAGCATATTGCAAAGCGAAATGGTCTGGGTAAGCATCTCCGGTTTCGGAGTCAGTTTATAGAGGTCAATGTAGGTCTGTCCGCACGCGTAGTTGTCGGCATTGCGGGTGGTGGTGTCGTCGCGACGCATGCCCCACTTGAAGCCCTCGGCCCAATCGGTGGCATACTGCCAGTATTTCTTATCAGGATAGATCGAGTGGAGCGCCATGAGGCCCTCGAAATATATGGAGCGGGTCCAGATATTAGCCTCGTATACCTTCTTGCGGCTGTAGTAGGGGATACCAAGCAGGGGATCGGGATGCTTGCGCATGTAGAGATCGTTGACTTTGATCAGAGTCTTCAGTGTCTCCTGGCGGGGAGGCAGCTCTTCCTTCGCCATTATGGCAGGAATGGCCATCAGCACGGCGAGGATTGTTAAGATTGTCTTTTTCATAATGTTTTTATTAATGCATAATTCATAATGCATAATTCATAATCAGAAGATGCGGAACACATGAAGTATTACAGATGACTTCGGTCAGAAGAATGCATTTATGAGACTATGCGTGGAGTTAAAAAGTATTATGTTGGTTATTATTTTTTGATGAGGGGTATGAGGTTGACTTCGGAGTTGAGGCCGGAGGGTACAGTCTCCCAGTCGGAGTAGTCCACTACTTTCTTGCCGATGACGCTCGCGATATTGGCATCCTTAAAGATCTTCCATTTCATTCCCTGTCGGTCATAGTCAGCGATACGATTGGCTGGAAGATTCGTAACGTCGATTTCCAATGTATTGACGCCAGGCTGCAGAAGTTCTCCAATTTCGATGCTGAAGGGAACGCTCCAGACCTTACCTGCATCCTTGCCGTTGACCTTGACCGACGCGCTTTCACGCAGGTCGCCGAGGTCAAGCAACCAGCTGTCTGCCGAAACTCCTTTCGGAAGCTCGAATGTGGTTTTGTAGCGGGCCGTGCCGGTGTTCACCTTGGCAGCGTCTACGTCCAGATTTGTCCAGGCTGTAACTGTATCGGTCTTGAATGTCCCCTCTATCGCAGGCTGGCTCTCAAGGAACGTTATGCTCCATCCCTTATCGATACCGACGGGATTTCCCTTGTCGTAGTATGTCCAGTCTTCAGCTTCTATATCGGAAGGGAAGGTTTTCAGCAGCAACGACTGCCCCGGCTCCATCTGAAGCATGATCTCCGTGGTTCCGTTCGGTGCCTTACGCGTTTTCGCCTTTCCTTTCTTACCGGTCAGCGGATCGAAAATCATCACGCTTTCAGCAGGGGTGGCGATTGTCTCCCATCCGTCGATACCGTTGTCGTTGAGAAGAGCGAGGAAATAGTTGCTGCCGCCAGCCTCGTTAGTGCGTCGGAGTACAGACACGCCTTTGCTGCGCAGGGGTTCCGGAGTAGCTCCGGTCATGCGTATTGCAGCCTGGATGTCCTTCACCGGAGAGGCCATGTCCTTTTTCAGCTCCGCAAGCTGAGCACGTCTTTTCTCGAGGTCGCCGAGTCCGGGAACGTCAGACGGGAGCTTCTCCGTGAAGATGACGTTAGCTCCCTGCGCTTTCAGTGCCTTTAGCGCTGCGAGGGTTTCCACCGGCATGAAGTTGACGGGGGGAACTATTATTGATTTATAACGGTTGCCGCCTTTCGACACTATGCTTCCATCAGCAGCAACGCTGAGATCGGCGATGAGGGCATCCGACAGATAGTCAGGGTCAAGACCTGCCTTCACAAGCTCATTGACCATGGCCTTCACATCGGGCATCTTCTTATCCATGCTGTGGATATCAAACATCATGTAGATACCGTCCTGACGCTGCCATATGTCGTCGATTGGGAAGTAGAGCAGAACATCGGAATCCGGATTCCCCGCAGTCAGGAATGCCTGACAACGTGCTATGTATTTAAAAAGCGCGTCTGCATCCTTCCATATCGTATTAGTCGGAGACATGTTGACAGATGCGTAGAAGAGCCATCCCGGAAATTCCACTCCCTTGGGCGAATATGTCGCGCCATGGAAGAAGATGTGGTTGACTCCGGCTGCGAGCATCTGGTCGATCTCTGGTTTTGCTACCGATAGCGATGTATGGAAATGCTCGGTAAGCCAAGTCAGTGTCTCGGCCGACACGAGTGGCTTCCCGGCTATATGTGCGGCTGAAGATGCAAACTTGAGCACTGCCGGATCGGCGTCGCTGTGACGGGAGTCGCCCGTAGGATGGAGTCCGGGAATATTCAGGTCGGAACGTCCGAACGATTCGCACTCCGGAATGTCGACGATGGCGTATAGATCGATTATATTGGCGGGACTGCCATGGCTCTGGTTGCGGATCTGCGCTCCGTGGCTGTGGGCCCAACGGGTCCAGAGGTCGGTGAAGTTCTCACGCAAGACACGCGCCAATGTATATCGGTAGTCGCGAGTGATGCGTCCGCGCAGCTCGGTCTGGTTTTCCTTATCCGCAAACTCCGGAAGATATTGCTCGAGGCGGTAGCCATGGTCTTTGGCAAACTCCTCGAGGAGTCCCTTGGTCCAGTCGGAACCATACACCTCGTATGAATCATTGAACATCACTTTCGGGAAAGTATCTTCCTTTCCCTTGAACGCGCGGTCAAATCTGTCGAGGTATTTCTTCACAGCCACGCTGTCGTAGTGATTGACGACATATCCTTCTCCGCCCGGAGCCGCACGCTTCACTTTCTGGAAAGTCCTTCCGGCGAAAAGTGCGTACACCTCCCAGTTGCCTTTCTTAGGAGCAGTCCAGTTGAGGGTTCCGTCTTTCTTGAGTTTATCGGTTATGTCGATTCGCGTGTCACCGTCTACGGCCATGATTTTCTCAACAGTCGCGAACGGTCGCTGCTTCTCGTCCTGAGGCTCTATCTTTACGTTGAGCTTTTTTCCGGGCTCTACGTTCCACTTCTCGATGATGAGTTTCTGGGCGCTTTCCGCTTCTGTAACTTCCGGACCTCCGAAAGGCCATCCAGTGCCGTTGTTCATCTCAGGCTGCAGACCCAATCTACGGCTTTCGTCGGTCACGTGGCGTAGCATCTCCATCCATTTGTCGGAGAGGTAGGGGATATCGTTGGCTTCATTGCCCTGTACTCCATAGATGGGAGTTATCTCGAATCCTCCCATTCCCTGGCGGGCGAATTCCTCCAGGTTGTAGGTGAGTCCTTCCTTGTCGACAGCGCTTCCCTGCCACCACCACCGCACGAACGGGCGGTTGACAGTGGTCTCGGCATACCAGTCGGTTTTGCTGTCTTCCGCATGGCAGAAGAAAGTCGCGCTTCCGAGCAGGCAGGCTGCCGCGAGAAATTTCAGTTTTGTCTTCATGTATGTTGGATTTTTGGGTTTTTGGGGTTTTTAAGGTCTTTAAGGTCTTTAGGGCCTTTGGTTTTTGTGGATAGCGAGGGGGTCAGGCCTCGCTATCCTTTGATTTTCCTGTGGATTCTGTAGTGTCAGGGTAGTGGCTTGATGCCTTCCCATCGTACGTCCCAGGTTCCGTCTTTCGGGAAGCCCGGGTTCTCTATCTCACATCCGTCCCAACCTGCAGTCATCAGGGCGATAGCTGTCAGAAGTCCGCCGTTGCCTGGGAGGTAGCAGCGGAGGCGATTGTCCTGGAAATTATGTCCGTTGGGGAGATATGTGTTGGTGCGTTTGTCCATCAGAAGGGCGTTGACTGCCTTCTCTGGTTCACCGACACGAACTGCGCACATAGCGGTCGTAGGATAATCCCAGCCCCAAGTCTTGTCCCAGTTCCAGTTGTCGTAGATCCAGTCGAAGGTGTTGTTGAGGATCTTCGGGTCGGCGAGCGGAGAAGCCGGCAGTATTCCGAGGGATCCAAGCACCGCCATATGGTCGGAAGTGAAGCGGATGTCCTCATACGTCTGCGGAGCGGTCTCAGCCGCAAGATAAAGGGAATCCTTGGCGGCAAGATGGGAGAGCTCTGAAGTGATCTTGTCCCACTCCGGATTTCTTTCGAGACCCATGCGTTCGCGCCATTTCTGGGCAGTGTTTAGACCAAAATGCCAGTATGAGAGCTCAAACGGAGGATTGACAGTCTCCGATGCGCGAAGAGTCTCCTGAGCCGGTATTATACCCTTTAAGATATAGCGGTTGTTTTCCTCATCGCGGTCCGCGAAAGAAGCCATGAACTGCGCGGTCTCCTCGATAAGCGGGTAATATTTCTTGAGCACGGCTGTGTCGGGATTGGCGCGGTAGAGGAGTTCGGCGAGGTAGATGAGATGAGGCTGCTGCCAGATGAGGAAAGAACCTACACCGGAGGGTGCCTCTATCGAGGAGGGATCAGTCATCTTCATCCAGCGTACACCTTCAAAGCCCTGACGCTCCGCGATATTCTTCGCATTTGCTTCCGCCTTCTCATACCAAGGGAGTGTCCTGGCGAGGAGATCTTCATGACCGTAGAGCGCAAACTGAGCCTGATGCCACCAGATCATCTCGAGATGGAACTTGCCGAACCATGAATTGTAGGTCAGGCCTGTTTCCTGCGGAGGGGTGGTGCCTGCGCAGTTTGTGGCGAGAAGATACTGGGAGAGCACAACGCGGCGTTCGAGTTCCTTGGCGCGGGGATCGGTGCAATGACTGAAATCGACAACGCCTCCCTTCTTCCAGAATTCCTGCCAGTAGTCGGAAGCTGCTGCGATGGTCGCGTCGGCCGACGGATTGTTGCCGTCTGTCATCTCCTCGGTAAACTGAGCGGTGATGTTCCATTTGTCGGCATCCGGGGTGATGACCACTGTGTTGGCTGAATCAAGGTTTGCCTCACTCTTGCCGCTCCAGTTGAGCGTGATGAAGTAGGCTGTAGAGTCCAAGCTGTGCTTCACTACGGCCCTGCCCGCTTCAGAGAGTACGATTTCAGTAGTGTGCAGAGAATCCGCATTCCAGTCGCAGGCATCGTCGCTGTGCTTGCCGGTAGGGTAGGGAAGCCTGAGAGCGATGCTGTGGCGTCCCTCATCGTTTATCTCGGCGGCAACGAGGTCAAGGTTCGGATCTACGGAAGTCTTGACCTCCGCTTTCTTACCGTCGGCCTTGAAGCTGGAGCTGATCATTCCGTTCCACATGTCGAGTGTCTGGTCGATATCTGTAAGCGACTCCGGAGTCAGGCCGTGGAAGCCGAGGGCTCCCAGATGAAGACGATGGGGATTGACGCGGTAATAGTTGGCGGCATCCTTCTGACGGCCGTCTTCCTTGAACTGAACGGAATATAGTTCCTGACGTCCTCGGCCGAAGTCGTATTCCTTAAGGGTCTCCTCAAAGCGGTAGTCCTCGGTATTAGGAAAGCTGTGCCATCCCCAGTCGCTCATAGTGCCGAGTGGCACGCCGTTGGTATAGGTCTCAGGGAAAGTCTGGAGGCCTGTCACGTCGGCTGTGAATGCGAAACGTCCGTTACCCACCGTAAGCGACGCCATCGTGTCGATGGCTGTCACGTGCGGATTATTGCGCGTCACAAGCGCGTAGCGGTCGATCTTGCCGTTTTTGTCGCTGCATCCGGATGCTATTGCCGTCGCGACGAAAAGAGTCGTCGCGACGGTAGAGAATTTGATTCCGGAGCAGAATGTTCTGCCGAATGTATTCATTTCAGGTCTCCTTATTTCAGGTTGTCATATTCAATACCAGCGAGGATGAATGGGCCGACGCCCTTGGCATCGTTGTCGCGGATAGGTTCGCTCAGGTAATACTCAAACGAACCGTCTCTCCTGCGCTTGTCGCCGCTGTCAAGGCCGGCGACGGCGCAGCAATTGGTCAGTGATATGGTGCCGTCGGGATTTTCCTTCACGAATGTCTCGACCATTCCCTCGTAGCCTTTCTTGGCAGGAGCGAGATAAGACTGGTCGAGGAGACCGAGTCGCACGGCGCGCAGGAGATTGTAGACGAACATCGCGGAAGCGGTAGCCTCAAGGTAGTTGCCTTCCTTGCCCGGCTCATCCATCACCTGATACCATACGCCCGACGTCGGATCCTGATACTTAACGACTCCGTCGGCAACACTCTTAAGGAGCTTGAGCATTTCGGGACGCTTCGGATGGTCGGCGGGCATCTTTTCGAGGACATCGGTGATAGCCCAGATATACCAGCCCATGGCGCGGCCCCATGCATGCTGCGATTGACCGGTCTTCTTGTCGGCCCAGAACTGCTTCTTCTTCTCGTCCCAAGCGTGGCGGTAGAGGCCGGTAGCCGGGTCGTAGGTCTTCTTGCCTACTGTGATGAACTGGTTTGCGATATCGTTCCAGAGTTTCGGGTCGGAACCGAGGAAACGGTTGACGTACTCGGCATAGAACGGCTGTCCCATATAGAGACCGTCAAGCCATGCCTGCCAGGGATAGATCTTCTTGTGCCAGAAATTCTTCGATTTTGTTCTGGGCTGATCCTTGAGCTGAGCGTAGATGTTGTCGGCCGCCTTTTTGTATTTCTCGTCGCCTGTGATGTCGTAGGCCTGAAGAATCTCGATGCCGCCCTTGACGTTGTCGATATTGTAGGAGTCTTTCTTGAACGCCTTGATAGAGCCGTCAGGTTCTACAAAGAAGTCGGTATAGTTGAGCACGTAGTCGAGCATCTCCTTGTCGTTGTAGGCTCGTGCGGCGCCGAGAATGCCCTCGAGTTCCACAGCGGCAGCATAGCTCCATTTCACACCTGTCACGTCGAGAGTCTCGCTCTTGGGATTGCGGATCATTTCAGATCTTGCCATGCGATAGGCGAGAGGTCCGCCATTGATACATGTGACGCCGTTGATCTTGAGATTGTCGAATACTACGTCCTTCACCTGTCCGGTGATATTGTTGCCGTCGGCCACACCGTTGAAGTCGCAGTTCTTGAGCTCGATGTCGTAGACGTTGCATTTGTCGGCAAGTCCGATGATGTAGACACCATACTTGCTCTTCTGGCAGGTCACATTTTCGAGATAGACGTTGCGCACTGTCGGGGGATATGCGCGCTTGCAGCGTTCCTTTGGCTCGTAGTCGAGGTTGATCTTGAGGACCGCTTCCTTACACTGGCCGACCTCCACGTTGCGAACGTAGATGTCTTCGATCACACCGCCGCGGCAAGTGTTGGTCTTGATGCGGATCACGCGGTCGAGCTCGGGGCTGTCCATCTTGCAGTTCTCCACGAAGAGAGTCTTGTAGCCGCCTGAAATCTCACTGCCGACCACCACACCTCCGTGGCCATTCTTCATGTAGCAGTTGCGCACGATGATGTTCTCGCTCGGGATGGCACGCTTGAGGCCATCGCGGTTTCTACCGCTCTTGATTGCGATGCAGTCGTCGCCGGTATCAAAGAAGCAGTTTTCGATCAGCACGTCCTTACATGATTCGGGATCGCATCCGTCACCGTTAGGACCATCGTTCTGAACGTGCACGCCGCGAACAGTCACGTTGTTACATTTCAGGGGATGCATCACCCAGAAAGCAGAGCGGAGCATTGTTACGTCTTCGATGAGGACGTTCTTGCACTCTACCGGGTTGACAAGCTGGGGACGCATACCCCAGTTCTGGCCGAGTCGGCGTTCGAAGAGATCGACGCCGTTCTCGTTCCATTCCTGGAGGATGACGCGGCCCTTTCGCTGAGACTCCTGGCCTTCCTTCCAGCCCCAGCGTTCGTTGCCGACCATTCCCCACCAGTTGTCGCGGCTCGCACCGCCGTCGATGGTGCCTTTGCCTGTGATTGCGATGTTCTCCTGCTTGTAGGCATAGACCATAGGACTATAGTTCCAGCAGTCCATACCCTCCCATGAAGTAAGCACCATGGGATAATACTGGTGAGTGTCTGTGGTGAAGAGCAATGTAGCTCCTTCCTCAAGATGCAGGTTGACATTGCTCTGCAGCTTTACGGGACCGGTCAGCCATGTTCCGGCCGGAACGATCACGCGTCCGCCGCCATCCTTGCTGCACTTCGCTATCGCGGAGTTGATGGCATCGGTATAGAGGACTTCGCCGAACTTGTCCTTCTTGAGGCTCTTTTTGTTTTTCGGCATGAAATCCTTGATGTTGTAGTCCTTGTCTCGGAAGGTCGGGGCCTTGATACGGGCCTCTACCTGGGGATACACGTCGGTCCATGCCTTAGCGGCTCTTTCAGCGATGCCTTCGGCCATCGCCGAGCCCAGACATAGAAGGGCGGTAGCTAATGAAATCAGGGTTTTCTTCATGATGGATTATTATAGTTTGTCGTATTCGTTTTCTTCCGGAAGGTCAAGACGCTCGGCATCCTGAGTGAATGTCTTGCCGTTCATCGTGACGTTCTTGAATTTCACCTCCGGGTATGCCACTACTGTAAGGGAAGGATCCTGAGCCTTCACCTTAACGTTCTCAAAGAGAATGTTGGATACCTGATCGGCAGGATTGCCCTGGATATGGCAGAGTGTGTTGCAGTCGACGTCGACGTTCTTGATTGTGATGTCGCGCACGATTCCGTAGGGTTCCTCATTGCTTCCCTCGAGGGTGAAGAACTGTTTCCACGGCTTCATGTCCATGACTGTGCCGCAAGTGCCTGTGATGTTCTCGATAAGCACGTTCTCATAGATCTGATATGTGTCAGGACGCATCTTGAGGCGGAGCACAGCCGCATTGATGTCGACCTTACAGTTGCGTACAGTCACGTTCTTAGCATGAATGCACTCGCTACCAAGGGTGAGGACGCCGTGGAGGTTACGTCCGAACTCGCAGTTCTCAACGAGGATATCCTCGCAGATGCCGTTGTCCATGGTGCGGTTGGAATATACACCCTTTCCGCCTTTGAGGCAGACACCGTCATCGTCGCAGTTGAGGTAGCAGTTCCTGACAACCACTCTTCTGCAGGCGTCGAGGTCGAGGGCGTCGCTGCTCGGTGCGCGCACTTCGCCGCGTGGAGCCGTGATACGGCAGTTTTCGATTACCACGTCGTCACACATATATAGGTGGGTGGTCCAGAAAGGAGAGTTCTGGAGGTTTACGCCCGAGATCTTGAGGTCGTTGCAGCCCCAGAGGAAGACGAGACGGGGACGGTGGGCCTCAAGATTAGTCCATTTGCGGCCCGCTTCCTTCGCACGGTCACGGTTGTTCCAGAAGTCCATCCAATAATTGTAGCCGTTGCCGTCGATGGTGCCTTCGCCTGTGATCTGGAATCCCTTGACGAAGTAGGCGTTGATCAGAGCGGCGTAGTAGTAGATGCTCTTGCCTTCCATGCGGGAGGGGATGAGGGGGAAGTTTTCGATATCGTCCGATCCCTTGATCTTCGCACCCTTTTCAAGATGAAGGCGAGTGCCGGGCTTGAAGAAGAGCGCTCCGGTTAGGTAGGTTCCGGCAGGGAAGATAATCCGTCCGCCACCGTTGGCCTCCGCGATGTCGATGATGTCCTGGATAGCCCGGGTCTGAAGCTGAGTGCTGTCGCCGGCATAGACGCCGAGTTGCGTCACCACATATTCCATCTCACGAGCATTTTCCTGTGGTATTACGTATTTTGCGAGTTCAGGAACGCGCTTTGCCAGCGAGTCGGCAGCCAGGCGGGCGAGCACTGTGGCTCCGTATATGTTCAGATGAGTATTGTCTATCTTTCCTTTCGGACAGAACTTATATTTGCCTGCGGGAATGTGCATGTAGAGGGCCTTGGACTTCTGCGGACCGAGATACTGCACGAGATTGTGGGTCGATGCGTTGAAGTCTATGAAGGTGACTTTCTGTTTTTTAGCAACGTTACGGGGGCTTTCGAGATAAGCTCCGTGGGTGTCTACGAGTCTTGTGCCCTCTTCTTTGGGATCCACATTGGTGGGACCTGCCTCATGGTCGCTTACGTCTTTGGTATTGTCAACCTTTTCGGAAGGGAAGTTGCGTCTGACTATCGAGTTCATTAGGATCGGAGTCGCACCTTTCTTCTTCACGTCTTTCACCATCTTGGTGAGATTTGCGTCGAAGGTAGAGCCGGGAGCCGAGTAGCGTTCCGCACTCTTGATCTTCTCGTCGTTGTGTCCGAACTGGATGATTACGAAGTCGCCTTTCTTCACTCCCTCCATCATCTTGTCCCAGCGTCCGCTGTCGATGAAGCTCTTTGAGCTTTGTCCGTTGACCGCGTGGTTGCTTACTTTGACAGGCCCCTGCAGCAACATGGGGAGCATCTGCCCCCAGCCGCGTTCCTGCTTTTCATCATCAATGGGCTTATTGGCCATCGTGGAGTCGCCGGCCATCCATATGGTGACGGTATCGGTCGGTTCCTGTGCAAGTGCTCGCGCAGGCAGCATAGCTGCCAGCGCGAGCATCATTATAGATAGTTTCTTCATTATATGATATGAAATATTCTAAGGTTTATGCCACTTCGATTTTCTTGTAGCGCGGAACGAGGAGCTTCATGATGCACCATCCGAGCAGGTAGGCCACGCCGCAGATGCAGAATACGATGAAGTAGCCTGCGGGCTTGCCGGTGAAGCTGAAGAGCGACATTTGAGTCTGTGCGGCATAATCGAAAAGTATGCCGGAGCCCTTATTGATGCAGAATGAGCCTATACCGCCGGCCATACCTCCGATACCGATGATTGTAGCGATGGTGCTCTTCGGGAACATATCGCCTACAACGGAATAGATGTTGGCGCTCCAGGACTGATGAGCCGCACCCGCGATGCCTATGATGATAATTGGCATCCACTGTGATACTTCAGCAAGGGGCTGGGCGAAGAGTGCAAGCAGGGGGAAGAGTGCGAAGATAAACATCGCCTTCATTCTGGCGGAATAGGGATTTTCCTTTATTCCTTTCGCTGCAGCTCTGTTCATAAGTATAGTCGGGAGCTTACCACCGTAGATAGAGAGCATCGTGATCAGATAAAGCACGAAAATCATGAGCATGCCTGTGCCGGAAGAGGTGGAAAGCTGGAAGACGTCTGTAATATAGGCGGGAGTCCAGAAGAGGAAGAACCACCATACTCCGTCGGTGAGGAACTTTCCGAAGAACACCGCCCAAGTCTGAGGATACTTGAAGCACTGCCAGAAAGGAATGGTCGCAGTCTCGCTGTCTTCGATCTCAGCCTTTTCGCGGGGAGTCTCGTCGGCATCGTCGTTGTCCTGCTCGATATATGCGAGCTCAGCCTCATTGACGCGGGGATTCTGGGCGGGTTCCTGATAGAGGAAAATCCAGAACCCCATCCATATAAAGCCGAGGGCACCTATGACTATGAATGCCATCTCCCAACCGTTGCCCCAGCCGATGCTCTGGAAGAACTTGGCGAGCGGGCCGATAGAGAAGGGAGCGATGAGGGCTCCGACGGCCGAACCTGCGTTGAAGATCGAGGTAGCGTAAGCACGGTCGCGCTTAGGGAAGTATTCTGCTGTCACCTTGATGGCAGCGGGGAAGTTTCCTGCCTCGCCGAGAGCAAGAATGGTGCGTGCGGCAAGGAAGAAGTAGACAGAGACTGTAGAAATCATCAATGCCACATCTCCGGTAGCATTTAGAAGCTCGCCTGCAGTGTGAAGGCCGAGTGTGTGCTCAGTGGCCCATCCGCATGCAGCGTGAAGGCAGGCGCCTGCGCTCCACACGCCGATAGCCCAGAGGTAACCTTTCTTGGTGCCCATCCAGTCGATGAACCGACCTGCAAGAAGATTGGCGATTGCATACACGATAGAGAAAACAGCCGTAATAGTACCGTAGTCGGAATCGGTCCAGTGGAATTCGGGAGAAATAAACTCCTTCCAAGTCAGAGAAAGCACCTGACGGTCCATATAGTTGACCGTAGTGGCGAGGAAAAGCAGCAGACAGATGGTCCAACGAAAGTTGGTCATCTTCTGGTTGGCTGCTGCCAATGGGGATGAGGCTGCCATGATCAGAACTTGAAGTAGTTTTTAGCGTTGTTGTAGCAAATGTCTTCGATCATCTGGTTGACACGCTTTTCTTCATATCCCGTGTAGGGTACCTCACCGTTTTCGATGTCGGTGCCGACGAGATTGCAGAGTGTGCGGCGGAAATATTCATGGCGGGGGTAGGAGAGGAACGAGCGGCTGTCGGTCAGCATACCTACGAAGCGGCTGAGAAGGCCGAGGAGTGAAAGGGCGTTCATCTGCTTCTGCATGCCGTCTTTCTGATCGAGGAACCACCATCCGGAACCAAGCTGTATCTTACCTGCCACGCTGCCGTCCTGGAAGTTGCCGAGCATCGTCGCCATGACTTCGTTGGCGCAGGGGTTCAGGTTGTAAAGGATGGTCTTGGCGAGCTTGCCGCGGCTGTTGAGCTTATCAAGATATTTCGCACACTTCTTGGCTGTGTTGAACTCGCCGATCGAGTCGAAACCTGTGTCGGGACCGAGGAGCTTGAACATCTTGGAGTTGTTGTCGCGGATGGCTCCGTAGTGGAACTGCTGTGTCCAGCCGCTTTCGTAGTCCATCTCGCCGAATACGATCATCATGGCGCTCTTGAACTTCTCCACTTCCTCCGGAGTGAGCGAACCGCCGTCCATTACTTTGGTGAACATGGCGTCAATCTCAGGCTGTGTGTAATCCTCAGCGTAGAATTCCTCGATACCATGGTCAGACAGGCGGCAGCCCATTTCCTCGAAGAAGTCGTGGCGCTTCTGAAGCGCGTCAACGAGGTCGCTGAAAGTACGGATCTCGATACCGGCAGCCTCTCCGAGTTTTGCGATGTATTCGCGGTATTCCTCGGGTTTGTCAACGGCCATAGCCTTGTCGGGGCGCCATGTGGGGAGCATCTTCACCTCGAAGCCGGAGTCCTTCACCTGCTTGTGGTATTCGAGAGAATCGGCGGGGTCGTCGGTGGTGCATACGGTCTCTACGTTGTAACGGCGCATCAGGCCGCGGGCAGTCATGTTGGGATCGTTGCGAAGCTTGTCGTTGCACTCGTCGAAGATCTCCTTGGCCGTCTCAGGATTGAGGAGTTTGTCGATGCCGAAAGCTGTCTTCAGCTCGAGATGAGTCCAGTGATAGAGAGGGTTGCGGAAAGTATATGGCACTGTCTCAGCCCATTTTTGGAATTTCTCCCAGTCTGTAGTGTCCTTGCCTGTGCAGAAACGCTCGTCAACACCGTTGCTGCGCATGGCGCGCCATTTATAGTGGTCGCCACCGAGCCAGAGCTCGGTTATGGAGTTGAATTTGTGGTCATCGGCCACCATCTTGGGGATAAGGTGGCAGTGATAGTCGATAATCGGCATTTTAGCCGCGTGCTCGTGATAGAGCTTCTGCGCAGTCTCGTTCTGCAGCAGAAAGTTTTCGTCCATGAAGGGTTTCATATGCAGTTAGTTTTAGATAATTCTTAATTCATAATGCATAATTCATAATTGTTTGTCGCTGAATTTCAGTTGAAAACATTTGATGATACTATACATCAAATTTGACCAATTACTTAATATTCTGTCGATTGAAAAGTCATTTATGAATTATTCATTTAGAAATCGTCTATATTGATTATTCGTCCGGGTTAAAGAGTCACGCCATTTTTAAAGATGGCGATTTCGTGGATTCCGGACTTCTCGGAGTTGACCTTTCGGCCGCTTGCCACGTCGAGTACGAAGTCGGCGAATTTCCTCGCCACCTCCTTCATGTCAGCGTCTTCCACAAGCACGCCGGCGTTGAAGTCGATCCAGTCAGGTTTGCGACGGGCGAGGTTGCTGTTGGTAGATATCTTGGCGGTCGGCACGAATGTGCCGAAGGGGGTGCCGCGTCCGGTGGTGAAGAGCACGATCTGGCATCCTGAGGCTGCAAGCGCGGTAGAGGCCACGAGGTCGTTGCCGGGAGCCGACAGGAGGTTGAGGCCGTGGTTGTGGATGCGCTCGCCGTAAGCCAGCACTCCTTTCACCTCACTCTTTCCGCTCTTCTGTGTGCATCCGAGAGCTTTTTCCTCAAGAGTGGAGATACCTCCGGCTTTGTTTCCGGGAGAAGGATTCTCGCCAACAGGCTCGCCGTGGCTGAGGAAGTATTCCTTAAAATCGTTGATAAGTGTGACGGTCTGACCGAGAAGGTTGTCGTCGGCGCAACGCTGCATAAGGATAGTCTCTGCTCCGAACATCTCAGGAACTTCAGTGAGCACAGTCGTGCCACCTTGGCAATCGCAGAGGAAATCGGAAAACTCTCCGAGCAGGGGATTTGCAGTGATTCCTGAAAAACCGTCGCTGCCACCGCACTTGAGGCCGATCCGCAGTTTTGAAGCAGGCAGGGTGGTACGCTTATCTTCCTTAGCCTTGTTGTAGAGGTCGCGGAGTATGTTGAGACCGTATTCCACTTCATCGCCCTCCACTTCCTGGCAGACCATGAATTTCACGCGGTCCTTGTTATAGTCGCCGCAGAACTCTTCGAATACCTTCGGCTGATTGTTCTCACATCCGAGACCAACCACCAGGATACCTCCGGCATTGGGGTGAAGCACCATGTCGCGCAGTATCTTCTTGGTGTTCTCATGATCGTCGCCAAGCTGCGAGCATCCGTAGTTGTGAGGGAAAGCGAAAATACCGTCGACTCCCTCGGCACCGGTCTCTGCATTAAGCCTGTCTACTATCTGCTTTGCAATGCCATTTACGCAACCTACCGTAGGGATGACCCATATCTCGTTTCTTACTCCGGCATCTCCGTTGGGACGGAGAAAGCCTTCAAAAGTACGTTCACCACCTTCACAGTGACACTTCTCGACCGGTTTGCGCTTTACGTCGGAATAGTCGAGCTGGCCAGCGAGATTGGTCTTTATGTCGTGATCATCGAGGAAAGTGCCCTGAGCGATGTCGTGTTTCGCATGACCGATCGGAAAACCGTATTTTATGACGTTCTCGCCTTCCTTGATGTCTGAAAGCGCGAACTTATGGCCGGCTGGGATATCGGACTTCAGAGTGAAAGATATTCCCTCCACAGTCACTTCGTTGCCTTTCTGCAAAGCTGAAATGGCAACCGCCACATTATCCGCCGGATTTATTTTGATGTATTCTTTCATGTTGTGAGTCAGCTGAAAATATTGTCTGTATGCTTGTCAATGCAAGATACTCGTATGCCCGGGAGGAAAATAATCCGCCCGGGCATGGGTATGGTTGAGATCAAAGGATGCTTTCTACGGTAGCGAGCATACCCTTGTCACGGATGCTGTCGAGGTACTCAACTACAAGGTCGGTAAGACCGGGAATCTCGTTGAGGTTGCCGTGTTCCTTCCAGATGAGGTCGTCGGCTGCGAGCACTCCTTCAGCCACCTTGCGGGTGTCGCCTGTCGCCCAGAGTTCAGTCAGAAGGTCCATGATCTTCTGGTCGTCTTTCGGCTGGATGGGAGCGCCGTCTGCGCGCTTTCCACCTTTATAATATGTGATGATGGCTGCCAGACCGAGCACAAGACCTTTCGGAAGCTCACCCTTACGCTCGAGGTAGGTCTTCACACCGGGAAGGTCGCGAGTCTGATACTTCGGGAAGGAGTTGAGCATTATGGAGGTCACCTGATGGTCAACAAACGGGTTGTTGAAGCGTTCGAGCACGCTTTCGCCGTACTCGGTGAGTTCGTCCATCGGGAGGTTGAGGGTCTGCATGAGTTCGTCAAACTGCACCTTGTGGATGAATTTGCCGATGACGGGATGGTTGCATGCGTCACGCACAATGTCAACGCCACTGAGGTAGCTGACAGGTGAGAGCACGGTGTGGGGGCCGTTGAGGAGAGTCACCTTACGCTCGTGGTAGGGAGCCTCAGAGTCGGTGATGATTACATTGAGTCCGGCCTTCTCAGCAGGGAATTCGGCCTTAAGCTCCTCGATGCTCATGTTTTCAGGACGCTCGATCACCCATACGTGGAATGCTTCGCCCTGCACCACAACATTGTCCTTATATCCAAGCTTTTCCTGGATGTTGCCGATCTCCTTGCGGGGGAAGCCCGGTACGATACGGTCTACAAGGGTAGCGCATACGTAGTTGTATGTGTTAAACCAATTCTTGAATCCCTCGTAGTCTTCGCCGAGTTCATCTTTCCAGAGGTCGATGTAGTCGTTTATGAATTTCTTGAGGTGATGGCCGTTTTCGAAGATGAGCTCGCAAGGCATGATGATGAGTCCCTTCTTGGGGTCACCGTTGAAAGCCTTGAAGCGAGTATAGAGGATCTGTGTAAGCTTGGCGGGGTATGAAGCCGGAGGCGCGTCATTGAGTTTGCATTCAGGATCCCATGCGATGCCGGCTTCCGTAGTGTTTGAGATTACGAATCTGATCTCAGGCTGCACAGCGAGGCCGAGGACGGCATCATGCTGGGCCCACTGGTTAAGGCCGCGGCTGATCACGTCTATGCGCTTGAAGGAGTTGACGATCTCTCCGTTCAGACGACCCTGAAGGTTGACGTTGTACATATAGTCCTGTGCCGAGAGAAGCTTCATCGCGAAGTCGTCGGGAGTTCCCTGAAGCACAACCACTGAAGCGTTGAAGTCGGTGGCTTCGTTCATGTTCTTTACGATCCAGTCAACGAATGCGCGAAGGAAGTTGCCCTCGCCAAACTGAATGATTCTCTCTGGTGCCGTCGCCTTGGGTGCGGTCTGTTTGTTAAGAACTTTCATGTGTTTAGATTGATTCTTAGATAGGTTGATTCTTTATGAAATGCAAAAATAACTAAAAATCCGCTTATATGCAAATAAAACGCCATTTAAATGACGTTTCATTTTTTTAAGGGTTAAGGGTTAAGGGTTAAGGGTTAAGGGTTAAGGGTTAAGGGTTAAGGGTTGCTATATGGAGAAGGAGAGGAGGACCCTCTGGTAGAAATTGAAGTGAGAGGGAGCTACGTTGAAGTCGAGCGAAGCCTTTAGCTCCATGAATTTCCGCTTGAGAAACACGATTCCGACGGAAGTGCGGTTGTAAAGAGAGGCAGCGTAGTAGGGTTCTCCCTGGTCGAGGATGAAGTTGTATCTGCCGTATAGCGGAAAGAGCTTTCCTCCCGCGTAGAAGGTGTTTTTAAGTTCGAGAAATCTCCATGAAGCGTCGATATCAACCCATAATCCTACCGGAGTCTTCCAATCCCCGTCGCCTCGGTCGCGGGTGAGGTCGCCCAATGCCCCGACCCTCAAGGCGCATGAGTCGAGCGGAAGTTGTGGAATGAGCCGGTCGATGTTTAGACCGACATAGGGATTATAAAGAAGATTGTCTACTACATGCTGGTCAGGTGTCGTCTTATCAAGTGCGAGATGATTCATCATCGCGAGGCCTCCCCATAGGAATTTCCCACCTGCATGATGGCGCTCGCCGCTCGCTATTATGTTGAAAGCCTCTCGCTGAGTGTCGGTCTGCATACCTCTCCAGTCGAGGAAGGCCTGGAAGTATCCCTTGTCGTTTCTGTACCCGATCAATGCACCACGGATATTGCGCTGAGAGTATTTCACAGAGTCGTTCCATATGTAGTTGGGCATCTCGGCATAAAGCTGGTCTCTCCCGAACATGCCCATCGCGAATCTCAGTCCTTTGTTCTGATAGCGGTAGTAGACGGTAGGTGAAAGTCTATGACCTTCCCATTCGCAACCTATCGGTTGGTTCCATACTACGCCTGCCGCTATGCGGTGGCGGTCGTTGTAGAGACTGATTCCTATCTCGGGAGCGAGCTGAGTCTGGAAGAAAGTCTTGGCCGCTGCATGCTGAGTGTCGCCTTCACGGTTGTCGAAGATGGCCTTCATGCCTACGCTCCAATAAAGATCCGGCCTTTGTGCATAAAGGCCGGATGAAATCGTAAGAGCCATGAAGGCTCCCGTAAGAATGTTTCTAAGTTTCATAATCTGTCATGCTGCGTCTGGACGGCGAAAAGCCATGTACATTCTTGGCATGGCTGTATATATTCGGCTTACTGCCATGAGCGAGATATATCCGAACACACTTCCGAAAGCTGCTCCGCAAAGGATGTCGGTAGGATAGTGGACACCGCAATAGAGCCTTGAGATGCTCACGACGGTGGCCCATATGAAGATCATCGCGGTGAATTTCCTTGATCTCATGACGCAAGAGAGTAGCGTGGCGAGTGCGAAGGTATTGGCGGCATGGCAGGAAGGCCAGCTGTAGCCTCCGGGATGGATATCCTTCACAAGAGTGATAGCAGAAAATATCGGGTTCTCAGGGTTGCATGGACGCAATCGTCCGATGTATGGTCGAATCACGCTGGCACATATTTGGTCGGTCATCACTATTGCCACGACCACTGCAGCGAGGGTGAGGGCGGCGTATTTCGGTCCGAGTTTCTTGAAAAGCAAGTCGATAAGGATAAGATAAAATGGAATCCATATCCATTTGCCGGTGATGAGCGCCATGGTCTCGTCGAGAAAGGCCGTATGGTGTCCGTTGAAGAAAAGCAGAATCTGCTCGTCAAGCGAAGTCAGTGTCTCAATCATTTCTTTGGTCAGTTCTTATGATTAGTTGGTTTGTTCGTTATATGTTACTTTTTCGCAAAGATAGGTCATTTTTTCGGATAATCAAAACGTTTAGGCAATTTTTTTATCATTTTTAAGTAAGATTCACCTTCGGAAATAAAAACGGGGTCAGATTCATGCGAATCTGACCCCGTTTTAAGGGTTAAGGGTTAAGGGTTAAGGGAGGAGGGTTAGAAGTGGGATGTGCCGTCGAAACAGTGGGTGCACACCTGGTCTTTGGGCAGCCCTATGGCTTCTATCAGATTTTCAAGCGTATTGAATTTCAGGGATGTGAGTCCATATCGCTCACGCATCTTCTCCACGAGCTTGCAGTAGCGGCAGCTGCCGGTCTTTGCATACTCATCGAGATGCGCGTTGGGGTCTCCTTCGAGTTCCTCGATAATGCGGCGCGTAAGCAGCTCCATCTCTGATTTAGATGACGTGAAGTTGAGGTAACGGCATCCGTAGATGAGGGGCGGACAGGCGATACGCATGTGCACTTCCTTCGCTCCGCAGTCGAACAGGACTTTCACGTTGTCGTTGAGCTGTGTTCCGCGAACGATGGAGTCGTCGCAGAAGAGTGCGCGTTTGCCCTTAAGCATGGCCTCGTTTGGCACGAGTTTCATTTTAGCGATGAAAGAGCGCATCGACTGGTCGGAGGGGGTGAAGCTTCGTGGCCAAGTCGGGGTGTATTTCGAGATGCATCGCTGATAGGGAGTTCCATGTCCGGCGGCATAGCCGAGGGCCATTCCAACGCCTGAGTCAGGGATTCCGGCCACGCAATCGATCTCTGTCTCTGTATCCTGTTGGCCCAGCGCATAACCGGATTTGAACCGCACCTCCTCTACATTACGGTTTTCATAAGTGGAGGTAGGAAAACCATAGTAGACCCACATGAAGGCGCAGATCTGCATTTCCTTATTGGGCTGGCGAAGCTGGCGGATACCGTCCGGTTTGAGCTCTACTATCTCACCGGGGCCTACATCGCGGAGCAGTTTATAGTCAAGGTTGGGGAAGGATGTGGATTCGCTGCTTACAGCATATCCGTCTTCTTTCTCTCCGATGACGATAGATGTCCTGCCGAGTTTATCGCGACCTACGATCACTGAGTCTTCAGTGAGGATGAGCATGGAGCAGGAACCTTTTACTTTATTATATACGTTTTCGATTCCTTCCACGAATGTCTTGCCCTGATTTATGAGCAGTGCGATGAGCTCCGTGGGATTTGTCACTCCCGAGCTTAATTCCGCGAAGTGAGCTCCGCTGTCGAGGAGTTCCTTTTCAAGCTCGTCGAGATTGTCGATCTTTGCGACCGTAACAATGGCGTAACGACCCAGATGCGAGTTGATGGTTATTGGTTGCGGGTCGGTGTCGCTGATAACTCCGATGCCCATGTTGCCCTTGTATTTGTGCAACTCCGATTCGAACTTGGTTCGGAAATATGAGCTTTCGAGTGAGTGGATGGATCTGCAGAAGCGTTTCTCTTCCGGATCATAAGTCACCATACCGCCGCGGCGTGTGCCGAGATGTGAGTTGTAGTCAACGCCGTAGAAAATGTCGTTGACACACTTGCGTTTTAAGGCTGCGCCAAAAAAACCTCCCATAAGATTGTCAAGTTTAGCTTATTACCTGTATTTAGCCGACCCCTTCGGAAAGAGTGAAGACTCTTTACTCCGGAATCACGATGCAAAATTAATAAAAAGTCGGGAAAAATCTAATGTCACTGCGAAAAAAAATTTTTTAAACTTATTGATGAAGTAAGAATATCAACAATTACGGGTGTGGCAGCTTGCTAAGAGAATCGAAAATATATACATATGTTGATAAATCGTATTCCAAAAGGAAATTTTTGTCCTGTTGTTTTGACATTTCGTGATTTCTTAGTAATTTCGGACTTTTAGCAACTTTAGATGTTGTATTTAGTTCGGCATCGGAAGCGGAGATGAGACGCCTTTAAATATAACGTCAGTACCGCTCTCTTACAGAGCATTTAAAGTTAGAACACCAACGCTGACGTAATGGCCGCTCAGACCATTGTCAGCACGGGTATATTTGAATCAGCAGTCGAGACTGTCAAGGTCAGCAGGTAAAAAGGAAGAAAATCATTAGACCGAAAGCCCTGTGCTTCGATTATTTGATTTTGAAGGACCCTTTTGGTATTGACCTTGAAACGGAAGTTACAAATGATGAAACAGTAGTTTGGAGTTGGATAAGGTTATTAAAGCCGGAATAAACATTACAAATACCTCAAAAAAGTTAATCCAACACATTTTTTTGCCTGAATATTTGTTTGGGAGGAATAAAAGTATTAACTTTGTACCCATAGAACCTACCGCGCCTCTCAACGATGCGAAACTGGTAGGTCATTTTTTTATAGAACCACACATGAAGAGTCAATACGACAAGAAGCCGATTCCAGTTAGCGAGCAAATAAATCTTCTTGAAAGCAAGGGAATGGAATTTTATGACCGTACCTTTGCTTCGCATATACTCTCGATTATCGGTTATTACCGCTTTAGCGGATATGCCTATCCCTTCAGAAATGAAAGTGATAATAGCGGATTTGTCGACGATACTTCTTTCGAGAAGGTTTATTCGATATATGAATTCGACCGTTCTCTGAAGTCTCTGCTCTTCTCATATTTAGGACGCATAGAGATCGCTTTCAGGACTCTAATCATCGACAAGTTCAGTGTGGGAACTGGAACGGCACTTTGGTATGCTGATTTAGGGAATTTCATCAACAAAGGAGAATGTGAGGAATTTCTTGCCAATCTGCAATATGATATGGCAGTTACAAGAGAAGACTTCATTAAGCATTTCATGGATACCTATAGTGATGAGTTCCCTCCTGCATGGATTGCGTTGCAAATAGTTTCTTTCGGTGCACTTATCAAACAGTTTCGGAACTTCAACAATAGGGATTTGCAGTTTCAAGTAGCAAGATATTTCGGCTGTGACAGTGTAGATAGGTTTATATCGTGGATGAATACCTTGGTTTATCTGCGGAATATTTGCAGTCACCATGCAAGACTATGGAATCGACCTTTAAAGAAGCGCCCCGAAGCCTATAATTTCGGAATGAGACATAAGCGTTGGAGCCAACAGGATCTTGCTAAGTTATATTATAGCGAATGTGTCATTGGCTCACTTTTAAAAAGTATATTGCCAGGAAATACATTTAAGCAGCAGCTTGTCAGTCTCTTCAACGCTTATCCATATGTAAATTCTACAAAATCAAAATTCTTAGGTTTTCCGAAAGATTGGCAGACAGAGTTCGCTTGGTAATTTTTCAGGCGTATATTCTTTCTGATGAAGAGGTAAAGAGCGCTTCTTAAGGTATAGTTAATATATCAGACTTGCAGAAAATGTATTGATCTTTTTTTATAAAAAATTCGGTTGTTATCGAAAATATTTATAACTTTGCAGAAGCAAAAGATTTTTCAACTCTAACAACCATGAAGAAGACCGTAATAACGACAATGACTGTCTTTTCGGTTCTCTTATCGTCGGCACAGTCCTTGAAGAACTATGAGCAGGGTAATCCCAATAATTCTGCCTACGACTATCTCAAAGACTTCGCGGCGCTGAAGAGCTATATCGATTACGACAAGTATCCTAATTTCAAGCTTGGCATAGGCACCACCGTAGACCAGTATCTGAGCAATTCCACTGTTGCCGGCATGACCAACGACAACTTTACCGAGACTGTGGCAGGCAACGCTATGAAAATGTCGAGCTGCGTCAACAACAGTGGCGGCATGGATTTCACACGAGTCAGAAACTATGTGAATGCAGCCTCCGAAGCCGGCATCAACGTCTATGGCCATACTCTTGCCTGGCATTCTCAGCAACCCAACGGATGGCTTAGAGGATTGATAAAAGATAAACCGGCGATTCCTTTCGAGAATCCTGACACCATAGTATATGTTGTGATTGGTTCGAAGGATTTCCGTAGTCAGCAGAATGTAGGATGGACCGCAGATAAATCTCAATACGGTTTCTCCCTCAACTTCTCCTCAGCCGACGGCCTCAACATACACACGACAAAGAAGAACAATTCATGGGAAGTGCAGTTTATAGGTTTCGACAACATCCCGACCGAGGCTGGCAAGACTTACAAGTTCACTTACGAGATAAGAGGTTCGAAGGCCGGAATAATGCATTCGAAGCTCGGAGACTGGGGAAGTGGCAGCAATACTGATTTTCCGTTCTCAACGGAATGGCAGGAAGTTGAGGTGACGTATACCAGTCCCATCAATAATCCGTTCCTGCTTTTCCAATGCGGTGACTTTATCGGAGACATATATATCCGCAACATCAAGGTGGAAGATAAGATCGGAGCGATGAAGATCGATGAGAAACGCCGCTATCTAAAGGTGGAAGCCACCGCAAGAAAATCTGAGACTTGGGACAATCAGTTCTGGATCGTCCCCTCGTCATCGTATGCATCCGGTCAGAGTTATGTTTTTAAGGCTGATGTCCGCGCCGACAAGCCTGCCAAGGCTTCAACGCAGCTTCACAACGATCCCGGCAGCTATGTGGACTGGAACGCCTTTGGCGACATTAACTTTTCTACCGACTGGAAGACTATAGAGATTTCCGGAAGATTCGCAAACGGAGGAAAGTCAATAGCTTTCAATCTCAGCGAACTTGCCGATGCGAATACTTATTATTTCGACAATGTAAGCCTCAAGATTGGAGGTGTGGAGAAAATCGTCAATGGCAGCATCGAAGGAGATGATCTCTCTTCATTCAGGATGAAGAAGAATTCCGGAGGTGTCAATGCTCCTGCGATCGAAAGCAGTGATTTCTCTCTTAAGATTCCGCAGAGCACTCCGCTTACGAAGGCTGAGAAGCTTGAGGTCTTGAGTGGAGCTATGGAAAAGTGGATCAAGGGAATGATGAACGCCTGCGGCGGCAAGGTGAAGGCATGGGATGTAGTGAACGAGGCTATATCGGGCGGAGGCAACGACGGCCAGGGCAACTACACGCTGCAGCACTCGGAAGGCTTCAACGGCGATGCCACCTGGGATGTGGGTGGCGACGCATTCTTCTGGCAGGACCACATGGGTGATCTCGAATACGTGCGCACCGCCATACGCTATGCTCGCCAGTACGGGCCTGAAGACATAAAGCTCTTCATCAACGATTACAACCTCGAGAGCGACTGGGACGGCAACAAGAAACTGAAATCCCTTATCAACTGGATCGCCAAGTGGGAAGCTGACGGCGTCACTTTCGTCGACGGCATAGGAACGCAGATGCACATCTCTTATTATGAGAACACCGGAACTCAGAACAGTAAGAAGAACGCGATCACAAATATGTTCAGGCTGATGGCAGCGTCCGGAAAACTCGTGCGTGTTAGTGAGTTCGACATGGGTTATGTAAATGCCAGCGGCAGGGACGTTCCTACGGGAGAGATGACGGAGCAGCAGCATAAGAACATGGCCGACTACTATGAGTGGATAATCAAGGAGTATTTCCGTCTCATTCCTCCTGAACAGCAATGGGGTATATGCTTCTGGTGCCCGACCGACTCTCCGGCCAACAGCGGCTGGCGTGCGAATACCCCGGTCGGAATATGGACAAACGGCACATTCTACCGCAAGCATGCCTATGCAGGTGTTGTAAGAGGTCTTGGTGGCGTAATATACAGTGGAGTTGACGAGATTTCGTCCGAACCCGATACACGAGTCAAGGGTATCTATGACCTAAATGGTTTCCGCTATCCGGAGAGCGTCAGCTTCTCCGATCTTCCTGTCGGACTCTACATCATCGACGGCAAGGTGGTGAAAAAGAAATAATCTTCCAATGCATAATGCATAATTAGCTGCGCTCAAGCTAAAGCAAGTCATAATGCAAAATGCATAATTACATATTTCAAGAGGTATCTGATAGTATTCAAATATGACAATTAAGAAGGGCCCCTCAACGCGAGGGACCCTTCTGATTTTTTTGATCGATGATAGTTGACAATAGTCAATATCAAGAATCTCAGTAGCGGTAAAGCTTCACGTGGAGTGCTTTGTAGTCGTCCACTCCGATGCGCACGTGGCGTCCTTGATGTGTCTCGTCGCCGTTTAACCGGCGAATTACCCTGAAAGAACCGTCAGGATTGATATCCACTTCATCACAGCTCAGAATGCCGATACGTTGACGGCCCTTCCATTCCGAGGATTTTCCTTCTTCTCCTGACAGCAAGAATCCGTCTTCACCGAGCTTCTTTTCATCAGCGTTTTCATCCAGACTTTCCCACTTCACCACTATTCCGGTGCCGGCAATCAGATATTCGTCTTTGTCGAGTTTGATTACCATACCTCCGCCGTCGGGCCAGCGGCTGCCGTCTGTAGCCCGGCTGTCCCATGGAAGTGTGAAGAAATGTGAGGCGACAGTCTTCATTCCGTCGATATCCATAATCTTGGACTCCTTGGCATTATCTGAGTCGAAAAGCAGACCATAGCTCTCATATCTGTCATTGCAGTATGGTTCAAGTTTTTTAAGGAGGGAATAGGCCTCTTTCAGCCGAGCCGCTTCCTGAGGAGAAGCATTCTCGATAGAAAACGGACTGAAGCCAAGTGCATTATGTTGTCCTATGGCGTAAAAGGCATGTGTGCCGCTGTCTGAGGATCTTCTTATTTCCGGTATGAACAACGGGTTTCCAGGAAAATCATATTGCAAGAACCAAGGTGCGAATGGAGGATCGTAGAGGTCGGGAGATATGAAGTCGATAGAAGGAGCTCCCTTTTTCCATATACCGCCAAGTCTGGCGATCGGTCCGGCAGAGGGATATTGCCCCGGTCGGCGTCCCCGGCTGTCGAGAGCCGCATTGACATAAAGAGGAGTATCCGGAAGCTTCTCTTTAGCAGCTTTTGCGAGATGCTCCACATATCGGGCATAGTTCCATGCCATGAACATCTCATCCGCATAGTCCGGATCAGCAGCTGTTTCTTTCCACGAAGATCCGGGTTTTACTCCTATCTCTGATGCCAGCTCATTCGGGACTCCTTTGGCGTATTCCTTATCCGCGAGTTTGGAATGGTCACGCGGTGATTCGAGCATTCCGATTTCGTTCTCAATCTGAATCATGCTCACGGTACCTTCTTGGTCGTATTTTTTCAGATGGTCAAGCATCGCGTTGAAGGCATTGAGGTCGGCCTGAAGGACATTGTCGCTGAATGAGCTTAGTATCTCAAGCGGTTTCCCTTCTTCCGTTACGGCTCTCGGAAAACGCCTGACATCCGTCTTTACCCATCCGGGAGCATAGCAGCTCATGGAATTCTTCCAGGCACCAAACCAGAGCAAGACAAGCTTAAGGTCGTTTTCCCTTGCCGTGGATAGGGCCTCGTCAAGAAGAGAGAAATCGAAATTTCCTTCCGTGGGCTCTGTCAGTTCCCAATAGACAGGCATGAGCACCGTGTTGAGTCCCATATCCTTCAGTCTAGGGAAAATGGACTGAATGTCTTCTTTGGATGATGCGGAGGAATTTCCGAGTTCTCCGCCAAGAATGAGGTAGTCAGGCACGCGAGGAGAGGATGCATGCATGGAATGTGCTCCTAACATCAGGCCAAGTCCCAATAGCGGTATTGTCATCCATGCGCGCGGACGCACGGGCCGTGCGTCCCTACCTTTAAAACCAATCATTTATCTAAAGTATTTAACCTTTTATCGTTTTGAGTCGAGGAGTGACGGCGAGGGATTGGTATAGTTGTCGATGCCGAGTTCCACCGGAATCATCTCCTCAAGAGAATGCATGGACAGACCTGTCGGTTTCTTTCCCGCCTTTTCTCCGAAATACTCAAGGCAGGCATCACGCCACCAAATGGCGTCCTTATGTTGGGTGAGGAGTCTATCCTTGATGTCGTTGTAGATTTCCGGTTCCATTGTGCCGTCAAGATCATTCCATGTCATACGCATATCGGCCACTCCTTCCACTCCCTGGTCGTAGTGACGGTTGAGCGCTTCCCACAGTGTCTCTCCAGATGGAAGCTGATGGTCCCAGCCAAGATGATGAAACCAGAGAAGGTATTTCTCAGGACAGGCATTCACATCCTCGAGTGTCTCCGCAAGAGGCGAGGGGTATTGCGCCGTGGCTCCGCTTCCGCTCTTTACAGTGCGGTCGAAGCCGATTCCATCCCTATCGGCTCGGTGATAGTATTTCGGAAGCCAGTCGGGGCGTGCACCTGCAGGGTCGCACCAAGGTTGCGGCCCGTAATGATGTCCGAAGGCGAATAGGTGGTGGAGTCCCATAGGCATCATGTAGTCTACCACGTTCTCTCGGCTCCCGGCCATCATCTTCTTGAATTCCGGCATACGGCTATCGTCTATATTAAGCCATGGAGTCATTTCCGCCCATTCCTCGACTATGTCATCCGATTTAAGTGTCGGGTCCCATGCAAGTCGGCCGAAAGCATACCAGTTGGCCTGCGCGAGGGGATGGCCAGTCATATTCTCATTATTTCCGATATTGGCGACTCCGGCCACTCCCTTGATATTGCCGCCCGGGGCTTCATCGAAAAATTCCTCCCACATCGGGGCAAGATAAGCGAGATGGTTGGCGTGTCCGAGATATTCCTGGGTGATTTGAAGTTCCGCGATGAGCGGAGTCTTCTTCATTCCATTGAAAAGGGGACTGTATGGCTCTCGGGGCTGGAAATCGACAGGTCCGTTTTTCACCTGCACCATTACGTTGGAGTCAAACTTGCCGTCGAGGGGATTGAACTCCACATATGCCTGTTTTGCACGGTCAGGATCGGAAGGGGAATAGACGAAAGCGCGCCACATTACCAGTCCGCCATATGGTTTCAGGGCCTTTGCAAGCATATTTGCTCCCTCGGCGTGAGTACGTCCGAAATCGCAAGGTCCCGGCTGTCCCTCGCTGTTGGCCTTCACGAGAAAACCTCCGAAATCAGGAATGAGCGAATAAATCTCTTTCGCTTTGGCTTGCCACCATTTCGCTACGTCTTTGTCGAGGGGATCAGCTGTCGAAAGACCTCCGATTACGCTTGGCGAAGCGAAGTTTACCGAAAGATAGACCTTTATTCCGTAAGGCCGTAGAATGTCGGCTATTTCTGCCACTCTTTTCAGTATCTGCGGAGTCAGCATATTCGGAGAAGCGTTGACATTATTGAGTACTGTCCCGTTGATTCCCGCCATAGCGTTGGCGAGCGCGTATTTCTTATAAAGTGATATCTGCTGATCAGTCAGTGGAGAATCCCAGTTCCATATACTTTGACCGGCATATCCTCGTTCGATGGTACCGTCAAGGTTGTCCCAGTGGTTGAGCACCCTCAAATCATGTTTAGGAGCGTCGGTCCTGTCGAAGCATGAGGCAGGTCGATAGAGCGACAGAGCGCCATAAAGAAGTCCCTGTGCTGTCGGAGCGGAGACTGTCACGGTATTAGTGGTGCTATCTGCAGAAATTACATAGGCTTCCTTTTTAGCAGCAGCTTTCTTATTTTCTACGAGCCTGATTTTCCTGAAGTAGCTGTCAGGAGCAGCCTCCGAAAGGATTTCGACCGCCTTAAGGGCGATAGGTTCGTTCCCGTTGTATTCTACGCTGACATTATCATCAGCGAGCGGGAGCCAGAGTCTGGAGTCGCTTCTCTCGGCGAAAAGCGGCAGTGATGCATAGGTAATGATGACTGCGGAAGCAAATAGTCCTGAATAGAATCGGCCGAATGTCTTCATGGTAATGAGGCTTGATAAGAAAGAATATGGAAAATGAGTGAAATGTGTAGATATTGACTTGGGAAGACAGTTCTCTGCCTTCCCAAGTATATTTTGTAGTTACATCAATGATTAAGATAATTATAATAGATCATTGATCATTAATCATTGATCATTGAATCAAGCGTACATGTTTACGATTGCCTCGTAGAGTTCCTGCTTGCCGGAAGTCTGGGCGGGTTCGTTGATCTCGCGGCCGATTTCTGCGAGCTGTTCGAGAGAAAGCTTGCCTTCCTCGAATTCCTTGCCCTTGCCGCTGTCGAAGGAAGCGTAACGGTCGGCGAGCATCTTCTTGTAAGGCGACTTCTCAAGCACGTTTGCCGCACACTCGAGAGCACGTGCCATTGCGTCCATACCGGCGATGTGGGCGATGAAGATATCCTCGAGGTCGGTGGAATTGCGACGGGTCTTTGCGTCGAAGTTCGTACCGCCGTTGCCAAGGCCGCCGTTGCGGATAATCTGCATCATTGCCTGAGTGAGCTCATAGTTGTCGATGGGGAACTGGTCGGTATCCCAGCCGTTCTGGTAGTCACCGCGGTTAGCGTCGATGCTGCCGAGCATGCCGTTGTCTACAGCCACTGCGAGTTCATGCTCGAATGTGTGGCCTGCGAGAGTAGCGTGGTTAACCTCAATATTCACCTTGAAGTCCTTGTCAAGGCCATGAGCCTTAAGGAAGCCGATGACAGTCTCAGTGTCGACGTCATACTGGTGCTTGCTGGGCTCCATGGGCTTCGGCTCGATGAGGAATGTTCCTGTGAAGCCTTTGCTGCGGGCATAATCGCGTGCCATTGTAAGCATAGTTGCGAGATGCTCTTTCTCACGCTTCTGATCGGTATTGAGAAGGCTCATGTAGCCTTCGCGGCCACCCCAGAATACGTAGTTCTGACCGCCGAGTTCGATTGTTGCGTCGATAGCGTTCTTGATCTGAACGGCAGCGCGGGCTACCACGTCAAAGTCAGGGTTTGTAGCTGCTCCATTCATATAGCGGCTGTTGCCGAATACGTTGGCTGTGCCCCAGAGGTTCTTGATGTTAGTGCCCTGCATCTTCTCTTTGATGTAGGCTACGACAGCCTTGAGGTTTGCTTCGTATTCTTCAACTGAGTTGCCCTCGTCTACGAGGTCAACGTCGTGGAAGCAGAAATATTCGATACCGAGCTTGTCCATGATCTCGAAGCCGGCGTCAACTTTGTTCTTAGCGCGTTCTACAGCTGTTTCACCCACGTTCCAAGGGAACTTCTTGGTGCCTCCGCCAAACTGGTCGCCTCCCTCTGCGCAGAGAGTGTGCCACCATGCCATGGCGAACTTGAGCCATTCCTTCATAGGTTTGCCGAGAACGAGTTTCTCAGCGTCATAGTAACGGTAGGCGAGGGGATTGTAGCTTGAAGTACCCTCGAACTTGATTTTCCCTATGCCGGGAAAGTATTCTTTCTGTGCCATTGTTGTGTTTTTATTTGTTTTTATTGTAAGGTCTTTAAGGTCTTTAAGGTCTTTAAGGTCTTTAAGGTCTTTAGGGATTTATTTGATTTAGTCTTTCCTTCCAGAGCCTGTAAGCTGCGAGATAAGGCTCGCGGTCTTTGGGAGGCTGTATCTCGGTTATCTTTTTGAGCGTGGCGAAGGCCTCGTTGTTGTCTTTGTAGATTCCTGCGCCTATGCCTGCACCTTTAGCCGCTCCGACGCTTCCGTCGGTCTCATAGAGTTTGATGGTCGCTCCGCTCACGGCGGCGAGGGTCTCGCGGAAGAGGGGACTGAGGAACATATTAGCGTGTCCTGCATGTATGGTGTCTACCTTCAGCCCCATTGCCTCGGTAATCTCGATTCCGTACATGAAGGAGAAGACGATGCCTTCCTGAGCCGCGCGCATGAGGTGGGCTTTGTTGTGGATGTTGAAGTTTATTCCAAAGATTGAGCAACCGATTTCCTTGTTCTGCAGGATTCTCTCGGCACCGTTGCCGAAAGGTATGATGCTGAGACCTTCCGCTCCAACGGGTACGGATTCCGCCATACGGTTCATATCGTCGTAGCTCATGCCGGGGGAGGCGATGTTGCGCTTCATCCAGCTGTTGAGGATGCCGGTGCCGTTGATGCATGTAAGGACACCAACACGGGGTTCTTCAGCCGTGTGATTTACGTGGGCGAAACAGTTGACGCGGGATTTCGGATCGCAGTCTGTCTTACCGTTTACAGCGTATACCACTCCTGATGTGCCTCCGGTAGCGGCTATCTCACCCGGGTTGAACACGTTCAGGCTAAGCGCGTTGTTAGGCTGGTCTCCGGCGCGGTACGTCACCGGTGTTCCGGGTTCGAGACCAAGTTCTTTTGCCGGTTCCGGAAGAAGACGTCCCTGGATGCTGAAAGTGGGTTTCACTTCAGGCAATATCTCCATGTCGAAGCCGAAATAGTCCATGAGGAACTTAGCTGGAGCGTTCTCCTTGAAGTCCCATAGCACATAGTTGGAGATGCCTTCCGGTGTAGTGCAGATTTCGCCGGTCATCTTCATCGCGATGTAGTCGGCGGGAAGCATTATCTTGTAGATCTTTTCGAAGACTTCCGGTTCATTTTCCTTTACCCATGCGAGTTTGGCGGCGGTAAAGTTGCCGGGGGAGTTGAGAAGGTGTGTCAGGCAGAGTTCCTCTCCGAGTTCCTCGAATGCCTTCTGCCCATAAGGAACAGCCCTGGAGTCGCACCAGATTATAGCGTCACGGAGCAGGTTGCGGTCTTTGTCGATGCATACGAGGCCGTGCATCTGGAAAGAAAAACCTATTGCCTTGATGTCTGCCGGATTCACTTTGGAGCTGTCGAGTACACTCTTTGTAACTTCCTTAATGTATTCCCACCAGTTTTCGGGATTCTGTTCGGCCCATCCGGGTTTCAGAGCCTTGATGGGAGCTTCGGATTTCGGGAAGAAATCAGTAGCCACGCATTTTCCGCTTTCTGCGTCAACGATACTTGCCTTTACAGAGGAAGTACCTATATCGTATCCTAATAAGTACATCTGATGTCGTGTTTATGGTATATTTATTACGGTTCGATCTTTTGCTATCGGCCAAGTAGGCCTCTTCTGTCTGCAAAGTTAATAAATAATTCAGACTTACAAAAACTTTTCGCAAAAACTTTTCAACTTTATTCCAAATTAAGCTTCCGCAACTAATCGGATCCAAATTGTGGACAATGCGACTGAATGTATGAATTTCTCAAGCCGATACTATCTACCGACGCAACATAAAAAATAATAAAGACTCATCTTTTCGGCATGTTGAGTTGTATCATAAGGAAATTTTTATTAATTTAGTAGTCTCAAATTAAATCAGGATGAAAACAACGATAGAAGACCTTCTTAATAAAACATTCATAAAACTTCGTTCAGACTACGGATTTAAGCGGGCATTTGGCTCACAACAACATTCAGAGGTTTTAAAAAGATTCTTAAATGCCCTCTTCGAAGGAAAGATGGTTGTCACCGATGTGACGTTTCAGGATAAAGAAGTTCTGCCTCCGGATGCTGACGGGAAAAGAATAGTGTATGATGCCTACTGTACAACGTCTACTGGCTATCATTTCGTTGTAGAAATGCAACGCAAACAGTCCGAATTGTTTGGCAAGAGAATGATTTTCTATATATCATCTTGCGTATTCCGTCAAGGAGAGAGTGGTAAATCTTATAAATTTGAACCGATTTATCTTATTGTGATCACTGATTTTGACATGAAGCCTTTTCAAAAACGTCTTATCAATGAGATTGTCCTTATGGAGAGAAACACTAATGTCGTCTTCACCGAAGACTTTAAGATTTTCTTCTTATCGTTATCTCAGGTCAGCGAGGAATGGGAAGACTGCAAATCAGAAATAGAAAGAAGACTTTATCTCATAAAAAATATGGAAAAACTCAATAAGAATTCTAAACCGTATAAGACCGGTGAATATGATGAAATGTTTGAAGCATCTGAAATAGCATCTATGGCAGCTGAAGACATTGTAGCCTATAGAAACTCGATTATGATCGAGATGGAACGTGAATCTGAATTAGAATTTGCAAAGGAAGAAGGTAAGGAAGAAGGAAGGGAAGAAGGAAGGGAAGAGGAAAGAATGATTATGGCCAGAAGGATGAAGGCAAATGGATTGCCGATTGGAGATATCCTTCTTTACACCGGATTGTCTGAAGAACAGGTAAGGTCACT